>VBIC01000110.1 GCA_005881425.1 Chloroflexota bacterium | reverse complement strand
CCGACTTCACGGCCTGCCCCGCCTACCAGGCCACGACCTTCATCGCGGCTGACTCGGACGACCGCCAGCTGCACACGCACCTGACCTGCCGGCACCTCGAGATCGGCAGCGACACGGCGCAGACCGGCCGTTTCTATCCGCGCTGCGCGCTCGGCGATTCCGGCCAGCGCCGGCGCTGGGTGGCCCGGGTCGGCCTGGAACGCCTGGAACTGGTGCGGGCGCTGCAGCAGGAGTTCGACCGCTTCAGCGATCCGCACCGGAAAGGTCTCTACCATGCTCGGGAACGTTTGAGCGTCGCCCCTGCCGACTGGCAGCTGCGGGACGAGATGGACCGGCAGCTGGTCCGGTACCGGAATGCGATCGCGGGCTTCCTGCGGACCAACGAAGAGCGCTTTCGTGACGCCGGCCTGCCGATCGCCCCGCTGCTGGAGCTGATCGAGGCGTCGCTGACGACCTGGGCACGCAACCGGCTCGACCCGGCCTCCCGGCTCGACGGCGCCGGAATCCGCGCCTTCTCGCCTGAGGCACAGGCCTTCCTCGGCTCGGCGGTCGAGGCCTCCTGCAAGGACGACGCTTCCCCCGACGCGGTCGTCTTCGACGACGGGATGCTGGAGGTCGCGCGCGCCGGCGGTCCGCCTCGCCTTCTGCTTTCCGGAGAGATCGACGCCTCCAACGCCGACGCGCTGACCCACCTGCTGGCCCGGGAGAGCGCGGGTCGCGAGCCACTCTCCGTCGACCTCTCCAGCGTCCTGTTCTGCGACCTGGCGGGCCTGCGCGCCATCCTCAGCGCCGCCCAGCGGCTCGAGGGCGGCTCGAGCCTGGGGCTGTATGGAATGCCGCATCAGGTGCGGCGGACCATGGAGCTGGCCGGTTTCAGTCCGCCCGCGAACCTGGTCATCTACGACCGACAGCCGCTCGCGCCTTCAGCCATCAGCGAGGCTGAGGGGAGCCATCCCTTCGTCCGGCAAGAGGAGCGCGCCCGGGAGAGCCCAGCCTCCGGGCTGGCACAGCCCGCCGCCTTCGCCTCCCCCCTGCCGCCGCCCCCGGAGGCCCTTAGAGAGCTGGCCTTCGAATCCCACTCCCTCCGCTCATTGCGAGCCACGATCATGCACGAGGCGGCACGGGCCGGCCTGCGCAGCGCGCGCATGGCCGACCTGGTGGTCGCGGTCAACGAGGTGGCCACCAACAGCGTGCGGCACGGCGGCGGACGAGGACGGCTCCGAGTCTGGCGGGATGACGGCGCGCTCGTATGCGAGGTGCGTGACGGCGGACGCATCAGCGATCCGCTGAGCGACCGCGAGCGGCCGAGCGCCGACCTGCGATCGTCGCGCGGCCTCTGGCTCGCCAATCAGCTGTGCGACCTGGTCCAGGTCCGCACCCTGGGCGACGGCGGGGTGATCCGCCTGCGCATGCGAGCCGCCTGAGCCGGGTCCGCTCGATGGCCCGCCCGACGAGCTGAGGGAGGAGACGCTCAGCCGGCGGCGGCCTGCGTGCGCTGCTCGGCTCGTTGGGCCCGGGCCGCGGCCTTGACCCGCCTCTCGATCAGCAGGCAGCTCAAGGCGCCCACCGCGAGGACGGCGATGGAGACCGCGAGCGTGGGACGGACCGCATTGGTGTAGGCCTGGTCGAAGACCAGCTTGAAGAGGACGCGCAGCGACTGGATCGCTGCCGGGGGTACGCCTGGCGGTAGCTGGACGCCCCCCGTCTGCCCGACGCCGACCTGGAAGCCACTCGAGGCGGCGTGGGAGAAGCCGTCGATGAAGCGGCTGCGGAAGGCGGGATCGACCCGACCCGAGTAGGCCACGGCCTGGTCGTGGAGCTGGGTGGCCAGCCGGTTCTGCAGTACCGCGCCGATCACCGCGCTGCCCACCGCGCCGCCCAGCTGGCGGACGGTGTTGAGCACGCCGGAGGCGGCGCCCGCCATCTGCGGACTTACGTTTCGCATGGCCACCGTGGTCAGGGGTGCGAAGGTCATGCCCATGCCGATGCCGGCCAGCGCCGCCGGTCCCCAGAAGGTGGCCTGGGTGGCGCTCAGGGAGATCAGGTACACGACCAGTCCCATGCCGGCGGCGAAGAAGGTCAGGCCCGCGAGCAGGATGTACTTACCGCCGAGGCGATCGGAGAGACGACCTGCCCAGGGCGCCACCAGCATCGACAGTATCGACATGGGCACGAAGGTCAGACCGGCCTTGAGGGCCGAGAAGCCGAGCACCGACTGCAGGAAGATGGTGACCGGGATGAAGAAGCCGAGCATGCCGAAGGCGACCACGGCGCTGACCCAGATGGCGATGCTGAAGTTGCGGTTGCCGAAGAGGGTCAGCGGCAGCAACGGCTCGGCCTGGTAGCGTTCGAAGGCGACGAAGACCAGGAGCAGGACGGCGCCGGCTACGATCATCTCGGGAATGGTGATCGCACCCCAGATCGCGCCCCAGTCGTAGCGCTGGCCTTCGACCAGGCCGAAGACGATCAGAAAAAGGCCCACGCTGGCCAGGGCGACGCCGACCAGGTCGAGCCGGTGGCGCCGGCCCGGGCGCAGGTCAGGAACGACGAAGAGCGCTCCGCCGAGAGCGATCAGCCCGACGGGCACGTTGACGTAGAAGATCCAGCGCCAGTCGACGTAGCTGACGAGGAAGCCGCCCAGAGTGGGGCCGGTGATCGCCGCCACTCCGGCGACCGCTCCCCAGATCCCGAAGGCCGCGCCCCGGCGCTCGGACGGGAAGATGGTGGTGATGATGCTCAGCGTCTGCGGCGTCAGGATGGCGCCGCCGATCCCCTGGAGGATGCGGGCCGCGATCAACTGGCCGCCGTCCTGGGCCAGGCCGCAGAGGGCTGAGGCCACGGTGAAGACGACCAGACCGATGATGAACAGGCGGCGGGGGCCGACCAGGTCGCCGAGCCGGCCGCAGGTGATGAGCAGGACCGCGTAGACGAGGAGGTAGGCGTTGAGGACCCAGAGGATCTGGTCCAGCGAGCTGTGCAGGCCGGATATCATCGACGGGATCGCGATGTTCACGATCGTCGTGTCGAGCAGGATCATGAAGAACCCGAGGCTGAGGAAGACCAGGACCAGCCACGGATTCCTCCATCCTGCTTCTGCTCGAGCTGCCATCACGCGCCCTCAAGCCTACAGGATGCCCGCGCGGCGGCCGCCGCTGCGATCTCAGCGGAGAGAGGCGGCCACGGCACGTCCCGCGATCCGGCCGGAGAAGAGGCAGCCGCCCAGGAAGGTGCCTTCGAGCGAGCGGTAGCCGTGCATGCCTCCGCCGCCGAAGCCGGCAACCTCACCGGCGGCGTAGAGGCCGGGCAGCGGCTGGCCGTCCGCACGCAGGACGCGGCCGTCGAGGTCGGTCTCGATTCCGCCCAGCGTCTTGCGGGTGAGCACCCGCAGCCGGACCGCGATCAAGGGACCTGACCTCTGGTCGAGGATGTGATGGGGCCGGGCCACCCGGATCAACCGGTCGCCGAGGTAGCGCCTGGCGCCGCGGATCGCCACCAGCTGCATGTCCTTGGAAAACGGGTTGTCGACCTCGCGGTCGCGAGCCCGGAGCTCGCGCTCCAGGGCCGCGGCCTCGACCAGCGGCGCACCGGCGAGCTCGTTCATCTGGCGGACCAGGTCGTCCACGCTCTGCGCCTGGAGGAAGTCCTCGCCGCGGCGGACGAAGGCCTCGACCGGCGCGGGCGGACTGCTTCCGGCCAGCACCCGTCGGGCCAGGAGTCGCAGGTCGCGGTTGGTCAGGTCCGGATTCTGCTCCGACCCGGAGAGCGCGAACTCGCGGCGCAGGATCTGGGGGGTGAGCACGAACCAGGAGTGATCGAAGCCCCCCCGACGCAGATGGGCCAGGGTGCCGAGGGTGTCGAAGCCGGGGAAGAGCGGGACCGGAAGGCGGCTTCCGCGCGCGTCGAGCCAGACCGACGAGGGCCCGGGCAGGATCCGGACCCCGTGCCCGGGCCAGATTGGATTCCAGTTGCGGACTCCCTCCACGTAATGCCACATCCGGTCGCGGTTGACCACGCGGCCGCCGGCGGCCTCCACGATCCCCAGCATGCGCCCGTCGACGTGCGCCGGCACGCCGTTCAAGAGCTGGGCCGGCGGCTGACCCAGACGCGGCGGCCAGCTGTCCCGGACCAGGTCCTGGTTGCCGCCGATGCCGCCCGAGGTCACGATCACGGCCTGAGCCCGGAGCTGGAACTCACCCACCGGGCGCCGGCCGCTGGACGCGCCGCGCACGGTCGAGCCCGCTTCCAGGACCGTCCCCTCCACCCCCTCGACCATCCCGCCCTGCAGCGTGAGCCGGTCGACGCGGTGCCGGAACCTCAGAGTGATGAGGCCGCTCTCGACCGCCTCGCGCACCCGCCGCTCGAACGGCGCCATCACTCCCGGCCCGGTGCCCCAGGCGAGATGAAAGCGGGGCACCGAATTACCATGCCCGATCGCCCCGTAGCCACCGCGCTCGGCCCAGCCCACGATGGGGAAGAACCGGACGCCGAGCGACCGCAGCCAGGCCCTGTTCTCACCCGCGGCGAAGGCGACGTAAGCCTGGGCCCACCGCCGCGGCCAGGCATCCTCTTCGCGGTCGAAACCGGCTGACCCCATCCAGTCCTGCAAGGCCAGCTCGTGGGAATCGTGGATACCGAGCCGGCGCTGCTCGGGAGAGTCGACCAGAAATAGACCGCCCAGGGACCAGAAGGCCTGGCCGCCGAGCCAGGGAGCCGGCTCCTGCTCCAGCAGGATGGTGCGCCGCCCGGCTTCCGCCAGCTCAGACGCGGCGACCAGGCCGCTGAGTCCCCCTCCGACCACGATCGCCTCGGCGTCCTCCGGCACCGTCCTATTGTGGCCGGGTCGGATCAGGGATGAAGTCGGTGGGCGGGCTTCGGCCGATAATCAGATGGTGCGGATCCTGATCCTGGAGCACAGCCGCTCGAACCCAGCCGGCGTCTACCGCGAGGTGGCCGAGCAACAGGGGGCGAGCGCGACCGTGGTCGAGGTCGACCAGGGCGAGCCGGTCCCGGCCCCGGCCGGCTACGACGCCATCATCAGCATGGGCGGCGACATGGGAGTCAACGATACCCAGGCCTTCCCCTGGTTGGAGGAGGAGATGCGGACGATCCGCGAGGCCGTCAAGGCCGGCATGCCCTACTGGGGCGTCTGCCTCGGGAGCCAGCTGCTGGCGGCAAGCCTCGGCGCCCGCGTCGATCGCCTACCCACCACCGAGGTGGGCTTTTCCCTGATCCGGCTCTCCGACGCCGCCGATCGTGACCCGGTCTTCGGCCGGCTGCCGCGTCCGCTGCACGCCTTCGTCTGGCACGACGACGCGTTCCACATTCCAGAGGGCGGGGTCCTTCTGGGAGGAACCGCGGAGTCCAACCAGGCCTTCCGCTGGGGCGAACACGCCTACGGCGTTCAGTTCCACCTCGAGGCCACGACGGAGATGGTGCGCGGGTGGCTGGATCCGCAAAGCCGCGCCAGCCTGGAACGGCAGCTCGGTCCGCAGGGGCCGGAGCGCCTGCTCGAGGAGCTGGACCGGCGTCGGGGCGAGCAGGAGTCGACTGCCCGGATCCTGGCCGAAGCCTGGCTCGAGGGGGTCAGGCGCGCCGGCGCGCCCGTCCGCCAGCCTGAACTCAGCTCGGGCCGCCCGGACTGAAGGGCGACGAGGGCTGATAGGGCTCGAGCCCCGGGATCGGAACCCCGAGCACGAAGGCCACGAAGGCGACGATCGCCAGCAGGACCACGAAGAAGAACACCATCCAGCGCAGCATCGTGCTTCATAGCAACGCGCCTCCCGCCCTATCCCTCCCGGTCAGGCGGTGGTGAACGGGGGAGCGGCCTCGGCGAGCGGCCTGAGGGCCCGGTAGCCGCGGGCCATCACGGCCGTGTGGTTGCGCTCTAAAAAGGACCGGGCCAGCGGCGCGACCAGGTTCAGGATGCGCCGGGTCGTAGCCACGTCCCAGTAGTAGGTGGCGAGGGTCGAGCCGGGCTCCGGCTCGGAGAACTCCCAGCGGCCGCTTCCGACCAGGTCACCGCTGGAGCGAAGGACCGCGGAGCGCGGCTCATCGAAGCGCACCACCTCTAGGACGTAGCGGAGGCTGTAGGGCAGGCTGCCCCTGGTCTCGCAGGCGAAGGCGGAACCGAGGCTGTGGCCGTCGCCGCGGATCAGGCGGACCTGAGTGAAGTCACTCCAGAGCGCCGGATAGCGCTGCAGGTCCATGACCACCTTCCAGACGCGGGGGGGCGGGGCCTGGAATCGCCAGTCGGTCCGGAAATGATATTCGGTGGTCAGGGGCTCAGGCTTTATCCCTAGGAGGCGGCCAGCACCTGGGGAACGCTCGGCGAGATCTCCAGCGTAGCGGCGGCGGGCAGGCTGAGCGCGAACCGGGTGCCCTCGCCCACCTCGCTCCAGTCGAGGGTGACCGAGCCGCCCATGCGGTGGGCGAGCTCGCGGCTGATGAACAGCCCCAGGCCCGTGCCCGGCTGGGGGCCCAGCTCGGGATGGTCGATGCGGTAGAAGCGCTCGAAGATCCGCTCCCGCAGGTCACGCGGGATGCCCAACCCGCTGTCCTCGACGAAGACCTGGGCCATGGCGTCGGTCGAGATCCAGAGCTTGATCCGGGGACGCTCCCGGGTGTAGGTCAGGGCGTTGTTGAGCAGGTTGTCGAGGATGCGGCCGATCTGCTCCCGGTCCACCGCCACCGTCACCGCCAGAGGCGGCGGGGAGTAGCTGACGCTCGCGCCTAAAAGGGTGATGCGCGGTTCCGCCCGGGCCAGCGCTTCTTCGACGGCCTGGCGCAGGTCGAGGCGGATGATCTGGGTGGGAACGGTGCCGCCTTCGACACGAGCCGCCATCAGCAGGTCGTTCACGATCCGGTTCAGCTCCTTGGCCTTGGCCACCAGCATCTCGATCGGTCGCTGCGAGGTCTCGGCGCTCAGGGTCCCGTCCTGGAGCATCGACAGGTAGCCGGTGATCACGGACAGCGGCGTGCGCAGCTCGTGCGCCGCCATGCTGAGGAAGGCGCTCTTGCTGCGGCTCGCCTCCTGGGCCTCGGCGAAGAGGATCTGCGACTGCTTGAGCAGCTCCTCGGTGCGCATGTTGGCTTCGATGGCGTTGAACACGATGCCGATGCTTTCCGTCAGCTGCTGGAGGAAGTCCAGGTGGATGCGGCTGAAATGCCGCACCGAGGCCAGCTCGATCACGGCCTTGACCTCGCCCTCGAAGAGGATCGGGATCAGGAGCACCTCGAGCGGGGTGATCTCACCCAGCCCGGTGCGGACGCTCAGGGCGCCGGAGGGGAGGTCCTGCATCACGATCGGACGCTGGCCCAGGGCGCACTGGCCGATCAGCCCCTCGCCCAGCCGGAACTCGCTGGGCAGCTCCTCGGCGGTGTGGGCGTAGGCCGCCCGCAGCCGCAGGATGGGCCGCCCAGCCTCGGTCTGCTCGGAGGTGTAGAGGGTCGCGTGCTGGGCATCGACCAGGGGGACGACCTCGTCCAGGATGCGCTGGGCCGCGGTGGTCAGGTCGCGATGGCCCTGCAGCATCCGGGTGTGCTTGGCCAGGTTGGTCTTGAGCCAGTCCTGCTCCCGGTTGCGCTCGGTGGTCTCGCGCAGGCGCCGGATCATCTCGTTGATCTTGTCCTTGAGCAGCGCCACCTCGCCCTGGGTCTCGACCCCGATCGATCGGGTCAGGTCGCCCTCGGTCACAGCGGTGGCCACGTCAGCGATCGCGCGCACCTGGATCGTGAGGTTGGCGGCCAGCCGGTTGACGTTGTCGGTGAGGTCGCCCCAGGTACCGGCCGCGCCAGGCACGACCGCCTGTCCGCCCAGCTTGCCCTGCGAGCCGACCTCGCGGGCCACGGTGGTTACCTGCTCGGCGAAGCGGGCCAGGGTGCCGGTCATCTCGTTGATGATGTCGGCGAGCGCCGCGATCTCGCCCTTGGCCTCGAGCACCAGCTTCTTGTTCAGATCGCCATGGGCGACCGCGGTGACGACTCGGGCTATGCCACGCACCTGGTCGGTCAGGTTGCCGGCCATCAGGTTGACGTTGTGGGTCAGGTCCTTCCAGGTGCCGGCCACACCGCTGACCTGTGCCTGCCCGCCCAGCTTGCCCTCGGTGCCCACCTCGCGCGCCACCCGGGTGACCTCGGAGGCGAAGGCGTTGAGCTGGTCGACCATGGTGTTGATCGTGTCCTTCAGCTCCAGGATCTCGCCCCTGACGTCGACCGTGATCTTCTTGGAGAGGTCGCCCCGGGCGACCGCGGTGGTCACGTCGGCGATGTTGCGCACCTGGGTCGTGAGATTGGCAGCCAGCTGGTTGACGTTGTCGGTCAGGTCCCGCCAGGTCCCCGAGGCGCCGGCGACGTAGGCCTGGCCGCCCAGGCGGCCCTCGATGCCGACCTCGCGGGCCACCCGGGTGACCTCGCCGGCGAAGGCGTTGAGCTGATCGACCATACCGTTGATGGTGTTCTTCAGCTCCAGGATCTCGCCGTGGACGTCGACCGTGATCTTGCGGGAGAGGTCGCCCCGGGCGACGGCGGTGGTCACGTCGGCGATGTTGCGCACCTGGGAGGTCAGGTTCTGAGCCATGTAGTTGACGTT
>VBIC01000109.1 GCA_005881425.1 Chloroflexota bacterium | reverse complement strand
GCCCTCGGTGCCCACCTCGCGCGCCACCCTGGTGACCTCGCCCGCGAAGGCGTTCAGCTGGTCGACCATGACGTTGATCGTGTCCTTCAGCTCCAGGATCTCGCCCTGGGCGCCGACCGTGATCTTCTTGGAGAGGTCGCCTCGGGCGACGGCGGTCGTGACCTCGGCGATGTTGCGCACCTGGGCGGTGAGGTTGGCGGCCAGCTGGTTGACGTTGTGGGTCAAGTCACGCCAGACACCCGCCAGGTCGGTGACCTCGGCCTGGCCTCCCAGCCGGCCCTCGGTGCCCACCTCGTGCGCTACCCGGCTGACCTCGGAGGCGAAGGCGTTGAGCTGGTCGACCATGACGTTGATGGTGTCCTTGAGCTCCAGGATCTCGCCCCGGACGTCGACCGTGATCTTCTTGGAGAGATCGCCCCGGGCGACGGCGGTCGTCACCTGGGCGATGTTGCGCACCTGGGCGGTGAGGTTGGCCGCCATCAGGTTGACGTTGTCGGTCAGATCCTTCCAGGTCCCGGAGATACCGGGCACGATCGCCTGCCCTCCGAGGCGGCCCTCGGTGCCGACCTCCCGGGCCACCCGGGTGACCTCGGAGGCGAAGGCGTTCAGCTGGTCGACCATGGTGTTGATGGTGTGCTTGAGCTGGGCCACCTCGCCGTGGACGTCGACCGAGACCTTCTTGGAGAGATCGCCCTTGGCGACCGCGGTGGTCACCTCGGCGATGCTCCGCACCTGCGTGGTCAGGTTGAGCGCCATGGAGTTGACGTTGTCGGTCAGCTCCTTCCAGGTGCCGGAGATGCCGGGCACCTGGGCCTGGCCGCCCAGCCGGCCGTCTGAACCCACCTCGCGAGCGACCCGGCTGACCTCGGAGGCGAAGGCGTTGAGCTGGTCGACCATGACGTTGATGGTGTTCTTGAGCTCCAGGATCTCGCCCCGCACGTCCACCGTCACCTTCTTGGAGAGGTCGCCGCGGGCCACGGCGGTGGTTACCTCGGCGATGCTGCGGACCTGTGAAGTCAGGTTCAAAGCCATGTAGTTGACGTTGTCGGTCAGCTCCTTCCAGACGCCCGCTGCCCCGCGCACCCGCGCCTGACCGCCGAGCCGGCCGTGGGTGCCGACCTCCTCGGCCACCCGAGTCACCTCCGAGGTGAAGGTGCGGAGCTGGCGCACCATCGAGTTCACCGTGCGCGCGGTGCGCACGAAAGGCTCCTGGATCGGCCGCGCCCCTCCTTCGAGCTCCATGGTCTGGGACAGGTCGCCCGCCGCCACGGCTTCGAGGACGCGGGCCACCCGGGTGGCGCTGTCGGCGCTCCTTGCGAGGTCCTGGCGGCTGCGCTGGGCGGTCTGGATCAGGGCGTTCAGCTCCGCGATCAGCCGGCGCGCCTGGGCGTTCCCGTGGGGCGGGATCCGGGCCGAGTCGTTGCCCCGGCGAACGTCCCGCAGGACCTCGAGCAGGGTCGCCGGCTGGAGCCCGTCGGGCAGCTCACGACCGTTGAGAGCCGAAGGCTCGGATCGGGCTAGCGCCGGCCTGGCGCCCGCTGGGGCCGAGCCGGCAGCAGGCATGCCAGGTCTCACCTTCCGCCCCTCATTCAATGGAACTTTTTACCTCACGCACCAGGATATGTCAAGGTGAAGGCGCAAGGGCGTCCAAGGTGAGTGTGCGAGGGCAGCATACGTCCTTACTCTGCCTGATCAGGCGGGACAAAGCAACAGGCGGACGGCTAGGATCGACCAGGGTATGAGGATCGAGGAAGCCGCCGCCGAGCTGCTGGCCGCGCCCCTGGGTGATTTCACCGCCAGGCGAGCCGCCAGGGCCCGGGAGCTGAAGGCCGCCGGGCAGGGGGCGCTGGCGGCGCAGGTCAACGGCTTGCGCAAGCCGCCCCTCGCCCTGTGGGCGGTGAACCAGCTGGCTCGGCGCGACGAGGCGGCGCTGGATCGCCTGGGTCGGGCGGGCGGGGAGCTGGTGCGAGCCCAGCAGGTGGCCGTCAGGGGGAGTGCGGGCGCGGCCGGCGAGTTGCGGCGCGCGTCCACCGAGCTGCAGCGGGAGTTGCAGCTCGCGTCCTCGGCGGCCGGCGCGGCGCTACGCGAGGACGGCCACGCCGCCGACGAGGCCATGCTGCGACGGCTGCAGGAGATCCTGAGGGTGGCGGCGGTCTCCGGGGGCGAGTCCTGGGCAGGGCTGCGGCAGGGCGCGCTGTTGACTGAGCCCCGCGCCGGCGAGGACCTGCTTACCGCCGCCTTCGCCGTCGGGACTGCAGCACCCCGACCCCATCCCTCTCCCGTGAAGGGGGAGAGGGTCAAGGCTTTGAGTGCGAAGCAAAAGCGGACACGTGAGGAGAAGGCGGCGCAGCGCAGGCTGGACGCGGAGCGCGTGGCCCGGACCGCCCGCGCCGACGCGGAGCAGGCGCAGCAGGCAGCCGCCACGGCGCGACGCCTGCGCCAGCAGGCGGACGCCATGGCTGCCGACGCCCGGCGGGCGCAACTGCGGGCCAGGGAGGCAGAGCGCGAGCTAGAGCAGGCGACCGCAAAGGCCAGGGCCTCTGCGGCCAAAGCCCGCCGCCTGCGCGGAAAGTCCGCCGTCCACGCTGACTCCCAGCCTAGGTCGACGGCGTAGCAGCCGGCTCGAGAGCGCAGGCCACGGCCTCATCCAGCGTCATGACCCGGCCCCGGGCCCGGGCCGCCGCCTCAGCCACGGCACCGATCGCGGGAGGCTCCGGCCAATCGATGTGAGCGGTCCCCAGGACCCCCAGCATGGCGCCGGTGCTGACCCGGTGGACGGCAGCCGCCTCGCTGAGCGTGATCGCCCGCTCCCCGTCGCCCTCGAGGGCGACGATACCGCCGAAGTCACCCACCAGCATCACGATCCCGGAGACATCGTGCGCCTCGAGGAAGAGCTGGAGCGCCTCGGTGCACTGCGACCGGGCCAGCAAGGCATCCCTCATGGCGATCGCGGTCAGGCCCCTCATTCGCAAGGCCCAGCCCAGGTCGAAACGGCGGCCGAGCGACCGGAAGAGGTCCCGCGCCTGATCGAAATACGCGGTTGCGGCGGCGGGGTCTCGCCCGAAGAGATAGTAGGAACCGGTCGCCCAGACCGTCTTGGCGATTCCGGGACGATCGTCCAGCCCGCGGAAGATTGACATCGCTTCCTCCAGCAGGGGCCTGGCCCGTGCAAGGTCGGTGGCCGCGACCAGGCTGGGGAAGGCCAGGTTGTAGAGCGCGTTGGCCAGGTCGCCAGGATCGCCCAGGACCCGGCTCAGCTCGACCGCTTCCTGATAGTAGGTTTCGGCCGCCCCCATGTCCGCCTGCCAGTAGGCGAGTCCCCCTGCCGCCTCCAGCACGCGCTTGCGCTCCGCCCGGTGGTCGCGGCTGCCGGGCATGGCCAGCACCTGGCCGACCCGGGTCCGGCCTTCCTGCAGGTGGCCGCGCATCTGCCAGAAGCGCCAGAGGCAGGCCGCAAGCTGCATCGCGTTGAAGGCCTCGCCGCTCGCCACCCACCAGTCGAGAGCCGCGCGCAGGTTGTCGTGGTCGCGCTCCAGCCGGTCGAGCCACCCCTTCTCCAGATCGCCGAAATGCGGCTCCGCCTCCACCGCCAGCTCCAGGTAGGCACGGGCGTGGCGTTCGTGGATCGTCTTCGCCTCTTCACTGGCCTCCAGTCGCTCCAGGGCGAACTCGCGGATCACCTGGAGCATCAGGAACCGCGGTTCGTCGAGCTCGGGAAGGCGGCGGAGAAGGCTCTGATCGGCCAGCATGTCGAGGCCGTCCACGACCGGCGCACCCACCTCCGCATCGGGCCCGCAGACCCGCTCCGCCTGCTCCAGCCCGGCGCCCCGGGCGAAGACAGAGAAGCGCGCCAGGAGGCGACGGCCGCCGTCGTCGAGCAGATCCGTGCTCCAGGCGATGGCGCCGCGCAGTGTCTGCTGCCGCACCGACAGGTCGCGCGCGCCACTGACCAGCACGGTGAGACTGCTCTCCAGGCGGTTGAGCAGCGCCTGGGGCGAGAAGAGCTTGACCCGGGCCGCCGCCAGCTCGATCGCCAGCGGCAGGCCGTCGACGCGCTCGCAGATCCCCGCGACCGCGGCGGCGTTGTCGTTGGTCACCTGGAAATCGGGCTTGACCGCGACGGCCCGCTCGATGAAGAGCTGCACCGCCTCGTACTGGGAGAGCGCGTCCAGTCCGGGCAGCGCCTTGAGGTCGGGAAGGCCGAGCGGCGGGACCGGGTACTCCTGCTCGCCCGAGACGTGCAGCACCGCCCGGCTGGTCACGAGCAGCTTGAGTGCGGGAGCGCGCTCCATCAGGTGGGCGGCGAGTGGCGCCGCCGGTAGGAGCTGCTCGAAATTGTCCAGCACCAGCAACAGATGCTTGTCACGCAGGTGGTCCGCAACGGCGGCCAGCGGCAGGCGCGTGCCGGCGACGGTGATCGCCAGAGCCTGGACGATCGCGGACGGCACGAGGTCGGGATCGCGCACGGAGGCCAGGGGCACGAAGAAGACACCGTCCGGGAAGTTGTCGACCGACTCGGCCGCGATCTGCAGGCCCAGGCGCGTCTTTCCCGTTCCGCCCGGACCGGTCAGGGTCAGCAGCCGCGACCGCTGCAGCAGCCGGCGGGCCTCAGCGAGCTCGGCCGTACGGCCGATGAAGCTGGTCAGCTGAGTGGGCAGGTTGTTGGGGACGGCCTCCAGAGAGGCCAGCGGGGGAAAGGCCGCGGGCAGCCCGTCGACCTCGAGCTGGAAGAGGCGCTCGGGGCGCGCCAGGTCCTTGAGCCGGTGCAGCCCGAGGTCGCGCAGCCGGAGATCCGAGGGGAGTGCCGGCTCGACCAGCGCCCGCGTGGTCTCCGAGACCAGGACCTGCCCGCCACGCGCGGCGCCGGCGATGCGGGCCGCGCGGTGCACGTCGAGGCCGACGTACTCGCGGCCGACCAGGGAGGCCTCCCCGGTGTGCAGGCCGATGCGCACCAGAACCACAACGCCCTCGGGCCAGGCTTCGGCTGCCAGGCCTCGCTGGGCGCGGGAGGCGCCCTGGGCGGCATCGAGAGCGCTGGCGAAGACGAAGAAGAAGGAGTCGCCCTCGGTGCGCAGCTCGTGGCCGCCGGCGCCGGTCAGCGCCTCGCGCAGCGCCCGGTTGTGCATCTGCAGCACCTGGGCGTAGCGTTCACCCAGCTGCTGGAGGAGCCGCGTCGATCCCTGGATGTCGGTGAAGAGGAAGGTGACAGTCCCGGTCGGCAGACCGCTCATAGACGCGACAGGGTGGGACTCACGATGGGCGCCAGGGCGCCGGTCAGCGCTCGGACGTACTCCTCGCCTTCGAACTCGTGTAGAGGATGGGGCGGCATCGGCTCGACCTCGCCGACCTGACCCGACCGGCGCACGTACGCGACCGGATAGAGGTCGTCTTTGCCGTTCGACTCCAGGGTCACGGCTACCGCGTCCGGCCCCGCCGCGTCCACGAAGTGGGCCAGGGGTAGGACGCCCTCGTCGAGCACCCCCCTATCAGGGTCCAGCGACACGACCCGGGCCAGGTAGGCGCGCTGATGCCACAGCTCCGGCCCGCGGGTCAGCTCGCCCAGGAGGAAGGGAACGATGCCCTCGGGGCGAAGGCGCGGGCGCGGCAGGCGGCGGGCGAAGCGGGTCTCGGCCAGGTGGCGGGCCAGGACGCAGGCGTTGTAGCGGTGGCCCTGGACGGCTCCGGAGTTGGAAGGGATGCCGTGCTTTCGGAGGCCGGCGAAGCCCTGCGTGGCGGTTCCCGCGAAGTAGACGCCGGGCACGGTTGCGCTCTCCCAGTAAGGAGTCTGGGCGGGGAGCCGGCTCTGGCCGAAGGTGGCGACGCCCAGGTCCGGCAGGTCGCGCAGGGGCGTGGTGAAGCCGGTGGCCGCGATCACCTCGTCGACCTCGAAGGCCAGCCGGCGGCCGCCTTCTCCGGCGCTCTGGGTCAGGACCCTGAAGCCCTCGCCAGCCCGCTCCACCGCCTCGATCGAGGCATCGAGCACGACCACACCGCCGGCCAGGACGTGATCTTCGTAGGGTTGGACGTAGCGGGCGCGCACGCCCACCAGCGAATGCGTGTTCACCGAGAGCCTGGTCGGGCTGGGCGAGGCGAGCACGATCTGCCGGGCCCAGGGAAGGAGACCGCTCGCGATCTCGAATCCCGAGTTCTGCTTGCCGACGATGAAGATCCGGCGGTCGGCGTAGCTCTCCACCGGCTTGAACTGGCCGTAGTGCGGGACGTCGGCGAGCCCCGGGGTGGGCGGCTTCCAGGGTTGCGCGACGCCGACCGCGAAAACCACTACGGGAGCCTGGAAGTCACCGTCCGAGGTGCGGAGCACGAAATCGCTGCCTTCTCTCAAGGTCGATTCCCAGCGGCAGCCGTAGCGGACCTGAATCCCCGTGCGGGAGGCGAAGCTGGCCAGTCCCCGCTCCATCTCGGGGCGGGACGGGAAGTAGGATGACCCGTCCATCAGGGCCGGCATCAGCGCCCGGTGCTCCGCCTCGTCGGCGACCAGGCTGTTCCAGTCGTATCGTTCGTACTCCCGCGTCCGGTGCTCGAAGGGCGTGAAGGGCTTGGTCCAGCTCAGCATCCGCTGGAAGACGGGCCAGCGGCGAAACATGCCGCCCGGCGCGTCATCCTCGGAGAGGACCGCGTGCTCGACGCCGAGGCGGCGCAGAGCATAGCTGACCTGCAGTCCACCCGGGCCGCTGCCAACCACGACCAGCGGGTAGCGACCCGGCGGGTGGGGCAGGTCGGCTAGCTCAGCCACCGGGTGGTGTTGCGAAGCTTGCGCGCCTCGCCCTGGAGGAGCCGGAACATGACTCGCGGATGCGCGGTGAGGAACGTCTCCACCTGCTGGCCCGGCAGGACCAGGCAGCGGAGCCGTCCCGCGGCGACGATGTCGGCCACCGGCTCCTCGCCGAGCAGACAGGAGATCTCGCCGAAGTAGTCGCCGGCGTGAAGCGTGGCCCGATCGACTCCGTTGACCCGGATCGCCGCCGAGCCTTCCAGGATGACGAAGACCCCGGCGCCGCGGAAGCCCTGCCGGACCACGCGCTCGCCGTCCTGGAACCAGGCCTCGTCCAGGACGTGGGCCATCTCCTCCAGCTGAGGGCCGGTCAGGTCGGCGAAGAGCGCGAAAGCCGCGATGGTGTTGACTACGTCGCCCTGGACCGGCACCTTGAGACCCCTCCTTGGGCGTTTCCGAATGGCGTGATTCTAGCCCGGCCCGGAGCCGCCCCGAACGCCGGCGTTGCCTCAGGCGGGCAGGAATCGGTAGCCTTAATATCAAGAAATATGGCTGAGTCGATTGTAGAATTCGTGGGCGGGCCACCCGCCCACCGGACCCGGCCGGCTCCCCTGCGCCGGGTGCTGGCCGTGGTCCTGGCCGCCGTCGTCATGGTGGCCATCCTGGGCGGGGTGGCGGTTGCCCTGAGCCGCCTTCCCCCGTCCCTGCTCGGGGCCAGGTCCGCGGCGGCGGCCGTGGTCGAACCCGGCGCCACCCGCGCCTTCACCCAGGCGCTGCAGCGGCTGGACCCGGTGGCCATGCGCGCCCAGGTGACGGCCACCTGCCTGGCCGACGACAAGTCAAACCTCTGCTTCGGCCCGGAGAGCGACTCCCAGTTCAAGACCGCGATGAGCGGACACACCCTGAGCCTGACCTTCCTCCGCCGCTACGACGCCCTGCCGGGCACGGTCGTGCTCTACGACATGCTGATCAGCAACCGGTCCACAGGACGGCGTGACGACCTGGTGCTGATCCTGCGGCTGGGGCACGACGGCAAGATCGACCACGCGCTGGTGAGCTGAGGGAACCCGGTCAGCCGGCCGCGACGGGAGCCCCGGAGCGGACCGGGCCGCTGGATTCTTTCTCGGTCGCGACGGGATGGGGGTTTTCGATCCCGGCCGCGCTGACCAGCGCTCCCGCCACCAGAAGCAGCGCCGAGATCAGCATGGCCAGGTGAAAGGCGGTGGTCGAGGCATCCCGGACCACCGCGACCAGGTTCGGATCCAGAGGTGTGTTCAGGGGGCTGACCCTGGAACGCAGAGCCGCGCTGGCCACGTCGACCCCGGGCAAGCGGGAGCTCAGGTCGCTGTAGAAGCTATTGGTTACGAAGATGAAGATCAGGGCGCCGGCCAGCTGGGGGCCGATGCGCGAGATGGCGTTGTTGATGGCCGACGCCACCCCGGCGTTGTGAACCGGCACCGACCTCATCAGGGCGGTGGTCAGCGGAGCCACGAGGATCGCGATGCCGAGGCCGAAGAGTACTGAGGCGGGCAGGATGTCGGTGAAGTAGCTGAGCGGCGGCCAGAAGCTGGCCGGTTCCGCCCCCCGCAGCACCCAGGGGGCGCTGCTGGCCGGGGTGCGCACGTACCAGAGCACGCCGGCCGCCATGATGGCCGGGCCCACGGCCATGAACCAGCGCGGTCCCAGGCGTCCGGCCAGCCTGCCGAAGCGCGGCGATAGAAGGACGAGGAAGATCGAGCCCGGCAAGAAGGACAGGCCCGCGGCCAGTGCGGTGTACCCGAGAGAGCCCTGCATGAAGAGGATGACGTAATAGCCCATGACGTAGAGCGCGCCGTAGACGAGCAGGGTGGCGAGATTGGTGACGGTGAAGTTGCGGGAGCGAAAGAGGCCGAGCGGGATCAGCGGGTGCGGGGCGCGCGCCATCCAGAAGGGAAGCACGATGGTGAAGAGCGCGCCCACCGCCAGCCCGATGTAGCCGCCCGGGTCGCGCCAGTCGCGCTGCTGGCCGTAGATGGCGCCGAAGGCCAGGCCGCCCACCGCCAGCCCCACGATCCCGGCGCCGATCCAGTCGAAGTGCCGGCTGGCCTCCTCGTCCCGGCTCTCGGGCACGTGCCGGTAGGTGGCCCAGAGCGCGATCGCGATCAGGGGGATGTTGATGAAGAAGACGGAGCGCCAGGAGATCGAGTCCACGAGAAGGCCGCCCACGACCGGACCCAGGATCGCCGCCGCGGCCGAGGCGCCGGCCCAGATTCCGAAGGCCCGGCCCTGCTCCTCGCCCTCGAAGTTGGCGGTGAGCAGCGCCAGCGAGCCCGGGACGAGCAGCGCGCCGGCCGCGCCCTGCAGGACGCGGAAGAATACAAGCAGCTCCATGTTGGGAGCCAGGCCGCAGAGGAGCGAGGTGACTCCGAAGCTGAAGAGCCCGACTGCGAACATGCGCCGGCGTCCGTAGTAGTCAGTGAGCGCACCGGCCAGGATCAGGAGGGCGCACAGGGAGAGGAGATAGCCGTTGTAAACGTAGGACTGGCCCTCGAGGACTCCCAGGAAGGCGCGGGGGAGATCGCGGCCGATTCGGGGCAGGGCCACGTTGACCACCAGCGAATCGAGGAACACGATCCCCGATCCGAGCACCGCCGCCGACAGGATCCAGCGCTTCGGCGTCATCTTCCTCCTCCTTCAGGCCGGGTCGATTCTACGTGATTGCACAAATAGTGGCCCAACCGCGACAAATCGCCGTTGACGGGTTATACTGCCTGCCTCCGGAATCGCGCTAAAGGCAGGGATATTCCTCACGTCTCAGCAACGAATCCAGACCGGAACTCGCAGCGTGGTGGCAGTCGTCGTCCTCACGCTGCTCCTGATCACCAGCCTGCAGGACACGATCTACGACCAGATCCAGGGCAAGACCAACCAGCTGAACGGGGTCAACGGGCAGATCAGCGCTGCCCAGGGCCAGCTGGGGAGGCTGCTCAACCAGGACAACGCGATCAGGCGGCAGATCGCCGCCCTCGATGCGCAGCTGGCGCAGGTCGCCCGTCAGATCCAGGACGAGAACTCGAAGCTGGATCAGCTGAAGGTGCAGCTAGACGCCATCCGGGCGCAGCTCGCGGCCAAGGAGGCGGAGCTGGCCCAGCACATCGAAGAGTACGGACGCAGCATGCGCCTGATGTACAAGACGGGCACGGTCAGTCCCCTGGAGATGATCCTTTCAGCGGGTAACTTCACCGACCTGCTGAACCGGATCTTCTTCTTCAACGACATCGTGCGCGACAACCGCCGTCAGGTCGACGAGCTGCGCCTGGAGCGGGAGGCGATCCAGGCGCTGAAGGCGGACATGGACGCCAAGGTGGCGCAGCAGGCGCAGGTGGTGGCGCAGATCCAGGCGCAGCAGGCGCAACTCGCGGCCGACCGGGCCCAGCGGGCCGCCCAGCAGGCCCAGGTGGCTGCGCTCGAGATCCAGATGCAACACTTCCTGGACGAGGAGCGGGCGCAGCGCGCCGCCCTGCAGGCTCAGTTGCAGCAGCTGATCCTGGAAAGCCTGCGGGCCCACTCCTCCGGGCACTTCAACTGGCCGATGGACGGGATCATCACCCAGGGCTTCGGCTGCACGGACGTGGTGGTCGAACCCTACGCGCCCGGCTGCCCGGGTGGTCACTTCCACAGCGGGATCGACATCGCGACCGCGTACGGAACGGCGGTCACGGCAGCCGACGGCGGCATCGCCCACGATCTGAACATGGTTTGCAGCTGGGGCCTGTGCGGATTCGGCCATTACGTGGTGATCGTGCACGCCGGTGGATTCACCTCGCTCTACGGCCACCTCTCCGGCTGGGCGGTGGGCGACGGTGCGGTCGTGCCCCAGGGCACGGTGATCGGCTACGAGGGGAGCACTGGCAACTCCACGGGGCCGCACCTCCACTTCGAGATCGACCTCAACGGGACGCCCGTCAACCCGATGGCCTACCTGCCCTAGACGCACCCCCACCCCGACCCTCCCCCGTCGAGGGGGAGGGAGAAGGGTGGCCCGCGCCGGTCGGCCCGGCGCGGGCTCAGGTTTCAGTGCGAGCAGGAGGCTAGGCGGGTCGCGGGCGAGGTTCGGATCCACGAGACGGTCGTGTTCGTCACGGCGCCCTTGGCTCCGGGCACGGGCCGGGTCACCACGATCTCATCGCCGGACGCCGCCACCGAGCTCGGGAGCGGGACGTCAAAGGCGTTGCCGGTCTGCAGGTCGAGGATGGTGTTCGAGGTGCCGGTGTACCACACCAGGAAGTGGCCGGCCAGCATCGGAAACTGGAACGGATGCTTGATCGCGTCGCGGGTGAAGTGGTACCGGCTCAAGGCGCCCGAGTCGGGCTGTTCCACCATCAGCTCCGTACCAGTCGTCCACACGAGGTAGCCGGGCGAGCCGCTCAGGTAACCGATCGGCATGGGACGGGCAAGCGCCGCCGGCACGGTCGCGGGCTTCGCCGTCATGGCGTCGGCCATGCGCAGGGAGGGCTGCGAATCGTGCTCACCAAGCTTGCCCCACACCAGCTGCCGCGCGGCGATCACCGGTGAGCTGACCTTTCCCGAGTCGACGGCCAGCGACTCGCCGCTGTCGAACCGGTAGAGGCGGAGGTCGGCGGAGGAGTGGCTGGTCGGCTGCGACCAGGCGACATATCCGTTCCCGACGACCGGGAAGGAGAGCTGCCCGGTCAGGAACGTGCCGTCCGGCAGACGGGAGGTCGCGAGCTGGCGCTGGCTGCCGGTCCGCGTGTTCAAGAGCTGGATGCTCCAGTTGCCCATCACGTAGCGCGACTCCCCCTGCTCCCAGGCAAGCCAGGGGTCCGAGAAGCTCATCCAGGCCACCCACTCCGCGTCCGTCATCACCGAGAGGTGGCGCACCCGTCCGCTGTGGAGGTCGAGCGAGGCGACGCCGTGCTGGGACGGCGATTCGAAATAGCCGAAAGCGAAATCGTGTGCAGGATCGACTGCCTCCGGGCTGAAGCTGGTCGTGGCAAGCTGCACGGTGTTGCGCGCGAGCGCCGCGGACCAGTCGGACGGCATGGCGCGAAGGCAGATGCCGATCGCCGTGGCCGCGGCCATCGCGGACGCTCGCGGGGATTCACCCGTCCCGAAGGAAGGGGTCGTGGAGCACGAAACCGTGCTCCACGACAGTGCGGCGAACAGGAGGGCGGCGCGCGCCGTACGCTTCATTACCAGACGTAACCCCTGCCGCCGAGGATGACGACCATGGTCCAGGTGTCGAACCAGCTGTACGCCGGAACCGTCGACCAGACGCTGGTCGCTGAATCCGCGTAGTAGGTCGTGCTGTTGTTGGTGTTCCAGCCGCCGATCTCGAAGTAGTGGAAGATGGTCTGGTTCGGGTGGCCGACCAGGTGCGGACCGCCCGCAACCTCCCAGGCGTCGCCGCCGAGCACCGACCCGTAGCTCGGGCTGATGTCGAACTGCATGTGCGACACGAAGGTGCTCATATCACTGGAGCTGGGCGTGTACGGCACGTTCACCCAGATGTACCAGTTCGAGCCATAGGTGGGCACGCCGACGAAATGCTGCATGCCGGCGGTGAACGCCCCGGTATCCGTTCCGTTGCTGGTCGTGCCCATGTACGCCGCGGCCGTCCCCTGATCCACTGGGACGCCCTCGGTGTAGGACGCCTCGGAGACAACGGCAGGACCGCAGTAGTAGCCGTTCCACTGGCCCTGCTGGTTCAGCCCGTTGATATACGCCCAGCCGTAGCCCGTGTTCACGCTGGCATGAGCATCGGCGCCGACCTGGCCCGCCAGGCCGATCACCGGAACCAGCACGCCCGCGACGGCCAGTCGCAGCGTGTGGTGTCGTAGGGTTTGAGCGAGATCACGAATTGTCAAGGACATACCTCCTTAGTGTGATGGTGAGATTGGTACCGTTCTCTCTCATCAGTCTGGAGGCCATATGACATGAGAACAACGTGAAAGCCAATAGTCTTTGGGCTGGTATTTCCAGGAGGTCATGCACCGTCACGCGTCCACGGCCGCGATCAGCCCGAGCAGGAGCGCCCTGACGACCGCCTGCGTCCGGCCGCGCACGCCCAGCTTCGCCGTCACGTTGGCCAGGTGGAAGTTGACGGTATGCGCGGTCAGATGCAGTGAGCCGGCTATTTCCTCGGTGCGAAGTCCGCGAGAGGCGAGGCGGAGCACCTCGAGCTCGCGGGCGCTCAGGTCTTCATTCGGCTGGAATCGACGCACCAGCGCCACCATCGGTCGATGGAAGCAGGCGTCGATGACGATCGTGTCCTCGACGTCGGCGTGCCGCATCGCCTGGACGATACGCTCCAGGGGGGAGGACGCCGCCAGGTAGACCTGGACGCCCTGCCGCACCCAACGCTCGCAGCGCGCGAAATCCTCCTCCGCCCCCAGCATCAGGATCCGCGCCCGGCTGCCGGTGCGACGGATCTCGAGGACGACGTCGCGCATCTGCCGGTCGTCGACCGCGTCGTCGACCACGCACCAGGACGGTGACGAAAGCAGGGCTCTACGCACCCGCCTCGGCTCGGCGGGGCAGAACTCGACCTCGATGCCGGCGCCCCAAAGCCGTTGGGGTCGCGCATCGCAAGCGGCAATCCAGATCACGGCCGGCGGCCGCAATGCGACGCCCTGGTCGGCGGCCGGTTCGGATTGCCCGGTGCGCGTCATGTACGCGATCCGGTCGTCGAGGTGCCATTCCTCCTCCAGCTCCCTGACCAGCCCCCGGATCTCCTGGACGGCCCCCGCGGGATCGGACGGTCTATCGCCGTCCAGCGGCTGCGCCTCCCAGCCCGTAGTTGCCATTGCCATCCACCTCGTTGCTCAGACCATCAAAGGACATCGTGCTGACTGGCGATGTACCGGCCGCTGACCGGCCGCTGACCGGTCGCTGACCGACGGTCAGGAAGCTGCGGCGGCCCGGCCGAAGTTCATGACGTAGTCCGGCAAGGGGACCGCGGCCGCCTGCCTCCACTGCTCGGCCGCGCCCTGGAGGTCGCCACGGCGCGGCATTCCTTGAGCCGGTCCCGACTTCCCGCCTCGCTGAACAGGGCGATGGCTCGCTGGAAGTCGGCATCGGTTTGCCCTGAATCCCGTTCGGCGGCGGCGATCATTCCGCGCAGCTGGTGGGCCGCGGCCAGGCTTGCCGGCTGCTGTCGGGCAGCCGCCGCCGTCATCGCCTCGTCGGCGGCCTGGCGCGCCTCGCCGAGCCGGCCGCCGGCCAGGTGGAGCTCTCCCAGGCTGTGGACCACGGCGGCCCTCACGAGGTCGTACCGCAGGCTTTCACAGAGCTCGAGCGCCCGCCGCAGGTGCTGCCCGGCCCCGGACAGCTGTCCTTGCTTGAGCAGGATGAAGCCGAGGTTGTTCTCAGCCGCGGCCACGGCGCGCTCGTTGTGGAGCAGGCGGTAGAGAGCCAGCGCCTTCGATGAGTGCTGACGCGCGCCGGTCTGGTCGCCGAGCTCCTGGCACGCCATGCTGAGGCCGTCGTGCATGCGGGCGAGCTGGCCGAGGTCCCGGAGGCTGCCACCTGCATCCAGCGCCAGCCGGTAGACGTCGACCGCTCGCTGCCAGTCGTGGTGGTGTACGTGGATGTTGCCGAGGTGGCCGAGGATCCGCATCTTGAGGGGAACCGGACAGGGGTCCAGCTCATCGCAGAGCGCGAGCGCCCGCTCCGCGATGTCGAGAGCCCGAGCATCCTGCTGCAGGGATACCGCCACGGCCTCCCAGTCGAGGCACTCGACGATCATGCAGCGGTCGCCCAGCCGCTCGTAGATGAGGCGGGCCTGGCGGATGTGCTGCAGACCCTTCTCCGGCTGAGGCAGGCGCACGTAAGCCTGACCCAGGTAGTAGTGCAGATGGGCGCGCATCCAATCGTCGCTGTACCGGCCCAGGATCTCCTCACCGAGGCCGATGGCCCCTTGGAAGTCCTCGGCCAGGCAGCGCCTCTCGAGCTCGTCGAGGGTCCCGTCACGGGCTTCCGCATCACCGCGGTCCGGAGCCGGATGGGCCTGCGCGAGAAAGGACTTCAGCGGCCGGCGAGTCCGCCTGGCGATCATCTCCAGGACCGGCATGGAGGGTCGAGTCTTCCCGGTCTCGATGTTGTGGATGGCGGAGCGGGTCACCTCGCTCCCGGCGAGCGCGGCCAGGCTCAGGCCGGCCGCCTCGCGCGCCTGCCTTATGGCGGCGGGATTCACGGCCACCCCCGGCAGCCGCCGGCGCCGCCGACCCGGGTCTCTCGCCAGCGCCGGTCCTGCCACCACCTTAGTCTACATCAATCTACGTCGAGTTTTGTCAACTGAGGGTGCTCAGGTCAGGTGAAGGCCGGCCTCGAAGACTTCGAACCAGCGCTGGATCGTGGCGCAGGCTTCCTCCACCGAGCCGACCGTCTTCACCACCTCGGTCGGGGCCTCGACGTCGAACCGGGCGGTGAGGCGGATCACCATCTGCGAGCCGGCGCTGTCCTTGCGGAGCCGAATGACGAAGAGACCCGCCCGCGACATCGATCGCGCCTGCGAGCTCAACCCGCTCTCGCTGCGGCGAGAGCCGCAAGCGGCCGTTCGGCCGGCGGCCAGAGGTGGTCGAAAAGCGTCCGCATCTGGGGCGAGGGGTCGAGCCCGAGCTCCTGCCGGATGACCTGGCAGTAGGCCCGATAGCGGGTGATCGCCAGGCCCCAGTTTCCCTCGGCGAGGTGGACCTTGACCAGCGCCCTCGCCGCGCTCTCGCGCAGCGGCTCGGCCTGGACCGCGGCCAGGGCCGCCTGGGCGGCCTCGGCCATGCGCCCCTGCGCGGTGAGCAGCGTCGACGCCATTTCCAGGGCGTGCAGACGCAGCTCCCGCAGCTGCTCGCGGTCCAGCACGACCCACTCATCGAACCACTCCGGCAGGAGGTCGCCTCGGGCACAGAGCGTCTCCAGCGCGGCGCGGTCGCCCAGGCTTGCGTGGTCGAGCACCCGGCGGGCCAGCTGAAAAACCTCGCGCGCATCGACGGCGACGGCGGGGTGCAACCGGATCAGGTCGCGGGCCTCCTCCAGCAGGGGCGGCGCGTCGACGCGTCGCAGGCGGGCGAGAGCCGAGCGGAGCGCCGCCCGTCCCTGATCCGGGTCCGCATCGGGCCACAAGGCGACCGCAGTCACCGCTCGCCGAACCCAGCAGTTGCGCAGCGCCAGAAAGGCGGTCAGGCGCTGCGTGCAGCGGTCGAGCTTGAGCCGGCTCGATTCCCAGGTCACCGCGAATTCCCCCAGCAGAGTCACCCGCAGCCCGGTTGCCCTACCGTCCGACACCGTCCAGCCCACCGCCCTTTTCCTCCCGAGTCGCCCCGGCGGCTCCCCTACAACAGGCCAACCCTGAGCAACAAGTATCAGAAAACGGCTGAGCTTGTCAACTAGCGCTAGTCAACATTCCTGGCCCAGCGGCTATCACGATTTAGTAACGCTTTACGCCACGATTCTGCACTTAGGGGCATGCCAGGCTATCACCAGTAGTCCATGACCGATAGGAGGTAATCACGATGCGCAGGTTTGGATTGGCTCTGCTGCTGGCGACGATCGGCATGCTTTCGACGGCCGCTATCGCCCTGGCGGATTACATCGGCCCCCATGTGCCGACATCGTAATCGGCACCAGCCGATTAGTTGACAGTCATGACGGCGGCTGCGTACACTAATGTTAGTTGACGGGAACGACCACCGGGGAGGCTGCCATGCTGAGCCAGGCGAACCAGGAGATCCGCCGACACCTCGATGCGGCCGAAGCTCGCCGGCGCCGGCCCCGCGAGACGGACGCGCCGATGCGCTACCTCGACTGGGTGCTGGGGCGGCTCGAGTCCTACCGGCTGCGGGGTGAGACCCGGGTACCGCCCCAGTTCTACGAGCAGCTGCGCCGGACGCCGCTGCCCCTTCCGGCCGGTATCACGCCGCCCAAGCAGTGGGCCAACCGCATCGGCTGGGCGGCGGAGCAGTGCTTCAGGCTCCAGGGCCAGCTGCTGCGGCTGAGGCGGGGCGACCTCGGCCAGGATCGCGACGACGATCGTCCCCTACGCCGGGGCCGGCCCCTGGCGAGGCCGGCCGGGTCCTCGCGCGAGCTGTGGTGGGCTGCCCGCCAGCAGCCCGGGCAGCGAGCCTGGGCGAGCCTGGCGGCGAACCAGCCGCAGCCCCACCGGTACGCATGATCGAGCCGGCCGGACGCCTGGCCGTCCGGACTCTGGGCTGGTTCGAGATCCGGCTCGACGGCAGGATCCTGCCCCCGCCCCCCGGCCGGGGGGCTCGCCTGCTCCGGCTGTTGCTCAGCACTCGGGCTCACGCGCTCCCCAAGGAGTGCATCGCCGAGACCCTCTGGCCCGACAGCCCGACGGCGATCGCCAATCTGCATGCCGCGGCTCGTGACGTCCGGCGCTGGATGGGTATCGCCGAAGGCCTGGTCTACGAGCGCGAGCTGTACGCGCTCACCGCCAGAGACATCGACGCCGACCGGTTCGAGGCGGAGATCTCCAGTGCCCGGACATTGCGCGGCGCCGATCCGCGCCAGGCCGGGAGGCGATACCAGGCGGCGCTGGCGATCTACGAGGGGCCCTTTCTTCCCGAGGAGACCGGCCTCGACTGTGTGATCAGCCGGCGAGTCCAGCTCGAGCTATGGTTCGCCGAAGCGGCCATGTTCGTCGGTACGGCCGCCCTGGAGAACGGCGAGCCGGACGCCGCCCTGGACTTCGGGACCCGCGTATCGGACCTGGACGAGACCCGGGAAGATGCGGCCCGGCTCCAGATGCGCGCCCTGGCCGGCCTCGGCCGCCGCGCTGAGGCGCTGCGGCGGTTCGAACGGCTGCGGCTGATCCTGGGCCGCGAGCTGGGCTGCGGTCCCGACCCCGCGACCCAGGCGGCGCGCGACGAGATGGCCAGCGCCGTCCGCGGACAGGCGCACCTGCTCCGACTCGAGGCCTAGCAGCTTGTCGGTAGTTCCACCGATTGCCCCTTGTTCCCTCGGGTGCCTAGGCTCAGCAGAGGATTATTCGTCAAGCAAAAACCCGATAGAAAAAATCTGGAGGTGACGAGGTGGCAACAATCGCACCGGCGGTACCGAACCGCCTGATCGACCTTTCCCCGACGATCAAGGAACACTACGAGACATATTTCAAGGCAGTCTTCGATGGAGGGGTGCTGGACGAAAAGTCCAGGTCGGCGGCTGCGCTCGCGGCGGCCATGGCCCTCAACAACCAGAGCGTCATCCGCTCCTTCCTGACCGCCGCCAAGCAGGTTGGGCTCACCAACGACGACCTCGGCCAGGTGGCCGCCATCGTCGACCTGGTCCGCACCGAGGCGCACCAGCGGGCCTTCGAGGTGCAGCAGCCAAAGGCCAGCAAGTCCTGTTGTTAGTCCAACTCGTTTTTGACTCAGGAAGCGCACTGCTTTCCTGAGGGGAGGCTGAGACTGTGGATCCCGTCGTCATCGCGGCTTTGATGGCCGCCACACTTTTGGGCTTTGCGAACGGCTCCAACGATGTCTCCAAGGCGATCGCCACCCTGACTGGAGCCGGAGTCACGACCTACCGCCGGGCGCTGGTCTGGGGGGCAATCTGGACCGGCATCGGCGCCGGCCTTTCGATGTGGCTGGCCAAGGCATTGCTCCGAACTTTCGTCTCGGGCTGGTTCGCCAAAGGAACCCACGTCCCGGCGACGCTCGCGATCGCGGTCGGTGTGGGCGCCATCGCCTGGGTGCTGCTGGCCACCAAGACCGGCCTTCCGGTCTCGACGACCCACGCCCTGGCAGGGGCGATCATCGGGCTGGGGGCCGTCACCCTCGGCGTGCAGGCAGTCGCCTGGCCCGCGCTGCTGGGCAAGATCGCTGTGCCCCTGCTGATCAGCCCTTTCGTGGGGTTGGCACTCAGTTTCGTGATCGTGCCTTTGCTGGCGCGACTAGTCGATCCCAGTCGCTAATTGACGCTCTGCGTGGCAGTCAAGCAGCCAGCCTTGAGCCTCCAGGGGGCGGGCAACGTGCTCTCCTACCAGGGTCTTGACGCCCAACCCGCTGGCTCGGCCACGCTGCGCGGGCCGGGAGCGGCGGCCGCAGAGATCTGCGTCTACCTGCCCACCTTCGTCAAGCTCAACGCGAACCGTCTTCACTGGCTGAGCAGCGCCGGGATCGCCTTCACCCGCGCCCTCAATGACACGCCAAAGATGGTGGCCATCGTCGCCATGGCGGCGCTGGCCGAAGGGTTCAACCTGGCAGGGCTCAAGAGCCTGACCTTCGGCGGCGTAGCGCTCGCCATGACCCTGGGGAGCCTGACTGGCCATGTGGTCGCCCGAAGGATGGGTGAGAAGGTCTGCTGCCTGACCGAGGTCGACGGCTTCATCGCCAACCTGGTGACCGCCGGGCTCGTCGGCGCCGCGGCAAACCTGGGCCTGCCGGTATCCACCACGCACGTCTCGAATGGAGCCATCGTGGGCGTCGGTCTCCGGCGCGGTGCGCGTGAAGTGAGTTGGAAGACAGTTCGTGACTTCGTCCTCGCCTGGGTGGTCACGCTCGCGGCCGGGGCGCTGCTGGCCCTGGTCGCTTACTTCCTCATTCGCCCGTTCCTGGGATAGCGACATGGCTGTGGCGACCGATTCCGCGACTGAGATCGATCCCCGTCTCGTACTGCAGGCCCTGGAGATCACGCCGGCCACCGCCCTGCGGGAAGAGATCTCCATCCCGGGCTCGAAGAGCTACACCAATCGAGCCGTGTTCATCGCGGCGCTCGCGGACGGGGACACCGAGCTCGAGCACGCCTTGATGTCGGAAGACACCCAGCTCGCGGCGGGGGCCGTCCAGCGCTACGGGCAGGTCGAGGTTTCGCTGGATCCGGCCGGGGAGCGCATGGCCTTCCATCCCACCGGTGCTTCCATGGTGGCGCCGGCGGACGAGATCGTCATGGGCAACGCCGGTACGCCCATCCGCATCTTGACGGCGTACGCCAGCCTGGGCCGAGGGACGAGCCGGATAACCGGCAACAGCCGGATGCAGGAGCGGCCGATCCAGGACCTGATCGATGGCCTCCAACAGCTTGGAGTGCCGGCCAGGACGGTACGGGGCAACGGATGTCCCCCGGTGGAGGTCATCGGCGCTCGGCTGAAAGGAGGCACGGCCCGCATTCGGGGCAGCGTCAGCAGTCAGTTCACGACCGCCATTCTTCTGTCCGCTCCCTACGCGGAGGACGCGGTCGAGATAGAGATCACCGACGACCTGACCTCCAAGCCCTATGTCGACATGACGCTGCAGATCATGCGTGAGTTCGGGGTGCAGACCGAGCGGGAAGGATACCGCCGGTTCAGAGTTGGCGCCGGACAACGGTACCGGGGTCAGCCTTATCGGATCGAGCCCGACGCCTCCAACATGTCGTACTTCCTGGCGGCGGCCGCGATCAGCGGGGGCCGAATCCGGGTCCCGGGCATTGGCCGGCGCTCTGTGCAGGGCGACCTTCGGTTCCTCCAGGTGCTGGAGCAGATGGGCTGCTCGAGCAGGGCCGAGGAGGACTCGGTCGAACTCCTCGGGGGCCGGCTCCGGGGCATCGACGTGGACATGAACTGGATGCCCGACCTGGTCCCGACCCTGGCCGCCGTGGCGGCATTCGCCGATGGCCGGACCCGGATCACCAACATCGGCAACCTGCGCATCAAGGAATGCGACCGCATCGCGGCCATGGAGGCGGAACTGGCCAAGGTCGGAGTCCGCGCCGAATCCACGAAGGACACCCTGACCGTCCACGGCGGCAAACCGCTGGGGGCGCAGATCGAGACCTACAACGACCACCGCATCGCCATGAGCTTCGCCATCATCGGGCTCTTCACGCCTCACATGGTGATCCGCAATCCGGGGTGCGTTTCGAAATCCTGCCCGACCTTCTGGCAGCTCCTCGACGGGCTGCGGAGCTGAGGGCCATGAACCCTGGCCTCCTGATCATCGTCGACGGTTGGGGCCACCGGGACGGGACCGAAGGCAACGCCTTCCGGCTCGCGGCGACGCCCTTCATCGACGACTTCCCCAAGCGCGGGCCCTGGACCCTACTCCAGGCCTCGGGCGAGGCCGTCGGCCTGCCCGGGGGGGTGGTCGGCAACTCCGAAATCGGTCACCTGACCATCGGGGCAGGACGGGTGATCGAGTACGAGAGCACCCGGATCCAGCGAGCCGGTGAGTCCGGTGAGTTGCGCTCGCATCCTCTCCTTCGGCCCTCCCTGGAGCGAGTGCGTCGCCGTGGAGGCGCTCTGCACCTGATCGGGCTGTGCTCCGACGGGATGGTCCATGCCGACATCAGCCATTTCAGGCTGCTGCTCGAGGTGGCGCGTGACTCCTCGATCGAGCGGGTATTCCTGCACCCCTTCACGGATGGGCGCGACGTCCCCGACGGCTCCGCCGGGAAGTACCTGGCTGAGCTCGAGGCGATGGCGGCGCGTTCGGGCCGGGGCCGGGTTGCCAGCGTGGTCGGCCGCAGCTACGCCATGGACCGCAGCGGCGCCTGGGACCGGACCCAGTCCGCCTTTGCCGCGATCGTCCGGGGGGAGGGACCTCGGGTCGGCCGCCCCTCGGAGGCGCTGGAGGCCGGCCGCAATGCCGGGCTGCGCGACGAGCTGATCCCGCCGGCGGTGGTCACAGGCGACGACGGACGGCCCCTGGGCCGGATGTCGCCAGGGGACCTGGCCCTGTTCGTCAATTTCCGCGGAGACCGGATGCGACAGCTCGTGGAGGCCGTCGCCCATCCCGACTTCAGCCGCTTCGATCGGGGACCGCTGCCCGGCCTCGAGGTCCAGACCCTGACCGAGTACTTCCTCGATCCGCCAGTTCCGGCGCTGTTCGCTCAGGCGGATAGCTCTGACGGCCTGGCGGACCTGCTCGAGAGCCGCGGAGTGCACAACGTTCGAATCGCCGAATCGGAGAAGTTCCAGCACGTGACGTTCTTTTTCAACGGCCGGGACAACCGCTCCCGACTGACCGAGGAGGACGTCCACGTGCCGAGCCGGAAGGTCGACTACCGGCTGGCCCCCGAGATGAGCGGCGTGGCCGTGGCCGAGCAAACGATCCGGGCCCTCGGCGCCGCCGACGCGGGTCTGGTCCTGGTGAACCTGGCCAACCCTGACGTGGTGGGCCACACCGGGGACCTAGACGCCGTCTGCCGCGCCGTCGAGACGGCCGACGCCTGCCTCCGCCGGATGTGTGAGGCTGCCTGGCAGGCCGGCCGCTGGACCGCGATCGTCGGCGATCATGGCAATGCTGAGGAGATGGTGGACGCTGCCACCGGCAAACCTAATGTGGGCCACACTGCCAATCCGGTTCCTTTCCTCCTGGCCGGTCCCGGCCTCGACGTTCGCCTTCGTCCCGACGGCTCGCTTGCCGACGTAGCGCCCACCGTCTCCGACCTCTTGGGCCTCGATCGAAGCCCGCGGATGGAGGGAGAAGGGCTCATCCGGCGGTCGGTCCTGGTCTCGCGAGACCCACAGGCATGACCGCCGTCCCCGTTTCCACGCCGGTCGAAGAGTTTCCCAGGCCGGCGGCGGCGAGACGCAGCGTGGTCTTGCTCGGCGGCCAGGACGTCCGGGCCTTTGAGGCGGTGCGCAATCTCGGCTGCAGGGTTGTCTACGTCGACGAGAGCATCTCCTGGGACCTCTTGCCCCTGGTCGACGTGCCGCTGGAAGCATCACTCGACAATTGGGAACAGGTAGCCACCGGGCTCGAGGCGCTTGCCCGACGGGACCGAGTCGATGCCGTGGTCACGCACTCGGAGAGCAGCGTCCCATTGATGGCCTACCTGAACCGACGCCTGAAGCTGCCGGTCTCCTCTCTCAGCCTGGCGGCCGCCTGGAACTGCCGGGACAAGCTGCGTACGAGGCAGGGCCTGCAGAAAGCGGGACTCCCGACGGTTCGCTTCCAGCTGGTCAACGATCGGACGGAGGCGGTGGCGGCGGCCCGGGCCATCGGCTACCCGGTGGTAGTCAAGCCGCGAGACGGGACGGGTGGCTTCGGGGTGCGCCTGTGCCTCCGCGACGCAGAGGTGGCGGACGCGGTCGAGGTGGTCATACAGCGGTCGGCCGACTCCAATCACTACCTTCCGGGAGCCCTGGTGGAGGAATACCTGGAAGGCCGGGAGCTGGCCGTCCAAACCCTGACCTGGGCGGGAAAGACGGAGCTGGTCAGCGTGCTGGAAACCCAGGTGAGCGCCGGGCCCGTATTCGTCGAGCTGGGCTACGATTTCCCGACCCGACTCCCCTGTGGGCGGATTGCCGAGCTCAGTCAGGTCGTGACCGCGACCATCCAGGCGCTGGGGGTCGACAACTGGCTGACCCACACCCAGATCCGCCTGACGCGGGACGGGTTCAAGGTCATCGAGGTGAACGCCCGCCGGCCAGGTGGACGCCTCGTGGCGATGACCGAGGCCGTGGCTGGAGTCGACCTTCTGTCGGCGGCGGTCATGATGGCGTTGGGCGAACCGCCACCCCGGCCCAGGCTGCGCGCCGCCCATTCCCTCTACCGGAGCATCGTCTTCGAGCAGGGCGGGCACGTCGACTATGATCCCGACCCCAGCTGGCAGGGCCTCGAATCCGACATCGCTCCGATCGTGGAAATGGACGTCCAGCCGGGTGATCCCGTGCTGCCATACGACCGGCCAGAGGGGGGAGTCTACGGCCGAATCCTGCTATGCGGCTCCAGTCGCGAGGCGTTGGAGCGCGACTACGACCGGATTCGTGCCCAGCTCGGCCTGAGGCTGCTCCCATCGCTGGTGGCCGCGCCGAGCGGGGTGGATGCTCGCCAGGGATGGGCTGTGACGTGAGCAGTCCCATCGCCGGAACGATAGGGCCCGCCGCCGGTGTGCTGGGCCCGCAATCCTGGGACCAGGGCCCGGCCTCTCACCAGGGTTACCGGGTTGCAACTCTGGACTCGGTTGCGGACCTCGAGCCGCAGTCCTGGAATCGACTCGTGCTGGCCGCCCAGGGGTCGGTCTTTCATTCGCACCAATGGCTGTCCGCCTTCGAAGAGGCCGGCCCGGGGACCTTCCAGGCGGCGCATCTGGCGGCCTATGACGGCCCACGCCTGATCGGCCTCTGTCCGGCCTTCCTCACCCATCGCTGTCCGCGCCTGGAGCACCTGGTCTCTCTGGCCCGGTCGGTGCGGCTGGAACTGGGCGGGCCCGTCCTGCTCGCCCACAATCTGGCGGCCCTGGCGGGCGGCTTCCTGGTCGAGCCCGGGCATGAGGCCGCCATCAGCGTCCTGGCCGAGGCCTTCGAGCACGAGGCGGCACGACTCGGCGCCTGGGCGTGGGGATTCGCAAGCTTGCCGGAATCACCGCTGGTGGGCCGGCTGATTCGGAGCGGATACGCCGTCGCCCAGATCTCCACCACCTACAGGCTCGAGGTCCGCTGGCCTGATGCCGGCAGCTATTGGGCCGACATGGACAGCCGACACCGCCGGCGGCTCCTGCGCGAGCGTCGCAAGGGGTCCGGCCGCGGTCTGCGGGCCTGGACCGGAGCCGCGCCCTCGGATGCCGGCTTGCCCCTGGTCCGCGAGCTGATGACCGCCCACCGGACACCTCTCGAGATCCTCCCTGACGCCTTCCTTCGGGCTCTCGACAGCCACCTTGGTGACCTCGAACGATCGGTGATGGCGCAGACCGGCGATGGCCGGTTGCGGGGAGTGTTCAAGGGGTGGCTGTTCGGCGACGTCTGGAGCGTGTGGATCGCGGGCCTGGACCTCGAAGCGCTGAATCGATACGAGCCTTATCACGCGCTCATGGCTGAGGCCGCGGAGTCGGCCATAGGCGCGGGCATCGGGGTGGTCGATCTCGGTCGGTCGAATGGACCGATCAAGCAGCGGTACGGCGCGTCCGGGCATCCGCTGTACCTTGCCGTCCGGGCCCACTCGCCGGCGGATCAGGCCCTACTGCACGCCTGGTGCGCGGACCTGGAGCGGGCGACCCTCGATGGAGTCGAAGGGCCGGAGCGGTGCTGTTGACGAAAGGATCGGGCGTGACAGTGGCATGCGTCTCGGGCCGGCGGACGGTGGAGGTCCTGGCCGGGCTCGGGCTGCGCACGGTACTCATCGACGATGAGATCTCCGCCGAGCTGGCGTGGCTGGCCGATGTGGCGGTCGAAGCCGACCTGGACGACTGGGACGCGGTCGAGCGCGCGCTGAGCGAGGTCCACCGCAGGTCTCCCCTGTCGGCAGTCCTGAGCACTCGTGATTCCTACGTGCGTCTGGCCGCCTTCCTGGCCGCCCGGCTGGGCGTCCGCGGCCTGGCGCTGCCCGCTGCCCTGAATTGCCGGGACAAGGCGCGCTTCCGGCGCGTGCTCCAATCGGCCGGCCTCCCCGCTCCGCGGTGGGCCCAGCCCTCGCGGGTCGAGGAAGCCGTTTCCGCAGCAGGCCGCCTCGGCTATCCGGTGGTCGTCAAGCCGCGAGAGGGAGCGGGGGCGGCGGGAGTGCGCTATTGCCGCGGCGCCGACGAGGTCAGTTCGGCGGCCGGGGAGCTGACGGCGGGCGGGAAGCAGGTGCTGGTGGAGGAGTACGTGGAGGGGCCGGAGCTGGCCGTGCAGGCGGTCACGGTCGACCGCCGCACCGAGGTGGTCAACGTCCTGCTCCAGCATGTGGGCCCGCCCCCCCGCTTTGCCGAGCTGGGCTACGACTTTCCGTCCGGCCTGACGGCGCGGGAGGAGCAGGCGGCTCGGGACCTGGCGGAGGCTACGCTGTCGGCCCTGGGCTTCGACAATGGGGCCAGCCACATTCAGCTCAGGATGGGCCCGGCGGGGCCGGTCGTGATCGAGGTGAACCCGCGGCCTCCGGGTGGCCGGCTGAGCTACCTGACCGAGGTGGTCTCGGGCCTGGACCTGGTCCGGGCAGCGATCGAGGCAACGCTCGGGGGCCCGGTGACCCGGACGGCCCCGGTCGCCTCCTGCGCGCTCTACCGCTGCGTCACGTTCTCAGAGTCGGGGGTCGTCAGCTACCGCCCGGAAGTGGAGCAGAATGAACTGCCGCCGCTGGAAGGACCGCTGCCCCCGCTAGTCGAGATGGACGTAAGCCCGGGAGACCTGGTGCTTCCCCTCGACGATCCGGAAGGCGGTGTCTACGGCCGGGTGCTGGTCTTCGGAAACGACCGAGCTCAAACCGAACGCGATCACCAGGCGATCCTGGAGGCGCTTCAGCTCCGGGTGGATCCGATTCCGGCCAGGCTGGCGGCGACGGCCGCCGCCCAGGGGAGGTGAGGACCGGAGTGCCAACCGCTAATCAGCCCGGCCAAGCGACCGGACTCAGCCAGGGGCCGCTGGTGGCCGTGCTGGGCGGCCGGCGCAGCCTTGAAATCCTCAAGCAACTAGGCTACCGCGTGGCGTTGGTCAACGCCGAGATCCCGCTGGAGCTCACCCTCCTGGCCGACGTCCCCATCGAAGTCGACCTCGGCGACTGGGATGCGGTGGTCAGCCAGCTGCTTCGAGTGCAGCGCAGCACCCCGGTCGAGGCAGTCGTGACGCAGATGGACTCCCTGGTGCCCCTGGCCGGGTATCTGCGGGAGCAGCTCCATCTTTCGACCGGGATCTCCTTCAAGGCGGCCCTCAACTGCCGGGACAAGGCGCGGACCCGGGCGGCTCTCGAGGCGGCCGGCGTCCCCAGCGCCGCCTTTCGGGTAGTGGAAAGCGTCGAAGACGCGCTGGCCGCGGCCTCCTTGATCGGCTACCCGGTCATCGTCAAGCCGCGGGACGCCGCGAGCGGGGCCCACCTCATGCTCTGCCGAACCGCCGAGGAGGTGAAGACCGCGGCGGCCCGCATTTTCGAGACCGGCCGCTCCAGCGCTCTGCTGGAAGAGTTCCTGGAAGGCGAGGAGCTGGTGGTCTTCGCCTACCGCTCGGGAGGACGCACCGAGCTGGTCAGCTGCCTCGACGTCCAGGTCGGGCCGCCGCCCAAGTTCGTCAAGCTGGGCGCCCAGCAGCCGAGCCGGATCTCGGCTCAACGGCTGGATGCGGTCAGGGACGTGACCGAGCGCTGCCTTGCTGCGCTGGAGCTTGACAACTGGGTGGCCACGGTTCAGCTCATGCTGACCGCATCCGGGCCGCGGATCATCGAGGTCAACCCTCGCGTTCCGGGTGGCCAGATGGTCGAGTTGATCATCGAGACCACCGGCTTCGACCCCACCCGCCTCTCCCTCGAGGTGGCGCTGGGCCGTGTGCCCTTCCGCGATCGGCCGACCGTGAGGCAAGCCTGGTATCGGTGCCTGACTTTCGACCAGGCCGGGCGGCTGTACTACCGGGCGGAGGCCGAAACCGAACCCGTCCCCGGGCTGCACGGACCACGGCAGCCCGTCGTCGAGCTGGACGTGGCCCCCGGGGAATTCGTGTTGCCGATCAACCATCCTCGCGGCGGCGTCTTCGGACGGATCATTCTCTTCGGCGACAGCGACGAGCAGCTCGCGCATGACTTCGAGCGCGTCCTGGGCGCACTCAGTCTCCGCCTGGAGGCGGTCGCCGAAGCGGACGGAGAGGCAGCCTGGAGACCGCACACTAAATGTTGTTAGCGAGGTCGCACAGATGCTGGAGCTGACAGACGTTTCGTCGGCGAAGAGGGTGGCCGGGGTGCTGAACGCCTATCCGGCCAATCCAGCCATCGTACTGGGAGGTCAGGTGAGCGGTCTGGCCGTGACCCGTTCCCTAGGACGGCGGGGGGTGCCGGTCGCGGTCCTGGATCCGGAGGAGAGAGCCCTGGCCAAGGCCTCTCGATATGCTGTTGCCAGCGCAACCGTCCCCAGCCCGCTGGACGGCGCCCAGCCGGCACTGAGCTGGCTTGGCGA
>VBIC01000176.1 GCA_005881425.1 Chloroflexota bacterium | reverse complement strand
ACTGCCCCATCGGGATCCACCACAGGTCCTGCGGTTCGGTGTACTGCGGACCCAGTGCGACGAAGGCGAGCACCAGACCGAGGTTCGAGGGGTTGAAGATATGCCGTCCGCGCCAGCGGATGAGGTACTTCGAGGCCATCGACACGACGACCACGCCCACGAAGATCCACCATCCCCGCGTGCTCCACCACTGGCCGTGGAAGGTCCCCGGCACGCGCAGGATGAAGGCGGTGCTGTTGCCTGTCAGCAGCCCGCTCGCCGGCCACATGATCGTCGTGTTCTTGAAGAGCTCGTAGCCGAACTCGATGAAGGCGCCGGCCGCCAGGCAGATGACGATCTGGGCGATCGAGAGCCGAAAGTCGAGTACCGTCTGGCCGAGGACCTGGAGCGTGAGCAGTACGGCCGCGACATGAAGACGTGGGTCGCGGATGCTTGGAAGAAGCACCCGATACTCGCGCCCGCGGATGGTCACCTTGCGTGGTTTCGGCGCCATGGTCAGGTAACGCAGTTTGAACTCGACGCGTTACTCCGTCTAGCACCATGAGAGCCCAGTGGAAAGCGGTCTTGGTCTTCGCGCTCGCGGCCGCCCTCGCCGCGTGCAACCCGTTCGGATTGCCGTCAACCCGCGCCCTCGAAACGGGCGCTGCGAACATGCTCACGACGGCCTCCAGCTTTCAGATCGCCGGGCGTTACCAGGCCGCGGGCGCGGACTGGACCGTCGTCCTTCAGGTCGCCAGGCCCGACGCCCAGCGACTGGTTGTCAGCAGTGGTGGGCAGACGGTCGAGGCCATCGTCGTCGGCCCCAACGCCTTCTTCCGCGGTCAGCAGTTCCTCGCGAGCCACGTGACAGACGCGCGCTCGCAGGCCGTTGTGAAGGCGGCGGGGAATGCCTGGTGGCGCGGGATCGCGGTCTCGCTGCCGAACCTTCCCGACCTGACCGGCGGAGCCGCTTTCCGTTCCGCCTTCCTCGGGCCCGCTGTGACCAAACGCACAGACAACCAGTCGGTCGACGGCGTCGACGCGGTGGAGCTGTCGGGCGCCCGGGCCGACGTGTTCATCGGCTCCGCCGCGCCGTATCCGCTGCTCCGCGTGCGGCTCAAAGACGGCGTGACGGTCGACGGCATCGCCAATGCGGACTTCGTTTTCAGCCACATCAACGCCGACTTCGGGATCGCGGAGCCCACGTCCGTCATCGACTTCAGCAACGTGTCGACGCTGCCGCCGATCTACACGGTGCAGACCGTGGACACCTCTCGCTGCGGCTCGCCCTGCGTGATCTCGGCGACGCTGAAAAACCTCGGCGGCCCGACGGGCGCGATTGCGCCGTCGACCGTGACTTTCAGCATGACCGACCCCGTCTCGGGCAAGACCCTCGGCACGTGCGCCGCCACCGTCCAGCCGGACGTCGGCTTCAACGCGACGACGGCCGTGTCGTGCACGATCACCGCTACGCCGGTCAACGCGGCGGTGGTCACAGCGGTCGCGACCAACCCCGGCCACGGCTAGGGGAATCCTTAAAAGAAGCTCAGAAGGCTCCGGCGTAACCTCGGGGTGGATGAGGCGCTGCGCCTTGATGGCCCTGCTCGTCGTGCTGACGGCCGCCTGCACGAACGCCGGTATCGGGTCATCGCCGCCACAGCAGCGCCACGTGTTCCTGATCGTGATGGAGAACCACTCCGCGGAGCAGGCGCTGAGCGGACAGTTCATCGCCTCGCTCGCGGCGAAGTACGGGGTGGCGAACAACTACCACGCGGTGGCCCACCCGAGCGTGCCCAACTACCTCGCCCTCACCTCCGGCTCGACCTGGGGGGTGCAGGACGACAGCTATCGAGTGCTGCCTCGCCAGGACATCGGTAGCGAGCTGACGCGCGCCGGTGTGAGCTGGCGGGCCTACATGGACGGCCTGACCGGGGCCGGCTGCCTCGACAGCCCGACGCCATACGACCCAGGCCACAACCCCTTTGCGTTCTATGGCGGCAAGTGTCCTGGCAACGTGGTCC
>VBIC01000175.1:1889-2840 GCA_005881425.1 Chloroflexota bacterium | reverse complement strand
GCGCACAATCCTGAGGTCTCCCGACGGCGTTTCGCCATCCTAGGCACGCAGGTGGTCGGGGCCGGGGTGGCGATCATGCTCGGCGTGCCCATCGTCGGCTTCCTGCTCAATCCGATCTTCCGCCCGCGCAGCATCACCGAGCATGTGGTCGGCTACATCGGCAACGTACCAGCGGACACGCCGACTCCGTTCGAGTTCCCCTTCAACCCGCAGAGCTCCTGGGAGGCGCCTCTCCCCGACTATCTGATCTACGTCGTCCGCTTCGGCAGCGGCCTGGACCAGGTGCGGGTCTTCAGCAACATCTGCAGCCACATGCAGTGTCCGGTCCGCTGGGAGTCGACCCTCAAGCTCTTCCTCTGCCCCTGCCACGGCGGCCTCTACGACCTGCGGAGGGTGAACGTGGGCGGGCCGCCACCCAAGCCGCTCCCCCAGTGGCAGCATCGTGTCGACCGCGACGGCATCCTCTATGTCACCAACCGGCTGACGGAGCAGATATGAGAAGGATGGCCGGCGCCACCCTGGAGTGGCTCGACGAGCGGGCCGCCATCCGCTACCTGCTGCGCAAGGGACTCTACGAAGCGGTCCCGGTGCGGGGGGCCTGGTTCTACACCCTGGGCAGCGCCACCCTGGTGCTGATCACGGTCCAGCTGATCACCGGGATCTTCCTCACCATGCTCTTCGTCCCCTCGGTCAAGGAGGCCTGGGAGAGCCTGGACTACATCCGGCAGCACGACGCTTTCGCCAGCGTGGTGCGCGGCATCCATCTCTGGGACGCCTACCTGCTCCTGCTGGTGCTCGGGCTGCACATGGTGCGGACCTTCAGCTCCGGCTCCTACAAGCGTCCACGCGAGCTCAACTGGCTCAGCGGGGTGGGCCTCTTCCTGCTGGTCCTGGCCATGGCCATCACCGGCGCCATGCTCCCCTGGGACCAGGCGGCCTACTGGACGGCGG
>VBIC01000175.1:0-1823 GCA_005881425.1 Chloroflexota bacterium | reverse complement strand
CCTGGTGCGCACCTTCGGCATCCACGTGTGGCTGATCCCGGCTCTCCTCTTCTCCCTGATCGGCGCCCACCTGGCCCTGCTCCGCAAGCATGGCGAGTTCGGCTCCTACGTCAACTACCGGGGCGCCTACCGCAGCTACGAAGGGCGCGAGGTCCCGCCCGCGCCCGCCGAGCGTCCGATCGAGCCGCCCTACCCCTCCACCCCCAGCGAGGAGGAATGGTCGGCACCGCTGCAGACCGAAGACTTCTATCCCTTTCAGACCTTCAAGGACGGCGTCGTCTCCCTGGTCTGCCTGCTGATCGTGCTCGCCCTGGCGCTGGGCATCGGCGCCCCGCTCGAGGACCCGGCCAATCCGGCCGCCATCTCCTACACCCCGACCCCGGAGTGGTTCTACCTGCCGCTCGACCAGCTGCTGGTCCTGGTGCCCAAGGAGCTGATCAGCCTGGTTCTTTTCATCCCTCTGGGAGGAGTGCTGCTGCTGGTGGCGCTTCCCTTCATCGACCGCGGTCCCGAGCGCAACCCCTTCGAGCGCCCCGCGGTCATGGTGCCGGGCGCCATCGTCGTCCTCTTCATCGTCATCCTCACCCTGCTCGGCTCGGGGAGGCTCTTCAACCTGTGAGCGCCGCCCTCCTGCTCCCGCTCGTCCACCTGCTCGACCTGCAGCTGCCCGAGCACGCGCCCAGCTTCGGCGGCGAGGCGGGCTACCGGGCCGCGATCGGGATCATCATGTCGATCCACATCCTGATCTCAGGCCTGGTCAGCGGCGCCACCCAGCTCGGTCCCTTCATCGAATGGCTCGGCTACATGCGCCAGCGCCCCCGCTATGATCGCCTGGCCCACGGCCTGGCCCGCTTCGCCGTCTACTACTTCAGCATCGGCACCGCCACCGCCATCCTGTTCATGGTCGTGCTGGTGGTCGGGCTCTGGGGGCACTTCTTCACCACCCTGGTCCGCATCACCTGGTGGCCGTTCGTCATCGAGGCCTGGTCCTTCGTCCTGATGGTCGTCCTCACCTACATCTGGTACTACACCTGGGAACGCCTGCGTCCCTTCAAGGTCCTGCACATGGCCCTGGGCGGAATGCTGGTGGTGGCCTCGGTGATCCAGGTGGCGATGATCGACATCGTGGCCAGCTACATGCTGACCCCCGGAGCGCCCTCCGATCCCATACGGATCGCGATCAACCCCACCGTCTATCCGCTCGACGTCCATCGCCTGATCGCCAACCTGGCCTACATCGGCTTCGCCATCGGCGGCTTCTCGGCCATCCTCTTCTGGCGCAGCCGCGGGCCCGAGGACCGAGCCTTCTACGACTGGGCCGGCAGCTTCGGCTTGCTCTGGGGCATGAGCCTGACCGCGCTCCAGCCGGTGGTCGGCTATTCCTACGCCAAGGAGATCCAGCTCCACAGCTACGCGGCCTGGTTCAAGATGATGCGCGGCGACCTGAGCACGGTCTTCGTCTGGCAGATCCTGCTGCTGGGGATGATGTTCACGGTCGGGGTCTGGTACTTCTTCCGGCGGCTGCGGACCGCCGGGGCCCGCGGGACCTCGCTGCTCAAGACGGCCACCATCGGGCTCCTCATCCTGGCCATCTTCGCGGCGCTCCCCTACCATCTCGCCTTCAATCAGGACCAGGTGATCAAGGCGGGACTGAACCGGCCCTTCTGGGAGGGCGGGCTGATCGACCCGCTGGGAGCCATGATCCCCAACAAGGTGCTGGCCCTGATGGGCCTGGACCTGCTCGCCATGCTGGGGGTGGTCTGGTACCTGCGCGGACTGCGCGACGTGGCCTGGGGCACGCCGGCCAGGGGCGAGCAGCGGCT
>VBIC01000108.1 GCA_005881425.1 Chloroflexota bacterium | reverse complement strand
GCCCCCCTCGCCGATGGCGCCGTTCGGCGTCCCGATGCCGCCCGCCGGCCAGCCTTTCGGCCACGGCGGGCCACCGCCCCAGGCGCAGGCAGGCACGCCTTTGACACCGATCCAGTCACCCGCGTCCTATCCTGGATTCCAGCCGCCCGTAGTCCCGCCTGCCCCGGCACCCGAGTCGGGCAAACGAGGCAAGCCAAAGCGCCGGCGCTTCAACCTCTCGGTCCTCGAGGGGATCGAGAAGAAGATCCAGGCGCTGCCATCCTCGCTGCCGCGCGCCGCAGCGCCCATCGAGACACCCGCATCGCCCGCGGCGGTCACGCCTCCGCCGGCGGCACCGATCGCGCCCCTCCCCGCGCTGCCCGCGTCCGAGCCGGCGACGGCCGCCTTCGCCCCGCCCGGGCCGAGCGCTTCCGCCGAAGCCGCCAGCAGGATCCCGGCCGGCGCCGCTTCCGACGCCGAGGGCCCGAAGGGTGCCGTCGAAGCGGAGGCGGAAGCCGGGGCGACGTCGGAGCGGTCTTCTCGATCCCAGTCCGCCCGTGACCGGCGAGCCGCCCTGCGCTCCATGATGTTCGGCGAGGAACCGGCGTCGTCCCGGTCCGCGGCACCCCCTGAGGCGCCAGAAGAGCCCTCGGCGTCGGTGGCCGAGCAGCCGGAGACGGAGAACGTCCTGGCCGAAACGGAGTCAGACCCCGACGCCCTGGCGCAAACGTCCCAGGCTGCGGAACCGGCGCCCGCGGAGGCGCAGGCGGCCGCGGAGGAACCGGCCTTCACCTTCACGCCCGACGACGGCGAGGCGAGCGCCGCGGATCGAGCCTCATCCATTCCCGGCTGGCAGGCAGAGCCGCCGGCCGGAATGTCGGACGGCGATTTCGGCCAGGAGACCGTCGCTGCCCAGCCCGAGCCGCCTGCCACCGAAGGATCAGTGATCCCGGTTGTCGAGGACGGCGCCAGGCAGGCTCAGGGCGAGCCCGAGCCGGCTGCCGCGACGGCCGAGGAGGCGGTCGAGCCGACGCAGGCCTCCGACGAGGTCCCGCCTCCGGCGGCGGAGGACGCCCGGCCCTCGGCCGGGACGATGGTGATCATCGAGGACGACGCGGCGGTGGCCGAGTACTACGCCACCCTCTTCCGCGGTAACGGCTATCGGGTGGAGGTCGCCCACGACGGCGTATCGGGCGTCGATGTCTGCGCCCGGGTTCAGCCCAACGTGATCCTGCTCGACGTCATGATGCCCCGGCAGAACGGAATCCTGGTGCTGCAGACGTTGCGCGCCTCCGACGAGACGCGCAACACTCCGGTGGTAGTCCTCTCCAACTTCAGCGAGCCGACTCTGATCAAGCGGGCTCTACAGCTGGGCGCGCTCGAGTACGTGATCAAGACCCAGGTCGAGGGCAGCGCCCTCCTCCAGGCCGTACCCCGCTGGATGAACCGGGAGAAGGCGTTCGCGGCGGCCTAGGCCCTCAGCTCCTCTCGTCCCGCCTCACCCGCAGCGTCGCGATCTGCCAGCCTCGGAGTCGCAGGCGTACCCGGCCGCCCTCCAGCGGCAGTGCCGCCTCCGGCTGTCCGCCGAGGCTGACCGCCGTCACCTCGGCGGGTCTCGGCATCAGGGTGATTCGGGCTTCGACCGCGCGCGCGGAGGCATTGAGCAACCGCAGGTCGAAGCCGCCCGGGCGGGGCACGCAGGCCGTCATCTGGACTGTCTCGGGCTCGATTCCGATCGAGGGTGCCGCGGCGGCATCAGCCACCTGTCCGGTGGGGGCCGGGCCCAGGACCTGCAGCGGCAGGAGCGCACGCTCGGCCTCGCGCCACGCTCCTCCCGCCTCCCAATCCCCGGAGTGGAAGGCCAGGCTGAAGCGGAAGCGATGGCGGCCCGGCAGCTGCGCGCCCGGAGTCTCCAATGGCGGGCCGGCGTGGCCAACTCGGTAGCGGAGATCGTCACGCGACAGCCATCCCACCGCGCGGAGGATGGTGAGGGCGAGGCGCGGCCGCTGGCCGGGGATCAGCTCGTACTCGTGCAGCCCCTGCCCGATCAGGGTCAGGCCGCGCTGCCCGTCAGAGGCGTCGACGAAGCTGCGCATCGGGTAGGTGGGCAGCTCCCACTCCGGCGCTCCCTCTTCGTGGGCCGGCTCCACCGCCCGGCGGCTCGTGACGTGGAAGGCGCTGTCGGCGTGGGAGCGGTCGGCGGCGAACGGCAGCGGAAACTCGAGGCGCAGCCGGTGATCGGTCGCCCGGTTCGTGAACTCCATCTCGCCGTCGAGACGTGCCTTGCCGGTCTCGAGCCACAGCCTCAGCCGGACGGGAAGATCAACCTCCTCCCCGCTGCGCCCCTGGCGTGACGGTTGGAGTCCAGCCGGGATCCGGTAACGGGCCAGCAGCTCGAGGCTGCCGCGCAGCGGTCCGACCTCGAGGACCCGTGCCTCCATGCCGTCGAGCGGCTGCAGGGAGATCGGCTCGCCGACGGGCGAGAAGTTGTACTCGTCGCCACCGTCACCCTGATCCACCAGGCGGATGAGCCCTTGATAACGGGTGTCGCTGAGAAGGTGGTGCACCGCCACGGTGCCGTCGGGAAGCAGATCGCAGCGAAGGCGATCGTTCACCATCGAGCCGGCGCTCGCGCGCACCGCCGCTTCGCCAGGGACCGGCCGGCCTGACGCCGGGACGATCCGGCCCAGGCCGCATCCCGGCAGGGGCGCGGGCTGGACCAGCACCCGATGCTGCTCCGATTCGCTGACCGAGAGCTCGAAGACCTCGACCTCAGGCTCGGCGGCCAAACGCTCCACCGTGCCACGTGCCTCCTCCAGGTCCTGCGGCGTGCCCAGCGGATCGCCTTCCAGGATCAGCCGGACGGTGGAGCCGTCCCGGCTGAAGCGCAGCGCGCGCACCGGGCGCCCGCCGATGCGGCGTTCGTCGAGGAAGGAGAGGAGGCGGGAGATCTCCTCGGCCGGAAAGCGCTGCGGTCCGGGTTGGCGCTGGGCCTGCAGCGTCCCCAGATCCTGTCCGCCCGGTGGAAGCGCGGGCAGGAGAAGCTCGACCAGGTCGTCGCGCTCGAAGGGGCTCGGGTTCCAGACGGCAATGGCCTCGCCACCGGCGGAAGCCGGTCCGGATGGAGCGAGAATCCGCAGGCGGGCGGCTGATCGGCGAACTACCTCGTCCACGACCTGCGCGGCCGCCTCGCTGCGCAGGCGCGCCTCGGATGCGACGGCGTCGATGCCGCTCCCGCAGGCCGTGTCGTGAGCGGCGTTCTGCAGCATCAGCGTCCAGGCCTCACCGAGCAGGCCGGCCGCGTCGAATCCGCCCAGCGCGCTCATCGGCTCTGCCCGCCTTTCCAGTCCCAGGCCGGCGAGGAAGAAGGCCTGTTTGTCCGGGATCCGAACCGACAGCGTGCCCATGAGCACGTTCGCACGTGACGATGCCCGCAGCTCTCCCTCCCAGCGCGGCCATCCGTTCTCCGGAAGAGTCTCCAGGTAACTATCCAGTCGTGAAAGCCGGACGTCCCAGCCGAGCAGGTCCCTGGCCGACCGCACCGCCGCCGTCAGCCGGGCCTGGGGCAGAACATGGTCGTTGCCGTTCATCAGCAGAAGGCTCGGGGCCGGTTTGAAAGGCGCGATCGCGCGGGCGGCGGCGCGCAGCCGTGCCGCCAGGCTGGGGCCGTCCAGGGGCAGGTCCACACCGTCGGAGTAGCTTCGCCCCAGGTAGGCGGTCAGGATGCGGCTCCCGTCTGGGGCCTCCCACTCGAAGGCGACGCGGTCGATCGCGCTCGGCACACCGCGCCAGACCACCGCGTGCCGGAAGCCGAGCTGGGAATAGATCTGGGGCATCTGCGCCGTGTGCCCGAAGGAATCGGGCAGGTAGCCGACCCGGGTCGAGCCGCCGTACCGATCGCCGTCGGCGATCCCGCGCAACAGGTTGCGGACGAGCAGCTCGCCGCTGACCAGGAACTCGTCAGGCAGCGTGTACCACGGTCCGACCTGGATCTGGCCGCTGCGAATCGAGCGCTCGACCCGGCCGCGGGCTTGGGGCCGGATCGCCAGGTAGTCGTCTACGACCACAGTCTGGCCGTCCATCAGGAAGTGGAAGTCGGGGTCCTGTTCGGTCAGCGCCAGCAGCTCGTCCCAGAGATCGACCAGCTGGGCGCGAAAGACCTGGAACGGCTCGTACCACTCGCGGTCCCAGTGAGTGTGCGGAACGATGTAAACGGGGATAGACTCGTCGCTGGTCAAGATGTAGCGACGAGTCTATCGAAGACTAGAGACCGCTATGCCACTTGGTCGAGCCGATGACGTGCACCCAGGTCAGTCCGGTCGGCAGGGTGATCGGTTCGCCGTTCTGGTCCAGGTAGATGGCGGGCACATTGGGATCGGGGTGGTACCAGGTGGCGTGGATCACCACACCGTCGACGTAGACGTCCGCCTTCCCGGTCCCGGTCAGCTCGTAGGCCTCGGTGTGATAGCCGTGGAAGCTGTTGGCCGGGTTCATGTCGAGGTATGAGGTGACGTTCTCGACGATCACCGTCCTGGCGTGGACGCGCCCGGTGCCCACGTTGTTGAAGGGAGCGCCGTCCTGAGTCTTGAAGTACTCCTTGCTGCCTGGATCGTAGGTCCAGACCGCGGCATGGTCGTCGACCGCGACCTGGGTGCCGGGATCACCCTTGAAGCCCGGGTCGTCGTGCTTGGGGGCTATGTCGTAGCCGGGGGCGCCCAGGTTCTGCTGCGCGGTGAAGGCGGTCGCGTTCGTCCCGTGCATCATCACGTTGTGCGGCGCCCAGCGGTCGCCGGCCCGGTAGAAGACGTTGCCGGCGCCATGGCTGTAGTCGTTGACCAGGTTGGGGTGCTGCCAGACCATGCCGAGCACGTAGTCGTTGGCGCCGGAGCAGTAGATCATGCCGTGATACATCAGCTCCAGGCGGATGGTGATCAAGCGGCAGCTGCGCACGGGACCGACGAGGCCGGGCATGCCGTGCCAGTAGACCGCGCTCAGCCGTGGAATCGATCCTTCGCTGATGTACTCGTAGATCATGTCGGCCTGCTGCATCCCGGCCTGGGGCCGGGCGTCGCCGCTGTTCTCGATCTGGACGATGGCCGGCGCCCCGGAGCCGATCCGGTCCGACGCTCCCTGGGAGGGCACCTCGATCCGGGTAATGAAGGAGAACTTCCAGTCGGCGGCGAGCGGATCGCCCTTGCGGTTCAGAGCCGCCTGGGGGACCGCGACCTGGTAGGGATGGCTGTGGCCGAGCGTGACCGGCAGGGTCGCGGTCCTGCCGTCCGACGACCACTGGACCGGGCCGCTGAGCGGCTTGTCGTTGACCCGGATGGTGGTCTTGGCGGCATTCATTGGCTGGTTGAAGAGGAGAGCCACGCTTCCCTTGGGGGTGATGCCGCTGGCGCCGTCCTGTACCGCGGCGCCGTCGATCAGGACCTTGCTGATGGTGGGCGCCGGCTCGGTCTTGAAGGTGATGGCCGCGCTGACCCGGCCCCCGCCCGAGGCCTCATGGGCGTTGCTCAGGCTGGCTCGATAACGGGTCGCCGGCGCCATCTTGGGCCAGAACTCGAAGTCGCGTGGCGAGATCGTATTGACCCGGACCGAGACCGAGGGGTTGATGGCGAAGGCCTGCCGCACCGAGGCGGCATCCATGTCCTTGTTGAAGCGCAGCTCGATGGCGGAAGTCCGGGCCACCTGCTGATCCCCGTCGCTGACGCTGGCGCTGACCTGCAAAGGAGTGGTGATGATCTTGATCACGATGGCAACGGCGATCAGCGCGATCACGAGTGGCGCGATCCACCAGCGGCGACGAACGGTTTGGGCAACGCTCAATTCATGTCCTCCGAGTTAGTGAATGTTGACGGCGGCCCTACTGGTCGCTCCCCATCACGTGGACCCAGGTCAGGCCGGTGTTGAAGTCGATCGGATTGCCGTCCGGTCCATAGTAGACGGCCGGCAGGTCGCGGTTAGGGTGCTGCCAGGTGGCATGGACGACTCCGCCCTTGGTGTAGACGTCGGCCGTCCCGGAGCCGGCCAGCTCGTAGTACTCGGTATGGTAGCCGTGAAAGGTGTTGGCCGGGGTCACGTCGAGATAGGAGGTGACGTTCTCGACGATGACCGTCTTGGCGTGGACCTGTCCGGTGCCCGCGTTCATGAAGGGCCGGCCGTCCTGCCACTTGAGGTACTCGCCTCGGTTGGCGTCATAGCGCCAGACGGCCCCGTGCTTGGAGACGGTGATCGTGGTGGCCGGAGTGGCCCCGGGCAGGGGCGCGTCGGGATGAGTGGGCGTGACGTCGTAGGCTGGCGCTCCCAGGTTGGCCTGGGCGGTGTGGGTGGTGATCTGGTCGGGACGCGCCATCACGTTGTGGGGAGCCACCCGGTCGCCGGTGCGGAACATGTAAGGGTACATGTAGGTGTAGTCGTACACGACATTGGGCCACTGCCAGACCTTGCCCAGGACGTAGTCGTTGGCGCCCGAGCAGTAGATCATTCCCCGGTACATCTGCTCCAGCTGCACGGTTATCAGGCGGCAGCTGCGCACCGGACCGATGAAGCTCGACGGCGGATGCCAGTAGACGGCGGTCAGCCGTGGGATTCCATATTCGCTGATGTACTCGTAGATCATGTCGGCCTGCTGCATCCCTGACTGAGGGCGCACGGTCGGTTGGTCGCTGTTCTCGATCTGGATCAGGATGGGCGCGTCCGAGGCGCCGATCCGGTCGGTCGAGCCCTGCGAGGGGACCTGCGCCATGGCGGTGAAGGAGAGCGTGAAGGCCTTCAGCAGCGGATCCTGGCGGCGGTTGACCGAGCTCGCCGGGACCGAGATCGAGTGGCTGCGGCTGTGGGCCAGCGTCACCGGCGCGGAGAGCAGCGTGCCGGCGGAGTTCCAGGTGATCGCCGTCAGCGCCAGGGGAGCGCCGTCGAGGAGCAGGGTGGTGCGGCGAGCGTCCATCGGCTGGGAGAAGGCGACCGCCAGGGTGCCTCGCAGGGGAACCGCTTGCTGCCCGTCCTTCAGCGGCGAGGTGCCCAGGGTGACCGCGGTGACCGCCGGGGCCGGCTCGGTGTGGAAGCGGACGACGTAGCTGAGGCTGCCGAAACCGGTTGCCTTGGTCGCCTGGGCCACGCGCAGCTCGTAGGCGGTGTCGGCGTGCAGCTGCGCGTGGACCTCGAAGGTGCGCGGGTCGCGAACCTTGACACTGAAGGGGATGGCGGGCACGATCTTCAGCCCGTTGCGGACCGATCCCTGGTTCATGTTCTGGTTGAAGGTCAGGACTATGCCCGAGGTGCGCGCGACCTCGCGATCGCCCTCGCTGACGCTGGCGCTGACCTGCAGCGGGGCGGTCAGCAGCTTCAGGGCGACGGCGCCTGCCACCACTACCACCACGATCGGGCCGATCCACCAGCGTCGCCGGACGGTCCGCGTGAATCGCGAGGGGGTGGGCGGGTGCGCCATCGGATGCTCCTCGACAGGGTACTACGGCAGCCGACCGCGCAGACTAGGCGGGGCGCGCCCGATTTTCAACTGGCGGCGCTAACCGGCTTGATGAGTGCGCCGGCTGCCCTTTCCCCTCTCGGAACCCCCTTTGCCCCGCCTGTCAGGCGACCAGAAGTCGCGGCAGCAGCAGCTGCTGGAGATCGAAGAGCACGTCGAGCACGCGAACCGGATCTCGGGTGACGTTCTTGTTCAGGGCCCGGAGCAGCTTGCGGCTGAAGGGGCGGGTGAAGCGGACGATCTCGTCCATCAGCGGGAGGGGCACCTCGGCGTGGCGGTTCTCGATCAGGTTCTCGATCCGAAGCAGGAAGGCGTCAACGGTCCGCACGTCCGCCCGCCGTCGCATCTCCTCCTCGTGCCTGTCCTCGGCCGCCTGCAGCTCCCGATGGATCTCCTCGATGGCATCACTCAGCATTCGTCTTGGCTCCCTTCTTGAGTCGACATGCCGGCGTTCATCGCCCCTTTTCCTTACACCATTACTGTTACATATCTGCGAAAGCCTGTCAAGGCTTTAACGGAGCGTGACGCTTACCACTAAGCGCTCAGTGAAGGACCCGCAACCTCGTCCAGGGAGTCGAGCTCGTGGACGTCGGTGGCGCTCAGGCCCTGCTCTCCCAGGGCCTCCAGCAGCCGGAGGATGTACTTGACGCCGGCCAGGTTGACCCCCTTCTGGCGGGTCAGGAACTGGATCACCCGGACCCGCCGGATGTCGTCCTCCGAATAGCGCCGGCGGTTGGTCGCCGTGCGCTGAGGCTTGATCAGGCTCTCCGACTCGTAGATCATCAGGGTCCGCGGGTGCAGGTTGAGGATCTCGCTGGCGATGCTGGGCGTGAATACGGCACGGCCGGAAGCGATCGTCGCGGTTCGTCTTCGCCCTGATGCCACCCGATCCATCCCTGCCGTCCCCTGATTCGACCGGCCCGAGGCCCTATCGATTAAGATGACACTGACAATATCACATATTGGCAAACAGGGCAAGACCCGAATCGGGCATACTATCGTCAGGTTGAGCGCAAAGGGCTGAGCGAGTCATGACCGCGATCGAGCAGTACGCCCGCCGGCTGCTCAAGGACTTCCATCCCATCATCGCGGCCAACCGGGCTCCGGTCGACGTGGTGTCGCGAGACGGGCAGGCGCCGCTCTTCTCCCGGGGGGCGGGGGGCCTGGTCACCGGGCTCTCCAGCCTGGCCCAGGCGACGGGCGCGGTCTGGGTGGCGGCGGCGCGGGGCGAAGCCGAGACCCAGCTCCGGCTGGACGACGAGGGCGAGCCGATGATCCTGGAGACGTCCGATGGCGGCCGCTTCCAGGTCAGCTGGGTCAGCGCGCCGCGGCTGGTCTACGACATGTACTACAACACCATCTCCAACCCCCTGCTCTGGTTCGTCCAGCACTTCCTGTGGAACCTGGCCCAGGCGCCGATCCTGGACGAGACCACCCATCGAGCCTGGACCGACGGCTACCGGCGGGTCAACCAGCTCTTCGCCCAGCACGTGGTGCGCGAGGCGCGCCGGGGCCACCAGCGTCCCCTGGTCCTCTCTCACGACTACCAGCTCTACCTGATCCCCAGGCTGGTGCGCAGGGAGCTGCCCGACGCGGTCCTCCAGCACTTCGTCCACATCCCCTGGCCCACCCCGCAGTACTGGAAGGTGCTGCCCCAGTACATGCGAGACGAGATCATGGACGGCCTGCTCGCCGCGGACGTGATCGGGCTTCAGACCTCATCGGACGTCCGTAACTTCCTGCTCACCTGCGAGGAGAACATGCGCCTGCCGGTCGACTTCCGGCAGCAGACTACCTTCTATCGCGGGCGCACGGTCTGGGTGCGCAGCTACCCGATCTCGATCGACGTGAACGCCTTCCAGCGGGCGGCGGCGACCCCGGCGGTGGAACGGGTCGAGCGCGAGGTTCTGCGCTGGCGGCCGGAGCACCTGATCCTGCGCGTGGACCGCATGGACCTCTCCAAGAACATCGTCCGCGGCTTCTATGCCTTCGACCGTCTGCTCCAGGCCCATCCCGAGCTGCGCGGCAGGGTCTCGATGTGGGCGTTGCTGCAGAAGACCCGTCAGGACGTGCGTGAATACCGGGAGTACGCCCGCGAAGTCCAGCAGGCGGTGCGGGGGATCAACGAGCGCCATGCCACGGGTGAGTGGCTGCCGATCCGGATGGAGCAGAGAGACGACATCACCCGGGCGATGGCCGGCTACAGGCAGTTCGACGTGCTGCTGGTCAACCCCATCTACGACGGCATGAACCTGGTCGCCAAGGAGGGGATGGTGGTCAACCGCCGGGGGGGCGTGCTGGTCCTTTCGGAGAACGCGGGCACGCACGAGGAGCTGGGCGAATGGGCCCTGACCATCAACCCCTTCGACGTGGACGCGACCGCCGAGGCCCTGCATCAGGCCCTGCTCATGGACCCGGTGGAGCGGCTCAGCCGGGCCGAGCGGATGCGCACCGTGGTGGAGCAGAACGACATCGCGCGCTGGATCTCAGCCCAGCTTCAGGACATCCGCGACCTGGTCGAGCCCTCGGCCGCTCGCCAGCCCGAACCGGTTCGCTGAACCTGCGCTGCGACACCCCCACCCTACCCTCCCCCGTCAAGGGGGAGGGATCTGCATCGCGTGCTCGAGCAGCCGGCGCAGCAGCCCGTGGACTTCCGGCTGCCCGCCCAGGACCAGGTCGCAGGCTGAGAACGTCTCCGCCGCCACCTCGGCCGAGCGCACGCCGACCGCGAGCGTGACCACGTCCAGCATGGCCGCCAGCGCTTCGAAGGCGGCCGCGTCGGGCACGTCGTCACCGATATAGATGATGCCCTGCGGCTGGAGCTCGTCGCGCAGCCGGCGCACGGCGGCGCCCTTGTCCACCGGCACCGGCGGCCAGACCTCCCAGACCAGGCGCGCCGCGTGCAGGGTCAGGCCGCATCCGCTCACGATCGGCTCCAGCACCGTCTTCAAGGCCCGGCCGGTCCCGGTGGGGTCGCCGGCGTTGCGAAAGTGGACGCTGACGATGGCCAGCTTGACCTCCAGCTCCACGCCGGGCAGGCGGAGCTCGGGCAACCGCTCGATCGCCCGGCGGGCGCGGGCCAGGGCGGGCAGGTAGGGCTGCACCGCCGGGATGGCGGCCGGCCGCCCGTCGCGCCATTCCTCCAGCCCGTGGTTGCCGATCAGGCGCAGCCCTTTCACCGGCATCAGCTGAGCCAGCATGGAGGTGTCCCGGCCGCTGATCAGAGCCACCGACAGCAGGCGGGGGGTGAGCTCGCCCAGCACCTCGACCAGCTCCGGATCGGGGCGGGCCCGTCCAGGCTTGGCGACGATGGGGGCCAGGGTGCCGTCGAAGTCGAGGCCCAGCAGCAGGGTGGAGGGCGGGATGCCGGCGAGCCGGTCGAGCGCCCGGCTGGGCTCGGCTGCTAGTCCCAGAGGTGGCGGGCGGCTGCCAGCTCGGGGAAGTCTCCCTCCGGGATCTGCAGCCGGTTGCGGATCGCCGCCTCCATCAGCGAGAAGATGACCTTGACCCCGGCCAGGTTGATGCCGTGGACCGTGGTCAGCTCCCGGATCAGGCGGATGCGCTCGATGTCCCGCCGCGAGTAGCGCCGGCGCTGGGTGGGGGTGCGCTCCGGCGCGATCAGGTTCTCGCTCTCGTAAACGAACAGGGTGCGCGGTTCGATGTCGAACATGTCCGACACCTCGCTCGACTTATGCGGCATGGCCACCGGTCCGCCCTCCAAATCGACGTTGCCAAAGCATTATATGCATTTTATCAGCAATCATGACAGGCGCCGCGAGCGCGGGGCGGATGGTGTGGGAAGCCTTATCACCTTAGGCGTGCCAACCGGCGCTTGAACGGGGCCGGTGCCGTCGCTAGGCTCACGGTGCGCCGGCGCGGCTGCCGCGTGTTCGGCATGAGGGCAATGGTAAGGCACCTGACTGCGATCGGTGAACGTATGGCCGTCCTGGCTCTGCTCTTCATGCTGCTGACGCCGCCGTTCGCGCTCCGAGCAGCCCTCGACGCCTCGGCCGGCGACCAGGCCGACGCGGCCCGCCTGCTCAAGGTCTTCGATCGCCCCACGGCGGCGCCCAAGGTACCGGTCTTCAAGGCCCGCAACTTCGCCCTGCCTCTCTCTCAGCCGGCCCTGGCGGGGATCGAGGGGAAGGGCGGCTGGTTCATGGTCTTCGACGGTGACTGGACCGATCCCGACGCCGACCGCGCCGCGAGCCTGGTCGATTCCGCGGTGCGCGCCGACCTCAGCCACATCTACGTGCGGATCGCCGATTCGCACCGTCATTTCTACGCCTCGAACGCCCTTCAGGACCTGCTGCCGCTGGCCCACGCCGCGGGGCTGAAGGTGATCGGCTGGATCGAGCCCGTGCTCCAGGACCCGGCAGGCGACGCCGCGGACGCCGTGGCGGCGGCGCGCTTTCGTGACCAGGGCCAGGGTCTCGATGGGCTGGCGCTGACCATGGAGCAGATCACCTACGACCCGAACGTGGGCCAGTACCTGAGCGCCATCCGGTCGAGCCTTGGCGATCACTACCTGCTCATCGCCAGCGCCTATCCCACGCCCTACGACCACCAGGGCTCGGCCTACGCCACCATGTCCCGCTTCTGCCAGGTCTTCGCGCCGATGGCCTACTGGCGGGCGACCGGGCTGCCGCAATTTTCCGGCGCGGACGGCGTTCGAACTTACCTGGATCAGGTCTTCGCGCAGTTCCACGATCGGAATGTCAACCCCTTCCAGCGTCCGCTCAGCATCACGGCCCAGGCCTACGACGCCGCTCTGGAGAATGGGACTCCGGGGTCTCCGCCGGTCGACGAGATCGTGGCCTCGATGGACGAGACGCGGGCCCAGGGCGGGATCAGCTGGTCCTTCTACCGGCTGGCCGACGCCGATAACGGCATCACCGGCGATGAGAGCACGGCTATCACCGCCTATCCCTTCTGGAAGCGGCCGGCGACAGTGACCGACAAATCATTGATCGCGTCCCTCGATCAGCCGGTCGCCTACTGAGGCAAGAACAGATGAGAAACCTATGGCGCCGCATCAGATCGATCCACGGGCCACGCCTGAACCGGCGCCCGGACTGGTCGGTGCTGCGCCAGCGGCAGGTGTTCATCCCAGGCGTGGCGCTGCTGATCCTGCTGGTGGTGGGAACGGCCTGGATCGCGGCCCACACCGCGGAGAACTCGGTCTGGGCCCAGCCTCCGGTCCCGATCAGCGAGGTCCTCAACCGGGCGGACCAGGGCGGGATCGCAAGCGCGGCCGTCCAGGGCCAGCGGATGCTGCTCGTGGACCGGCAGGGCAACCGGTTCTGGAGCCAGAAGGAGCCGTCCATGGCGATCACCGACCAGCTGCGCCAGGACGGCGTCAAGGTCACGGTCGAGGACGACGGCAGCCTGGCGCCGCTGCTGCCCAACCTGCTCGGCCTGCTGGTCCTGATCGTCATCCTCTTCATGCTGCTGCGCCGGAGCAACCTCCTGGGCAACCCGATGGGCGCCTTCACCAAGCACCTGGGCGAGTCCCAGCAGGGGGAGAAGACGCAGGTCACCTTCGCCGAGGTGGTCGGCGTGGACGAGGCCAAGCAGGAGCTCGAGGAGGTGGTGACATTCCTCAAGTCACCGGAAACCTTCACCCAGCTGGGCGCGCGCATGCCCCGCGGCATCCTGCTGGTCGGGCCTCCCGGCACGGGCAAGACGCTGCTCTCGCGAGCGGTGGCCGGCGAGGCCGGCGTGCCCTACTTCTCGATGAGCGGCTCGGACTTCGTCGAGATGTTCGTGGGCGTCGGCGCCGCCCGCGTGCGCGACCTCTTCAAGCACGCCAAGAAGAACTCACCCTCCATCGTATTCCTGGACGAGATCGACGCCCTGGGACGCCGCCGCGGTGGATCCAACATCCGCACCAACGAGGAGCGGGAGCAGACCCTCAACCAGCTGCTGGTCGAGATGGACGGCTTCACCACAGACAGCGCCGTGGTGGTGATCGCGGCCACCAACCGGCCGGACGTGCTCGACCCCGCACTGCTGCGCTCGGGCCGTTTCGACAGGCGGGTGGCGATCGACGCTCCCGATCTCAACGGACGCCGCGCCATCCTGTCTCTATACGCCGCGCAGAAGCCGCTCGATCCCGCGATCGACCTGGACGTGATCGCCCGGCATACGCCCGGCTTCACCGGCGCCGATCTGGCCAACCTGCTCAACGAGGCGGCCATCCTGGCGGCGCGCAGCGGCCGCCTGGCGATCGGGACGCACGATCTGGAAGAGGCCAGCATGCGGGTGATGGCGGGCCCGGAGAAGAAGAGCCGGGCCATCACCGAGGAGGAGAAGGCGATCATCGCCTATCACGAGGTGGGGCACGCGCTGGTGATGAAATCCATGCCCAAGTCAGATCCCGTGCACAAGGTCTCGGTCATCTCCCGGGGCCAGGCCCTGGGCGTGACCATCCAGCTGCCCACCCGGGACCGCTACCTGACCTCGAGGTCGGAGCTGGTGGCCCGCATGGCGGCCGCGATGGGCGGCCGGGCGGCCGAGGAGATCATCTTCGGCGACGTCACCTCGGGCGCCAAGCAGGACATCGAACAGGCCACCAACATCGCCCGTTCGATGGTCTGCGAGCTGGGCATGAGCGAGAGGCTGGGGCTGGTTACCCTTCATCGCAAGGGTGACGGCGACAGCCAGTTCTTCTCCGAGCTGACCGCCGCAGACGTCGACGCCGAGGTCAAGAGCCTGACCGACCAGGCGTATCGGACCGCCCACGAGATCCTGCTCGCCCGCAAGGCCACACTGATCCGGATCGCCGAGCACCTGCAGCAGGTGGAGACGATCGACGGGGTGGATCTCGACCGGCTCCTGCTCCAGGAGTCGCCCGGCCAGGTGCCCAGCCGCCCGCTGTCGCGTCCCGAGGCTGGTGCGATCGAGATCGCGGCAGCTGCGGCGGCCGCAAACCTCGATGAAGAAAGGCTGGCCAGTCCTGACGACGGTCCCGTCTTAGCCACAGGTTAAGGAGCGAGACGCCGCGTCAGCGGTGGCGAGCCAGGGCGTGCGGGCCGTCCGCGAGCCGCAATTCGCCCGGTTGGTATCTTGTTTAGATGGCAGATCACAGTGATGAGCTAGACGCGGAAGGCGTCCCGGACCTCGACGGAGCCGAACCCGGCGATCCAACCGTCCACGAGGGCATGATCCCGCCCCGCGACCACAAGCAGGCTCCCGACGACTACTGGCACCAGGACAGCCTCGATGAGCGGCTGCGGGAGGAGGTGCCGGACCGGGTCCGCGGCTCAGACGAGGTGGCCCGCCTTCAGGATCCCGAGACCGACGACCCTGAGGGCGCCAGCGACTGGCAGGCGGAGCAGGGTGACGAGGCGGGCGCGCCCAGCGCCGAGGAAGCGGCGATCCACGTGCGCACGCGCCCCAACTACGCGGTCGACAATCCGAAGGACAGCTATACCGGCGAACGCCTGGACGAAGACGGCAGGCCGCTCGAGGAGTAGGTCAGGGCCTGACCAGGTTCCATCCCGTGTAGTTGCCGTGCGTGTCGCCGGGGCTTTGGTCGTTGTGGAAGAAGTAGAGCGGCAGCCCGTTGTAGGTCACCTGGACCGGTCCGTCGCCGCGGGTGATGGTGGCCAGCGTTCCAGAGACACCGGGTCCGGCGGTCGGGGTCTGCCCGGCCGCAACCGCCAGCGCGGGCCAGGCAGCGATGCAGGCACCTGCGCAGTTGCTGACCCCGGGATGGTCGTTGGAGAAGGTGTAGACGGTCATCTGACTGGCGCCCGCCACCACGATCATGCCCATGGCGCCGGCGTTCATGGCGATGATGGTGGGCGTCACGCTGGCCGACGGCGAGGCGCTGGCCGAGACGGCCGGGCTGGAGGAGGGCGTGGACGACGGGGACGAAGCGGCCTGCGAGCCCGCGGTCCCGCCGCAAGCGGCCAGCAATCCTCCGATCAGCATCAAACCGATGCCCGCGCGCCCCGGTAGCGTCATCTCGACCTCCCCTTGAACGGGAGTAGGTACGGCGGGCGGTTACGCCGGTCTAGATGATCTCCGAGTAGAGCTCGTAGACCTGCTTGAGGTCTTCGGGAGGTTTCACCCCGCCCTGCTTGAGGGACTCGAGGAGCATCAGGATGTATTTGACGCCGGCCAGGTTGACGCCCTTTTCACGGGTCAGCTGCTGGATCACCTGCAGCTTGCGCACGTTGCGCTGCGAGTAGCGCCGCCGGTTGGTGGCGGTGCGATAGGGTTCGATCAGGCCCAGGTCCTCGTACATCATCAAGGTCCGCGGATGCGTCTCCAGGATCTCGGAGGCGACGCTGATGGTGTAGAGGGGCTTGTCCAGATCGAAGGCCCCCTTGAGCCGCTGGTTGCGGTTGAGAGCCAGTGTCTCTACTCCTTGACCCAGTCCTGCACGCCCCGGCTCAGGCTCGCCGGCGTGGTCTCAGACTTGATCAGGTAGTCGAGGGCGCCGAGCTTGAGGCCGCGGTCCACCAGCTCCTTCTCTCCGTAGTTGGAGAGGATTATGACCGGGATGTTGCGGGTGACCGAATCGGCCCGCAGGTTCTCCAGGACGGCGAAGCCGTCCATCTTGGGCAGGCGGATGTCGAGGAAGACGATGTCGGGCACGTGCCGCTTGGCCTGGTCCAGCCCCTCCTCTCCAGACTTGGCGACGGTGACGCGATACCCGTCGAGCTCGAGCTTGAGCTTGTACATCTCGGCCACAGCCGGATCGTCTTCGATGAAGAGGACGTTGACGTCCTCGTCGACGACTTCGCTCATGACCCCTCCTCCTGCTGCTTCGGTGTCGACATTCAGCCTGTCACCTTTTCCGCCCTGATGGTGGTGCCTAGTATACAGCACGGATTGAGCAATGACGTACAGCGACAGTCCAGAATCTCGCCCGGGTGTGATGGCGAGGAGATGGTAGGATGGCTGTACGGTCTGAGCGCACCGGCCGTGGAGGCAGATTTGGGGTACTTTCGGGGTCTCAGGCACGGCATGCTCCTGGGCGCCGCCGTCGCCCTCCTCTACGCGCCCGACGCCGGGACGGTGACGCGTCGTCGCCTGGCCCGCTGGCTGGGCCAGGTCCAGGGCTCGCTGGAAGGAGACGGCTCCCCTGGCCTGGACAGCGGCCGCGGCGTCCGTCCCCGCTCGGCTTCGGGGCGTTTCACGCCGCAGGCCAGGCGCGAGACCACAGCCGAATGAGGCAAGGCTGTGGGCCGCAACCGTAAGTCACAGGACAAACTGGGAGGGAACGCGATGGATCAGCAGACGGTGGAGAAGACGGTCGAGAAAAGCGTGGAGAAGACGATGAACCGGCTGAGCGACCTGCTGGAGCGGGTCACCAAGGCCGCCGACGACCTGGAGGTCAAGGACCGGGTCCAGGACGCGGTGGCCGCCCTGCGGCGCACGCGCGTCACTCAGGAAGAGGACAGCGGCGCGGAGAAGTTCATGACCGGGCTCCTGATCGGGGTGGCCGTGGGCTTCGGCCTGGCCCTGCTGCTGGCTCCCAAGAGCGGGGAGGAGATGCGCGAGGACCTGATGCAGAAAGGCATCGAGCTGCGGGACCGCGCCTCCCAGATCACCGGGCGCCCGCTGGGGGACGGCGAGGGCCTGGGCGAGAAGTCGCAGAGCTCCGAGTCGGGGATCGCCTGAGCTGACCGCGGCGCGGCCGGCGGCGGGCCGAGGACCCGGCGGTGGCTCAGTGGTTGGCTGGCGGCGGGCAGATCGGCAGCTTGTTGCAAAGGCCGGGCGGCAGCTGCGGCGGCAGGCTGGAGGGTGAGGGAGCTGGAGCCGGCGCGGGTGGAGGCGGCGGGGCGAAGACGCAGGGCAGGCCGTTGACGTAGAGCACCGACGGCGACATCGTGTACGGGTTGTAGCTCGAGACCTTGCAGCCCGCGAACGACGACCATGGCTTGTCGAGTGAGCTCCTGACGCTTTCGGTGCCGGAGAGGTAGTAATTGCCTCCCACGGTGTCGATGCCTGCCGGGGTGGCGTACCACTGGTCGGGGGTGCCGCTCAGCGCCCGGACCATGAAGTTGTGCCAGATCGGAGCGGCTCCGACGATGCCGGTCGAGTTGTGGTTGAGCGGCCGGTTGTCGGGGTTTCCGACCCAGACGGCGGTCGCCAGGGTGGGGGTGAAGCCGACCGTCCAGTTGTCCTTGAAGTTCTGGGTGGTACCCGTCTTGGCGCCCACGTGCCGGCCCGGCAGAGTCAGGTCCCCACGACAGCCGAACTCCATACAGCGGTTGCGGTCGTCGGACATGATCGACGCGATCACGTAGGCGACCTGCGGGCTGATGGCCCGAAACGCGTTCTGGCCCGGGTCGTAGGTCCACAGCTTGCGCCCCAGTCCGTCCTGGATGCTCAGGATGGGCGCTTCGCGATGGCGCACGCCCATCGTGGCCAGGGTGGAGACCGCCGTCGCCATGTCGGCGAGACGGACCTCATAGCCGCCAAGAGTAAGGCTGATGCCGTAGGTCGAGACATCACGGCCGTCGTCGCAGGGCAGGCCGAGACAGGTGATCCCCATCCGGTGCGCCATGTCGACCACCGCCGGTATGCCCGTCACCATCTCGACCTTCAGCGCCGGGATGTTGAGGGAGTTGCCCATGGCCAGCTTGACCGGCAGGGTGCCGTGGAATCGGAAGTCGTAGTTGAGCGGCTGGTAGGGCTTGAGCCCGTTGTCGCCGCCCCAGGTGGGGAACTTCAGAGGCTCGTCCAGGATCGGGGTGACCATGTTCACCTTCTTGCTCTCGATGGCAGCGGTGTAGGTGAAGATCTTGAAGCTGGAGCCGGGCTGGCGGGGTGAATCGGCCATGTTGATCTGGCCGCCGGGTGCGTTGTAGTCGTAGCCGCCAACCATGGCCAGGATCTCGCCGGTCTGCGGGTCCATGCTCACCAGCGCGGCGTCGTGGAAGTTGTAATAGCTGCCCTTCGCCGCCACCTGGTCGTGGACCACCTTCTCGGCCACGTGCTGCAGGTTGAGGTCGAGGCTCGTGGTGACCCGGTAGCCCTGGTGGTCATTGGGGCTCAGACCCATCCTGCCCAGCGCCTTGAGGACGTAATCGACGAAGTGCGGCGCCTGGATCAGGTTCTCCGCGGGGAAGATCTGGAGCGGCTCCTTCCAGGCCAGGTCGGCCTGGGCCTGGGTGAGGTCGCGCTGCACCACCATGGCCTGGAGCACCTGCTTCTGGCGCGCCTTGGAAACCGCGAAGTTACGCAGCGGGTCGTTGCGGGTGGGCGCCTGGGGCAGGCCAGCCAGCATGGCGGCCTGGCCCAGGGTGAGGTCGTGCGCGTTGCTGTGGAAGAAGCCGCGCGCCGCCGCCTCGACGCCGTAGTTCTGCTCGCCGTAGTAGATCGTGTTCAGATACATGTCGAGGATCTGCTGCTTGCTGTAACGACGGTTCAGCTCCAGCGCCAGGATCGCTTCCTTGAGCTTGCGCTGGATGGTGTTGGGAGGGTTGGGACCGATGAAGACCTGCTTGACCAGCTGCTGGCTGATGGTGCTGCCGCCCTGGGTGATCTGCCGGTGGGTGTAGTCGGAGAGGGCGGCGCGGGCGATGCCGCCCACGTCGACGCCCACGTTGGTGTAGAAGGTGCGGTCCTCGATCGCCAGCGTCGCCTTCTCCAGGTAGGGTGACATGTAGCTGAGGGGAACCACGATCCGGTGGTCGCCCGCGCGGCCGATGTCGGCCAGAAGCGTGCCGTGGCGGTCGAAGATCAGGGTGTCCTGGTCCAGGTTGTTGGAGGAAAGACCGCCCACACCGGGCAGGGGCCCGACCGTCTGCGCGGCCACCGCCGGGATGGCCATCACCGGGAGCAGAAAGAGGATGACGAAGGCGATCAGGATCACGCGCCGCAGATCGGCGCGCCGCCGCTTTCGCCAGGCGCGGATCTGGCGCCGGCTGGGACGCCGTTGAATCATGCCCCGGGCAGCCCGAAGATCCCGCTGAAGAGGAGCCAGCCGCAGACCAGGAAGACCACGCCCCAGGCCGCGTTGACGGCAACGCCCCTAGCCTGGGGACGGCGCCGGCGGCGGATCTGCTGGCGCCGGAAGGAAAGGGTCTCGGCTGGATCGATGGCGGCGACAGCCTGTTGCACTGGAAGCCTGATGCTACTCACTTCGTCTCCTTCCGCGTCCTCGCCGGCGCTGTTCGCAAACCGGCCGACGCCACTATAAGCTGTCGCTCGCCGCCAGCCCCGGTCGAGTTCGCTGGGCCGGCGTCGAGAGGGAAACGGAGGGTGGGGCCGTTTGGTTATCCTTACGCCCGTGTTCTGTCGCTCCTGCGGCAAGCAGATCGAGACGGACGCCCGCTTCTGCCGCTATTGCGGGACCCGCCAGGCCGAGACCGGGTCCGGCGGGACGGCAGCCTCCTCTGCGCCGGCGGCGACGGGATCCTCAGGCCGGAGCCGGGCTCGCGGGGGCGGGGTCGAACAGCGCCTTCGCCACCTGTTTCCCCGCCATCACCTGCAGGACGAGTTCATGCACCTGGCGACGATCGTGGCCTTCGTGATCGCGGTGATCGGCTTCATCTTCGGCATGACCTCGCTCTGGGCCTTCGGCGTCACCTGGCTGCTCTTCGCCATAGCCCTGCTGCTCTTCCTGATGATCCGCGAATCGACGCTCAGCCACGCTCGCGTCCATCCCGATGCCGAGAGGGAATCGCGGGCCCGGCCGGCCCGGCAGCAGGCGGCGCCGGCGGCCGAGGGCGCGACTGCGGAGTCGTCACCGCCCGCGACCGGTCCGGCCCAGGCTCCGGCCCCGCCGGGCGCTTCGCCCAGGCGCTGAGGAAGGCACGAAAAACCGGCCCCTGACGGGGCCGGTGGGACGTCTAGGCCGAATTCGGCCGCGGTCTAGACCGGGGTCTCGTCGGGCCCGGGGGTCCGGGTCTCGTCGATTCCCTCGCCGAGCTTGCGGCCGGCTTCCTCGACCTTGCCCTTGGCCTTGTCGGCCTTGCCTTCCCACTCCATGCCGGGGTCGCCAGTCAGCTTGCCGCCCTTCTCCTTGATCTCGCCTTTCGCCTTGTCGCCGAACTCACCCATCTGGTACCTCCCTGCGGGGATTTGACGCGCCCTCCACATGCAAGTGGCGCTATCAGGAAAGATTATAACAGCGGTCGGGGAATCGACACAAGCGCCGCCTGGCTGTAGGCGGCTTCAGAGGCATTCATACCTCTTTACAGGAATTACGTTGAGGGCCGCCCCGGACTGCCCCTATACTCGGGGAGATTTCCCACCGTCCGGGCTGTCAGGCAAGGGGCGAGCGGTCGATGGGATGAAGTGCAACAGTCCGACCGCCGTCGCGAGCGGACCACTGGAGGAACGCATGGCCACCGCCGTCAAGCACGAGACCCGCCGCGACACCAACATCTCACTGGACAAGCCCATCTACACCATCAGCGTGGCGTCGGAGATCCTGGAGACACATCCCCGGACGCTGATGATGTACGAGCACCTGGGTCTCGTCGTTCCCAAGCGCACGTCGACCAACCGGCGGCGCTTCTCCCAGCGCGACATCATGAAGCTGCAGACCATCCAGAAGCTGACCCGGCAGCACTCGGTCAACCTGGCGGGAGTCCGCTACATCCTCAAGCTGCTCAAGGTCCTCTACGAGAACCGTCTCGTGGCGCCTGCTGAGCTGCGTGACATCGACGTCGCGCAACTCGAAGTCTGAGCGCGGAGCGGTCGCACTTACTGATTACGTGGCTGTTGACAAAGGTCCCTACCGGCGGTATACTGGCTGGTGACTCCTTTCGCCCCCCTCTTCGGGCCCTCCTCCTCGGAGGGCCTTACTTTTTGTCCCAGCCCGCCGGGACGAGCCACTATACTGCAGCGGCTGCAAAGCTGAGATGAAGGCCAGGTCCAACCGCAAGGCGCTGAACCACCTCCAGCAGGCTGAGGAAGATCCGGTCGAAGTCCTCCTGGTGGAGGACGACCCTGCCGTCCTCGAGATGTACCGGCTCAAGCTCGAGCTCGACGGCTACCGGGTCAACACCGCCGTGGACGGCGAGGACGGCCTGACCAAAGCCAGCTCGCTCACGCCCGACATCATCTTCCTGGACATCAGGCTGCCCAAGATCGACGGGCTGGAGGTGCTGCGGCGCCTGCGGGCCGCGGACAAAACTCGGAACATACCGGTTATCATCCTGTCTAACTACGATGAGCAGGACCTGGTCGCGCGGGGGCTTCACCTGGGGGCGCACGAGTACCTCATCAAGGCCCGCACCACGCCCAGCAGCCTCTCGGAGGGGATCGAGGATTGGCTAAAGGAGTGACGCGCCGGCAAAGCGCGGAGACCGCGCTCTCGCTGGACAAGCCGATCTACACCATCAGCGTGGCCTCGGAAATCCTGCAGACGCACCCGCGGACGCTGATGATGTACGAGCACCTGGGGTTGGTGATCCCCAAGCGGACCTCGACCAACCGCCGCCGCTTCTCGCAGCGGGACATCCGCAAGCTGCAGGCGATCCAGACGCTGACCCGCCTGCACGGGGTCAACCTCAACGGGGCGCGCTACATCCTGCGGCTGCTGCGCATCCTCCAGGACCACGGCCTGTCGGGGCCGACCGAGCTCAAGGACCTGGACACCCGAGAGCTGGACGTCTGACGCGTCCCGTCCCGCCTGGCGCGCGAGGCCGGTTGGAGCAGCGCGTGGAGAGCGAGCACAGCGCGGAGCGCTTCGGTAATGCCGGGGTCCGCGTCCTGGCCACGCCCATCCTCTGCCACTGGTTCGAGTGGGCGTCCCTCCTGGCGGTGGCGGACCATCTCGAGCCCGGGGAGGCGACCGTCGGGACCCGGCTCAGCATCGAGCACTTGAAGGCGACCCCGGTCGGGATGCTGGTCCGGGTGGAGGGCGGAGCTGGTGGCGCGCGGCACGCACGAGCGCTTGCTGGTCGGTCTGCGGCGGTTTCTCAAGGCCGTGGAGGCGAAGACGGTCACGTCCGGCTAACAACTCGGCGACGCTTGTGTGGTCGAAATATCAGGGCCAACGAGAGTCGATACCGTAGAGCTCGGCGATGACCTTTCGGCCCGACAGCCCCATGAACCGGCTCGTGCTGCTCTGGCCGGGTGTGCCCATCGGAGCCTGCGCCGTTGGCTTCGCCGTCAGCCTGCTCCAGGCGGCGCAGACCCAGAGCGGGACGTTCGCCGCCCTGGCGCTGGCCATGGGATTCGGGCTGGCCCTGAGCGTGGGGCTGCTCTTCCACACCTTCTTCATCGCCTGGCTGGAGGTCAACGTGACGGCCGAAGGGCTCGAGGTGCGGCCGGTGGGAATGGCCTGGTTCAAGGCCCGGCCCCGGGTCGTGCCCTGGGCCCGGATCGAGGAAGCGAGAGACGTGGTCACCCGTCAGGGAGGCCACCTGACCATCGCCACCCCGGCCGAGCAGCTGCGTCTGGAGCGTGCCCTCTTCCGAGAGGAGACCTACGCCCAGCTCTGCGAGGTCCTCACGCTCCAGGTCGGCCGCCGGCGCGGCGGCGACGCCAGCCTGCTGGCCGCCTGAGGCGCGCGCTCCGCCGGGATCAGCGGGACTGAGGCCGGTAATAGACCTGGGCCGAGTAGACGGCGCCGGCGTAGGCGCCGTAGCGTCCCTGCAGGGTCGTCTGGTCGGCAAACCAGGGGTCGTTGATGGAAAATGTCTCGCCGCGATAACCGGTCAGGACCACGAAGTGCATCGCGCCGTATAGCCGGACCTCCGCCACCACCAGGTTGCCGGCGTCGAGCTCGTGCCGCGCCAGGGTCGCGGACGGCGTGTCGTTGATGTCCTGGTCGTCGGTGCGCAGCTGCGGCACCATGCCCGGCACGTGCAACCACTTCCAGCGCACCGCGCCGCCGGTGGGTAAGACCGCCGTGCGCCAGAGCAGCAGGTCGTTCTGGACGTAGCCTCCGTGCTGAGTCAGCCAGCGGTTGAGCGCGTCCGGGCTGATCGGATAGCCGAAGCCGCCCTGCACCATGGCGGCCGCGGTCAGGGCGCAGCCGGAGCTGCCGATGGTGTCGATGGGATCCGTGCCCAGCCCCTGGTGGGCCCAGCGGGCGGCGCGCTGGCCATAGACGGGCACGGTCAGGCCGGCGGACACAGGAAGGCCGTCGACCGCCAGCGCCGCCAGGCTCAACAGCAGCACCAGCAGGGCGCGCCAAGACCCCCTCTTCACGGCGCTATGTTACGGCTCGCCTCGAGCGCTGTCCAGCGGCCGCCGGATCGTTACCGAGCGGTTACAGCAGGCTCTTGAGGTCGCCCGCGTGCTCGCGCAGCGAGAGGCGCACGTCGAGGATCTCGTCGGTCGAGACCACGGGACGCTCGCCGGTGGGCTCGTCGAGCACGCTCGGCCTGGCCACCGTCTCCTCCGGACTCTGGACCTGGACCGCGATCATGCGCGTGTCCTGGCAGTGGACGCAGGTCACCCGGACCAGCGATTCCGCGTCCGTATGGGCGATCATCTCCAGGCCGCAATCGGCCATCGTCTGGCCGCACTTCGGGCAGTGAAACCGGCTGGCCTGCCGCCGCAGCAAATCGAGAAGATCCACGAGATAGTTTTACCCGACGGCGGGGGCCTTCACACGCCTACAGGTGATAGCCGCGGGTAGGGCTTCCATGGCAGCCGCTGAGGCTGAGTAGGTTGCAGTGCGATCGCTTGTCGGGGACCTGGCCCCTGGCAATACTCGGCGAGCATGTCCTTACGGAGCCACCTGGGCGCCTTCCTGATCCTGAGCGCCGCGCTCTCAGGCGCCGGAGCGGGCATCCTGATGGTCAGCCCCTCGCAGCGGATCGAGGTCTCGACCCTCGAGATCGACGGGCATCCCGTACCCTCGGCCGGCCAGGCCCTGGCCTCGTCGCGCCCCAGGGTGATGGCCACCCTCAGCCATCCGATACCGTCCGGCCTGTGGTCGGTGGCGGTCGACGGCCGGCGCCTGCCGATTCCCAGCGGTGACCGGAGCCTGGGCAGGCTGGCGATCGCGGTGCCGGACGCGTTCCAGCCCGGGAGCCGTCATCTGCTGGAGATCGCCGCGGGCCCGGCGCGGCGGCGCGCGCCGTTCACCGTGATCCGGCCCCTCGAGGCCGCGATCAGCACCCGCCTCCACGACCTGCAGGCCGCGGCTACGGTGAACCTGCTGACCACGGTTCAGTTCTCCCGGCCGGTCAAGGACCGGGTGCTGGCCGAGGACCTGATCGAGGTGCCGGGGGAGGCCTCGGGCTTTCGCTGGGTCGATCCGCGCACCGTCCAGGTGACCTCGAGCGGGATTCCGCTGGGCGCGCACGTCAGCGCCAGCGTGGACGACGGCATCCTCGACGTCGCGGGATCGTGGACCACCGTCACCCGCACCGCTGAGATCACCGTCCCGGCGCAGATCACGCAGCTGGCGCCCGGCAGGCTGGCCAACCTCTATTACGTCAACACGCCCGACGCGCACGCGGCGCTGTTCGCGCACCTCGATCAGATCGACATGCTCAGCCCGAACTGGTACGTGGCGAACGCCGACGGCAGCCTGACCGCGTCCGCCTACCAGGACGTCATCGACGCGGCCCACGCGCATCGAGTCCAGATCGTTCCCCTGATCCAGAACGCCGGTGTCGATCCCAACGTCGCCCACGCGATCCTGGCCGACCCGGCCAGGCGGCTCGGCTTCGCCGCCCGGCTGGTGCAGGAGGCGAAGACCTACGGCTACGCCGGCTTCCAGCTCGATTTCGAGCAGGTGCGCTGGACTGACCGCGACCTGCTGACCGCACTGGTCCAGGACTCCGCGGCCGCGCTCCATGCGGCCGGGCTCAGCCTCTCGGTCGCGGTCATCCCGCGGCTGGACGGCGACGCCACCTCGACCGGCGACCGGCTCGACTACTACCACACCTGGTCGGGAGCCTACGATTTCCCGGCGCTGGCCCGAGCCGCCGACTTCCTCGCCTTCATGACATACGACGAGCACAACGGCCTGACCGGACCGGGCTCGGTCGCCGGCCGGCCCTGGATGCGACAGGCCCTCGACTACTCGCTCCAGGGCGTACCGCCGGGCAAGGCGACCCTCGGCGTCCCCACCTACTATCACGACTGGGACCGGGCGGGCAACCTCTCGTCCAGCTCGATCGACGACGCCATGACGCTGGCCGCCGAATCGGGGGCGACCCCGGTCTTCGATCCCGTCGAGGACGAGATGCACCTCAGCTACACGCTCTACGGCGTCCACCACGAGCTCTGGTACGAGAGTGGCGACACCATCTCGCGCAAGCTGCCCTTGATCTACGAGTACGGCCTGCGCGGGATCAGCGTCTGGCGCCTCGGCTTCGAAGACTCCTCCTTCTGGAACCTGATCCCCGCGCGACGCTGAGGCGGCGTCGTGGAGACGAGCTGCTCGTAGCGGACGGCGTCTCAGGCTCGGGTTCCCCGGCCGCCGGAAGCAGGAGCTGGTAAAGGCGCTCCTGGCGCGCCCTGGCGGCGGCGTACAGCGCGTGGACGCGCGGTCGGGGACGGAGCGTCCGGCCGGCCGACGGTTGCTGCCGCCAGAGGCCGGGCAGGTGGCCGAGCGCGTGCAGAGCCATGAGCGCCGCCCCCCGGCTCGAGGCCTCGGGCTGCGGGGACTCGATCACCCTGATCCCGAGCGCGTCGGCCAGGATCTGCGACCAGGCCGGGGAGTGCGCCAGGCGCCCGCCCGTGGCCACGATCCCCCGCGGCCTGGGGACGGTCGAGAGCATGGCGTCGAAGACCGCCGCGAACTGATAGCCGATCGATTCCATGATCGCGCGCATCAGGTCGCCCGCCTGGGTCGCCAGCGACAGGCCGGTGATCGCGGCGCGCGCCGAGCCGCGCCAGTTGGGACTGCGCTCGCCGGCCCAGAAGGGAAGGATGGTCAGGCCGTGGCCGTCGGGGGCGGCCTTCTCGGCCGCGGCCTCGACCTTCTTTCGATGCCTCAGACCCAGGCTGTCGGTGAGCCAGCGGATGACGTTGCCGCCTTCGCTCAGCGCTCCGCCCACAACCATCCGGCGCCGATCCAGCCGGTAGGCCCAAACGCCCCAGGGCACCTTCAGGCTGGCGCGCTCCAGGATCACGCGCAGCGCGCCCGAGGTCCCGATGGTGACGCAGAACCATTGCGGGCGCACGCAGCCCGCGCCCACGTTGGCCAGCGCCCCGTCGCCGAGCGGTAGATACCAGGGAACCGACTCCAGCTCGGGCCAGCGCCGGGCGTGGCCGGGCAGGAGGCCGCGCATCGGCTGGCTCCAGTCGCCAAGGCTCGCAAGCCGCTCCTCGGTGATCCCCGCCAGGCGCAGCGCCGCGGGATCCCAACGGCAGGCGTGCAGGTCCAGCAGGCCGGTGGCCGACGCCATCGACAGGCTGACCCGACGGGCGCCGAGCAGGCGTTCATAGAGATACTCGCCGAGGCCGATCCAGCAGGCGGTGCGACCGAACGCGGCCTTCCGCGAGCGGTCCAGCCAGCGCAGCTTGGCCGGCCAGTAGCTGGCGTGGAAGAAGCAGCCGGTTACGGCGTGATAGGCGTGCTCGTCCTCACTCCGGCGCAGGCCGACGGTCTCCTGCGCGGCCCGGGTGTCGGCCCAGGTCAGCAGCTCGGTGGTGGGGCGCCCGCGGCCGTCCACACCCATCAGGCTGTGCCAGTAGCACGAGGTGGAGACCGCGAGCAGCCTCAGCTTCGCCTTGCGCGCCGCCGCGAGCGCACCGTCGATGCTGCGTACCACCAGGCGGACGATGGCGTCCGGATCGGACGAGACCTGCCCGCTGGCGCTGGTGTCGACCCGGTAGGGAAGGTCGGTGTAGGTGGGCGCGACCATCCGGCCGCGCAGGTCGTAGACCACCGCCCTGACCGATGACGTTCCGAGGTCCAGGGCGAGGACGCCGTCGCGCTGTTTTCGCCTGGCCATGCCTGCCTGCGGAGTCTAGTGCACGCGACACGCCTGTTAGCGTGGGGCGGTGGAGGAGGCGCGCCCGCCGGTCGACCGGACTCGCAAGGCGCTCAAGGTCTTCGGCGTCACGGTCACCAGCTTCGAGGAGCGGGCCCGCGTCCTGCTCGCGCGGGCTCGACAGGCCTCCGCCGGGGATGAGCGGGAGACGGTCCGCGCCGAGTCTGCCCAGCTGGTGGCCGACCTGCACCACGCCCTACAGGAGATCCAGGGGCACGTCTACCAGCTCCAGAGTGACTTCCTCATGGAGCTGGTGGTGCGCGACCGGGCCGCCGGGCCGCCGCCCGGCTAGGCCGGGGCGGCGGGAGGCTGGACCGCGGGGGGAGCCGCCGGAGGCGGAGCGCTGCCGATGAGCGGGAGGGACGGCAGCCGGGTCCCGAACCGCGAGTAGATCACGGCTCCCAGCGCCAGGCTGCCCCCGATCAGGAGGACGAAGAAGTTGAGGAATGGAATGTTGGCCAGGATGCCGACCAGCAGTCCGCCCAGGAGCAGGGCGGGGACGAGCTCCTGCGCCCGGTTGGCCGTGCGCAGCAGCCGCTGCCCCGTGAGGACGAAGATCGCGGCCCAGCCGAAGAGCCAGGCGATGGTCATGGCAGTCGCCAGCGCCAGGCTGACCGGGATGAAGATGATGGTGATGGCGAACAGGACCATCAGCGCCAGGCCCGCGATCACGCCGGCGCATCCGAGTCCCAGGCTCTCCATCGGGCGCTGCTCGACCGTGCTCGAGGTCGCCAGCAACTGGCGGGGGAAGAAGAGGAGCATCACCAGGCCGAGGAGCACGATGCCGATGGCGATGATCACGCCGAAGGCCACGCCGCCCCAGCCGAAGCCGCCGAAGCCACGGTGGTTGAAGGCCGCGAGCGCGGGGGCCCCGTCCCACTGGAAGTCCCGGTTGGCGTAGGTCACGTTGCGGCCCACGACCGCGCCGGTGGCGCGATCGAGCGAGCCGCCCGCCAGGGCCACGTCGCGCCCGACCATGGCGTGAGGCCCGAGGCTGACCGAGCCCCCGACGCTGGCCACGTCCCGGCCGACCGTGCCGTTGATCACGACGTTGCCCCCCAGCGCGACCACGTCCTGGGTGACGGTGCCGTCGACCCGGACGTTGCCGCCGAAGGCGACCAGGTCGCCCTGGTGAGTTTCGCCCGCCGGTACGCTGATGTCGCCGCCGAAGGTGACCGATTGCCCGCTGGAGAGGATGGCGTCGGCGGCGTCCCGCGCGGCGCCGGCGCGATCGGCGGCAACCGCGCCCGAGGCGGTGGCGATGGCGATCAGGGGAGTGGCCAGAAGCGCCAGCACCAGGCGTGAGACTTTCATGAGACGGTCCTCCTTGGGAGTTGGGATTGCTGGTAGAGGCGCGCCCAGAGCGCGCAGGCCGCGACGGTCGCCGCGGTGAAGGCGGCGAGCCCCAGAGGCTGGTCGAAGAGGAGCGCGCGCGGGACGGCGAGCAGGCCCGCGGCCACCGCTTGGACGATTGCGGCGAGGTCGCTCACGGAGGCCAGGAACGAGGCGGCGAGCGCCGGGGCCGCCAGGATCGACAGGGCCGAAAGACCGAGGCCCAGGACCGAGAGCGCGATCGCCGCCGCGATGCCCATCCCCAGCGATACCCGATGCGGCTGCCACCGCGCCAGGACCGTGGAAGCTACGCTGGCCGGCACCGGGCTCAGCGTGGGGCGCGCGGCCTGGAGCACGGCCACGATCGGATCGTGCGCCTCGAGCCAGCCGAAGCAGATCTCGCAGCTCTCGAGGTGGGCCTCCGCCTCGGCGTGCTGCCCTTTGAGCAGGAGCGGCCGGGCGTCCTCACAGCGCACGGCCGGTTCCCTTCCTCGCCTCGAGGCGCTCTTTCAACGCCCGGCGGGCCCGGAGCAGAGCCACCTTGGCGGCGCCCTCCGAGATGCGGAGCGTACGCGCGATCAGCTCGATCGGCTGGTCCTCCCAGTAGCGCAGGACGAGCAGGGCCTGCTCCCGGCCGTCCAGCTGGCGCAGCGCGGCCTGAACCTGGGCCCGATCCAGAGAGGCAATGGCGGCGGCCTCCACGTCCAGGCTGCGGGAGGGCTCGGCGGCGGCCAGGGGGATCGTCCTGCGCCGCCGGATCATGTCGATCGCCTGGTGCCGCGCTATCCCCTGGAGCCAGGCGCCGAAGGGCTCCCCCGTTCGGAACTGCTCAAGGCGCTGAAAGGCTTTGAAGAAGACCTCCTGGGTGGCGTCCTCGGCGTCGGCCGTGTTGCCCAGCATCCGTAACGAGAGGTTGTAGACACTCATCTGGTAGCGCTCCATCAGGACCTGCGGCCCGCGGCGATCGCCCTGCCGTAGGAGGTCGATCGCCTCCGCGTCATCCACTGTTCCATCCCCTCTACGGCGGCCGCGCCTGCCCGGTTACAGGCCGCCGGCCAGACTCCGGAACTTCACGATTTCCTGCAGGGTATTCTGCTTGAGCCCCGGCGCCAGACATGCTATGGGTAGCGGTCGAGATGGCCGCCTCGCTCCGCCGCACCGTCTGGGCCGCCCTGGCCGGGCTGACTCTGTTGAGCGCCTGCGCCGGTCCCGCCGGCGCCTCCAGCAGCCGGCCGGCTGCCGCCCCGCCCATCCGGCCCAGCCCCTCGGCGGCGCCGGTCGAGGCAATGGCTTCACCGGCCCCGGCGCCGGTCTCAGCCGCGCCTGCGGACGAGCTGGCTGAGCTGGCCACCCGGCTTCGGGTGCTGGAGGCGCGGATCCGGGCCTCGACCACGCACTACACGCAGCTCCCGGTCCTGGGCGAAAGCCAGCAGGACGCCTACCAGGAGCTGATCGCCCATCCCGACTGGGCCCCGCGCCTGCTCAGCCTGACCCCCTCCGACCTGCGTGACGTGGTCTCCGCCAATCTCAGCGCCGCGCAGCAGATCCGCGAGCTGAACGGGCTCCGGACCAGCCTTCCGCACTGGCGGATCGTGACCCCGTCCGAGCCCGACGTGCTGCTCGCCTACTACCACGAGGCGCAGGCCCGCTACGGCATCCCCTGGGAGTACCTGGCCGCGATCAACCTGATCGAGACCAGCATGGGCCGGATCCAGGGGACGAGCGTGGCGGGCGCGCTGGGGCCGATGCAGTTCATGCCCGCCACCTGGGCCAGCTACGGCCAGGGCGGAAACGTCGACGATCCGCACGATGCGATCCTGGCGGCGGGGCGCTATCTGCGCGCGCACGGCGCCCCCGGCGACATGGCCAGGGCGGTCTATGCCT
>VBIC01000172.1 GCA_005881425.1 Chloroflexota bacterium | reverse complement strand
GCCGCAGCGTGGCGGGCCCGAACTGGCCCTGGAAGGCCAGGTTGTGCAGCGTCAGGACGGTCGCCACCCCCGACAGCTCCGGGTCCTCGGCGTAGAGGCGCTCCAGCAGGTTGGGGATCAGCGCCGAGTGCCAGTCGTGGACGTGGATCACCTCGGGCATGAAGCCCAGCGGCCGCAGCATCTCGATCGCCGCGCGCGACAGGTAGGTGAACCGGGCGTCGTCGTCGCCGAAGCCGTACATGCCATCCCGGTCGTACAGCGCCGGGCAGTCCACGAAGTAGACCGGCACGTCGGCGAGCCGGCCCTCCAGGATCGAGCACTCCAGCGCGTCCTCGCCCAGCGGCACCCGCAGCCCGGCCAGCACGGTCCGCAGCCCGAGCCGCTGGGGCGAGATCTGCCGGTACCGCGGCAGGACCAGCCGGACGTCGTGACCCTGCCGGCGCAGCTCCTTGGCCAGCGCCGCCGTCACGTCGGCCACGCCGCCCGCCTTGGCGAAGGGCGCGACCTCGGCCGCCGCCATGAGGACCCTGAGCGGCCGCCCGTCGCCCTCGCCAGCCCGGCCGGCGCCGCGGGGCACCCGGAGGCCCAGCGAGCCCACCGGCGGCACGTGCTCGACGTCCCGCCCCTCCCTGGTGACGACCAGCGCGAGCTGGAGCGGCTCGCCGCCGGCCCTGCCCAGGACGCGGAACGGCACCGAGATCCAGTTCGGCGCCGGCGCCTCGTCCGTGGCGACCGGGACGGCGCCCGTCAGGCTCTCGTTGAGCCGGGCCACGACCAGCTCGCGCCCGGTCAGGTGGAGGATCGTCCCCGGCTCGAACCCCAGGTCCCCGATCGCGGCCGGCCGGAGCGGCGTCGCGAACGGCTCCCCGATCTCGTCGCCGGCGGCGGTGCCGGACACGTAGAGCCAGGAGACCACGCCGGCCTCGGCCAGCTGCGCGGCCGAGAGCGGGCTGTCGATCCGCACGTGGAGGTGCGACTCGTCCGAGCCGTAGAGCAGGCGCTCGACCAGCTCCACCGGCTTGTGCAGCGCGCCGAAGCCGGCGCCCACCTCGAACCGGCCGGCCAGCCGCCAGGCCGGGTCGTCCGCGCTACGCGGCGTGAAGAGGCCCTCGGGCAGCGGACGGCCCTCGGTGATGGTGGAGTCCAGGATCGGCCGGAACAGCGACGTCGGGGCCTTGGCGCCCAGCACCTTGTAGACGTTGCGCAGGTGCAGGCGGAACTGGTTGTCCCAGATCGTGTCCATGCCCGAGTCGTGCTTGCGGCTGAACCACCAGAACCAGTCCGAGCCCTCGACGATGTGGATCTCCCGCCAGGCGGCCTCCAGCCCGGGGTCGGCGGGGTGGTTGGCGGCGTAGTCCTCCAGCCAGTCGCGCGCCTCGGCCAGCAGGTCCCAGGCGACGGCGTGCTCGGGGTCGCCCACCCAGGTGTCGAAGCTGGACCCGATCCAGCTGCCAGCGTGCAGCCGGCCGAGCTGCCGGCGCTCCTGGTGGCGGTCGAGGAAGTCGCCCACGGACGTGCACACGACGTCCTCGGCCCGGTCCAGCTCCTCGTACAGCGCGTTCAGGAAGTCGTGCCCCTCGCGCGGGTAGAAGTCCCACGCGTTCTCGCCGTCGAGCGCCACCACGACGAGGAAGTCGCGCCCGTCGCCCTGCTGGTCGCGGATGCGGCGCAGCCGGGCCATGAAGTCCCCGGCGGCCTCGGAGGCCGGCATCCGGTGGTAGTCGAAGCCGATCAGGTTGCTCAGCAGGCTGTCCCGGAACA
>VBIC01000177.1 GCA_005881425.1 Chloroflexota bacterium | reverse complement strand
CCGGACCGTAGCGCTGCCCACCGATGGCCAGCGCTCCGGCTCTCAAGGTGAGGTCGAAGCAGCCGCGCCGTCCCCAGTAGCTGGCTCGCATCGCGCGCAGGCGCTCGTAACGGTGGCCAAACCCGTGGCCCCGCAGCAGGATCTCCTCGAACTCTGGCGCGCGCAGGCAGGCGCTGACCAGCGCCAGCTTGGCGCCCCGGTGGCCGGCCCGGGCCCGGTCGTGCCCGAGCGATCCCGGCGGCAGCTCGAGGGATGCCAGCACCCGCGCGGCATCCGGCCTGGGCCGGCGGAAGCGTGAGGCGACGAACCTGGCGCCCTCGATCCGCCCGAAGCAGGTGAAGACGACCAGACCCCACCATTGCTCATCGAAGAAGGCGGCGGCTTCCGCCGCCTCCCTGATGTCCTGCCGCTGCGACCAGCGTGGGGACCGCCCCACCTGCTCGCGAGCCGCCGCCCAGCGGAGGAACGCCGCGACCTGGCGCTTCCGCCTGCGCACGAGCGCCTCGGGGCCGTTCACGATTACGACGAAAGTACCGGTCACCGTCACCGTCGTCGCGGTCTTCGTGATGGCCAACCCTGGCGACCTGGGCGCCTGCGCTAAATTGAGGGCGAGATGAGCATTCCAACGAGTGTTTCCACGGTCGCGCACGTCAACGGCATCCAGCTCGCCTATCAGGTCTTCGGAACCGGCTCACCGCTCGTCCTGCTGCACGGCGGCTTCGGGTCAGTCGAGATGTTCGGCCCCAATGTCGAGCTTCTCGCGAATGGGCGTCGTGTCATCGGCGTGGATCTCCAGTCCCACGGCCGCTCGCCGGCGGCCGATCGGCCGATGCGATTCGAGACCATGGCCGACGACATCGCGGCGCTGATCAAGGAGCTCGGGATCGAGCGTGCCGCGATCATGGGCTTCTCGCTGGGCGGCGCGGTAGCGTTGCGCACCGCAATCCAGCACCCTGAGCTGGTGGAACGGCTGGTCCTGGTCTCGGCTGTCTTCAAGCGGAACGGTTGGTATCCGGAGATGACCGCCGGTATGGATTCGATGGGCCCTGAGACCGCGGAGCCGTTGAAGCGGAGCCCGATGTACGAAGCCTATGCGCGGATCGCGCCGCGCACGGAGGACTGGCCGGTGCTGGTGACGCAGCTCACGACCGCGCTGAAAGTCGATTACGACTGGTCAGCGGAAGTCGCCAGACTCCCAATGCCGGTCATGATCGTGATCGGAGATGCCGACGGACTTCCACCCTCGCACGCGGTCGAGCTCTTCGGACTGCTGGGCGGCGGAAAGCGTGACGCCAACTGGGACCGCTCGGGGATGACACACCACCGCCTGGCGATCCTGCCGGGACTGACCCACTATGACATCAACCTCAGCCCGGCACTCTCGCGGGCAGTCATTCCGTTCCTCGATAACCCTTAGGCTGGCGGCGGCCCGACGATCTCAATGTGATACTTTCGCGCCAGCTCCACCAGGCGCCCTTCGTCGAGGGGACCGGGCGGTGGCACGATCCGAGTCGGCGCCTGTTCGCCAAATTCTTCGACGAAGCCGGCAAAGCCCGAGGGAAAGGTGAACGTCAAGGCCCGTGCGCCACGCGGCCCGACCTTGAACGTGTGCGGGATTTCCCGCGGGGCGAATACCCAGCTTCCCCGGCTCGCTGGCAGCTCCTCGCCGCCGCAATAGAAATTCATATCGCCGTCGAGCAGGTACCAAGCCTCGTCCGCAGTGTGATGAATATGGCGAGGCACGACGTAGCCCGGCGGCATGGTCTGATCGAGCAGGTCGAATTGATGGTCGGTCGCGCTACCTGCCGCCTTGCGAACGAGAAGCGCCCCCGCGAACCAGGTCGCCTTTCCTTCGCCGTCGGCCATCGTATAGGGTCTCGTCGTAACGTCGCTTTCCACTGCCTTACCTCCTTTTCTCCAGACGGCTTTGGACCAGGTCGTTGATTACCTCGGGCGCCTTATCCTTTGGGATTCCGGCGTCGATCAGCGCCTTCCAGAACGGAAAGTCGATGAGCGCCTTGACTACCTGCATGGTTTGGGCGTCCAGGGCGACATTGCCGAGCGCCGCGCGAATCAGGATGCCCAGCGCCCGATCCTGGAGACGGACGGCGCGGTCGAGCGCCGGGACGCTTTTCGCCTCGCGCCGGGCCGCGTCCAGCCAGCCCGCCCCGAGCCCATAACACCGGCAGGACTCCCGAATCAGGCGTTCCATCCGCTGTGCGGGACGCGGGAGCCTGGCGAAGGCGGCCGCCGCCTGCTGCGGGGT
>VBIC01000023.1:16894-23905 GCA_005881425.1 Chloroflexota bacterium | reverse complement strand
TCTCTGACCGCCAGCTACCCGCTCGACGTCCCCGCGGGTCCGGGCGGCCTGACCCCGCCGCTCTCCCTGGCCTACGGCAGCGCCGGGGTCGCGGAGCAGCACAACCCGCAGGCGGCCGCGGGCTGGGTGGGCGAGGGCTGGAACCTGTCACTGGGGTCGGTCAGCTGGGCCCAGCACAATGTCCCGGCCAAGTCCGGCGGCTCCAACTGGCAGGACACCTGGCTGCTCAACGATCCCTACGGCACGGCCTCCGAGCTGATCCCTCCCTCTACCACCATCAAGCTCAGCAACGACGACAGCGCCAACGCGATCACCCCCAGTCCGGTGACCTGGCACACCAGCCCCGAGAGCCACGCCCGGGTCTACTCCTACAACCCTGCCATCGCCGGCGACCCTTCGGCGGTCTCCTGGGGCTCGGGCCGGATCGACCTCTTCGCCCGGGGCCGGGACGGAGCGCTCTGGCACCAGGCCTACGACTCGAGCCTGGGCGGCTGGCACGCCTGGGAATCGCTGGCGGGGGGAATCGTGGGCAGCCCCGACGCGGCCTCCTGGGGCGTCAACCATCTCAACGTCTTCGCCCGGGGCACGGACGGCAACCTGTGGCAGAAAGGATTCGATTCCAGCTTCGGTGGCTGGCAGCCCTGGCAGAACCTGGGCACGCCCAGCGGGCTGACGCTGACCCAGGACCCGGGCGCGGTTTCCTGGGGCACGAACCGGGTCGACGTCTTCGTCATCGCCTCCGACGGCAACGTCTGGCACCGGACCTTCACCAGCAGTGGCTGGGGCGGATGGGAATCGTGGGGCGCGCCGACGTGGGGATCTGGCCACCTGGACGTCTTCGGGGCCGGCAACGACGGTGCGGTCTGGCACCGGGCCTGGGACAGCGCCACCGGCTTCCCCGCCTGGGAGTCGTTGGGCCTGCCCGTCTCCATCAACCCGGAAACCAAATTCGTGACGCGATTCCCGGTCAGCTCCTCCCCCGGGGCGGTCTCCTCGGGCGCCAACCACGTCGACCTGTTCGCCCGGAGCGGCGGCGCTCTCTATCAGGACACCTTCAACGGCTCGAGCTGGAGCGGGTGGGTTTCGGTCAGCACGCCGTCGCTCTCCGGCTCCACCGGAGTCGACGCGGCCTCGCAGGGCGCGGGCCTGCTGGACGTCTTCGGGAGCAATGGCGACGGCTCGATCATGCACATCGCCTACGCATCAGGCGCCTGGCAGAACCCTGAAAGCCGGCCAACCCCTCCCCTGCCCTGCTTTCGGGCCTTCCTGCCCAACGGGATCATGGAGGAGTTCGGCTGCACCCCTGACTCCCTGGTCTTCTATGCCCAGCCGACGGGGAGCAACGCCGGCAAGGAGTACCTGGCCAGCTGGCTGCTGGACCTGATCACCGATCCCCAGGGCAACCAGGTCCACGTCAGCTACCAGCAGGACCTGCAGCCCAACCAGGCGGCGACCATGACCTACCCGCGGGACACGGTGCTGTCGACCGTGGAGTGGGATTCACCGGGCTGCCTCAGCGCCCAGGCAGCCTGCAGCGGAGCCGGCTGGGCGCCCTTGATGCGGGTCCAGTTCGTGGCCGGGAACTCGGCAACCTACGGCGGCACGCCCTGCGCGGCCAACGGCAGCCTGCGCTGCGACGACCCGGTCGATCTCTCCTCCAGCAGCGGGCTGGCCAGCCCGACCGTTCAGAGCACCTTGCTCCTCAACGCCGCCAGCGTCCAGGTCCGATCCAGCCCCGGCGCCGCCTGGAACACCCTGCGCCAGTACCAGTTCAGCTACGACCAGGGCGGGCCGGTCACCATCCCGGACCCGGCCACCGGCAAGCAGGAGTCGACCGCCGGCCGGTTGAAACTGACTCAGCTGCTGGAGGTGGGCAGCAATACCACGACCCGAACTCCACTGGCGATGCCGGCGCGCAGCTTTACCTACAGCGAGCTCTACCAGTACTACGAGGACGACGTCTATAAGTCGGCCTCGAGCGGCAACTGCGGTCCGACCGGCAGCTCCCTGTGCTGGCTCTGGAGCCAGAGCTACGAGGGCAACAGCTACTACCTCCAGAGCGTCAACAACGGGATGGGGCTGCAGCAGTCCTTCACCTGGAAGGACGCCCGCAACAACACCCACGGCGGGCCCTCCGACGTCCTCGACCCGCTGGGCTGCAATGGCGTCGGCACGTACCCGTGCACTGGGACCGACGACCAGAGCTGGAGCCACGTGGTGATGACCGCCGAGGACGACTCGAGCAACGGGGTGGCCCGCCACACCAGCTACGGCTACCGGCTGACCAGCTATGCGGCCCGGGCCTGCTCTGACTGCAACCAGGGCTTCTACTGGGGGAGCGAGCCGGACAACGACTACGCCGACTTCTACAACAGCAAGTTCATGGGCTTCGCCCAGACCTGGGTGGCCCGGCCTGACAACTCCTTCGAGAAGCACTACTACTACACCACCCAGGGCTGGGGCGTATACGACCCGGCGCAGCTGCCCGCCGGCTCCTGCAACCCGCCGCTGGCGAGCTGCGTGGCTGACCCCTGGTGGCAGCTCGGCAACGCGGCCCACGGCCGGGAGGTCAGGTTCGACCACTTCGCGGACACATCGCAGCAGATCCCGGTCCGCGAAGTGACCACGGCCTACAACCTGACCTGCCCGCCGCTCGACGGCGGGACGAGGCAAGCGGTCGCGGGCTCGCCGGTGGCTGGCTACGGCAACTGGAAGGGCAACCTGGTCTCAGAGCTGGACCCGCAGAACTCGGTGGCGGCCTGCGACATCACCGTTGCCCAGACGCACCAGGTGCTCGAAGGGACCAGCGGCAGCGGCGCCGCGCCGGAGCTGACCACCAACTACGCTTACGACGCATACGGCCGGGTGGTGAAATCGATCGCGAGCAGCAACGGCGGCGCCGCACCCTGGTCTGGCGCCGGCAGTCCGACCACCATCATCCACGCCTATCAGTACACGGGTAACGACAGCGTCAACGCCCTGACTTCGGGTGTGACCGCCAACTACCTGATCAACCTACCCAGCTTCAGCGACACCGAGGACGAGAGCGGCAACCGCTATGCCTGCACCTACACCAGCTACACCCCAGCGCCGTCCGGCCCGGTGCGCAGCGGGAGCGTGATTCCAGTCCTGCCCGAGGTCGCGGAAGTCGATCGTTATGCCGGCTGCGGGACCGCGGCCAACACATTCAGCGATCGTACCGGGCTGTCAGCCACCAAGCACACCTACGACTCCTGGGGCAACCTCCTGACCACGACGGATCCGGACGGACACGCGGGAACGGCCTGCGCAGCCAGCCGGTGCACGGCCTATGACGCGACCTTCCATACGCTGGTGCTGAGCCAGACCAACGCCAAAGACCAGACCACGACGACCGGCTACGGTTCAGGGTCCTACTACTGGACTGGATTCGGGCTCTGGCCGGTGTCCAGCACCGACGCCAACGGCCAGCAGACCTCGTATCAGTACGATCCGCTGGGCCGCGTGACGAGCGTCATCCTGCCGGGTGACAGCGCCAGCCAGCGGACCACCGACACCCGCTACACCCTGTCGTGCGCGGGTACGAGCGTCTGCGTCGAGGTGGACCAGGTCCAGCGCATCGATGTCCTCAACACCCTGACCTCGCGCTCCTTCTACGACGGCTGGGGCCGCCTGGTCGAGACCCGGACGCCCGGAGTCAACAACCAGGACGTGGTCCGCTACGCCGTCTACGACGCCTCCGGCCGGCTGGCGAAGCAGAGCAACCCCTACTTCGTGGCCAGCGGCAGCGGCTACTCGCCGCCCGACCTGGCTCAGAAGGCGACTGCCTACGGCTACGACGTTCTGGGGCGGCCCACCAGCACGACCGATGCGCTGGGCAACACGTCCACGATCTTCCGGGGCTCGGTCTGCAACGTCAGCCTGCCGGGGACTCCCGATCCAGGCTGCTACGAGGAGACGGTCTCGACCGACGCCAACCATCACCAGCGGGTCTCACTGGCCGACGCGCTGGGGCGGACGGACTACGAGCAGCTCTTCACCGGCAACGGATCGGGGACGCCGGCCTACAGCATGTACGCCACCAGCAAGTACGCCTACGACTATCTGGGCGACCTCAGCGCCATCCTCCAGCCGGACAACTCGCACACCACCGGCTACACCTACGACGCTCTGGGCCGGCTGCGGCAGCTGGTGGATCCCGATTCAGGGACGACCGCCTACGGCTACGACCCGGCCGGCAACCTGCGCAGCTCGGTGGACGCCCGGATCGCGGCGGGCACCGTCTGGATCGGCTACGACGTGCTCAACCTTCCCCGCTGGCGCAACTCGACCGATAGCGCCACCGGCGCCTACGAGACCTTCACCTACGACGAGTCTGGCCACGGCTCGGGAACCGGGCGCCTCACGAGCGAGAGCTTCAGCGAGCCCGGCACGTCGCTCTCCGGCGGCTACTCGTACACCTACGACGGGCGAGGCCGGGTCACCAACTCGACCCTGATCGTGGGCAGCGCCAGCTATCCGCTGCAGGCCAGCTACGACGACGAGGGCAACCTCAAGAGTCAAACGTATCCCACCGGCGAGGTGGTGACCAATAGCTACAGCGGCGACTGGCTGACCGCGGTCAGCACCTCGCAGGGCAACACCAGCCTCTTGAGCAACGCGGTCTACGCCGGCTACGGCGGCCCCGCCCGCCTGATGACCAGCGCCAGTCTGGGCGGGCTCAGCGCCAGCTGGAGCTACGACCAGCTGCTGCGCCCCAACGACGTGCGCCTTGCCAATGGTTCGACCACCCTCTTCGAGCAGAGCCGCATCTTCGACCCGGCGAGCAACGTGACCTCGGCCACGACCACCCTCTCGGGCCAGACCGATACCCAGGGCTTCTGCTACGAGGAGCTCAACCGGCTGACCTGGGCGGGCACGGATGCGAGCGGGAGCTACGGAGCCCCCAGCGGCTGCAGCCTGCCAGTTACGCCCGGCACCAGCCTCACCTCCGCCGGCTACCAGTTCGGCTTCAGCTACGACTCCCTGGGTCGGCGGACTAGCATCATCGACCCCAAGACGCGCGGCGGCTCTTATTACTACAGCGATCCCGGCCACCTGCACGGAGCGACGAACCTGGGTGGGCTCTGGCTGGCCTACGACCCGGCCGGCAACCAGACCTGCCGCTACTCCGGCAGCCTGACTGCCGGCGGTTGCGGTGGGATCTCAGGTTCCCCAGCCCAGCTGAGCTACGACACCGAAGGGCGCCTCGCGAACTGGCAGAACGCCGCCAGCAGCCCGATTGCCACCGACGCCTTCCTCTATGACAACCAGGGCAACCGCGTGGCCCAACAGGCCGTCCAGAACGGGACTACGACGACCACGGTCTACGTGGGCAACCTGGAGCAGGTCGCGACCTCGGGCAGCACGACCACCACCCAGACCTTCTACAACGCCAACGGGATGCGGATCGCGATGGCCGTCAACGGCGCTTTCTACTACCTGGCCGGGGACGCTCTGGGCAGCGTCAACGTCGCGGTCCGGGCCAGCGATTCCTCAGTCAGCAGCCACCTCTATGGCCCCTACGGGAACCTGCGCTACAGCAGCGGCACCATGCCCACCGACCTCGGCTTCGGCGGCCAGCACGCGGACAGCGTCACCGGCCTCGACTACTTCAACGCCCGCTACTACGACCCCATTACCGGCCAGTTCGCCAGCCCGGACCGGATCCTCCCCGGCGGCGGTATGGATGTCCTCGGCCTCTCCCGCTACGCCTACACCGAGGGCAACCCCGAGACCCTGACCGACCCCACCGGCATGAATCCCTGCTTCGTTGACAACGCCTGCCCACCGAAGAATCCACCCGCGAGCAGCACCACGCCGGCGCTCCCGCCATCCCCTGCCTCTCCGCCCCCGGATAGCGCTTCGGGCGATTCATTCACAGCGTCTGGCGGCGGCAACTCCTGGCGTCCGGAACTCCCCTGCGGCGGTCTCGCGATTGGGATCTGCCATCCAATTCGCATCGGAATCCTGAACCCGGAGTGCTTCGGCTGCTCGACAGTTGGGAATCCCGCCTCAGCCAGGCTGCAAAGGAGGGCCAGGCCGCAAGGGCCGCCCAGGCCGCAGAAAGACAAACAGCACAGGGGCTAGACGCAGCCGCCGCTGACATTGCTTACCACTACACCTTCCGGGACCTGGTGGCATCGATCCAAAGAAATGGTCTTAGACCAGGTTCCTATGTCACACTCAATGGCAGCCTCAGTCCGCTGCAGGCGCAGATCGATCTCGCGCTACCTCCGAACCGGGGGCTGACCAATAGCGTGCTGACAATCAACTTAGCCGGTCTTCGCAAAGCGGGCTACGATGTCCCTAGAGTTACTCGAGCCGGCCGTAATTTCAATATGCCAGGTGGCGAGTTTGAGATGCAGTTCCCGTACGAAGTTCCGCCAGAGTTCATTTCGTTGATTGGTCAATGAGTGGTCTAACGGCTAACGATTTCGAAGACGTCTGGGCTCAGTTTGATATCGAGGCCCAAAGCGCCAAGTTCTCACATGAGGCGGTCCTTCGCCTCGCTCAGTTCTACGGGCGCCTCGATGAGGAGGACAGACAGGTCGTCGACCGGATCCTGACATCCTGGGTCATCAATGGAGACGCTCGTCGGCGTTTTGATGCTCTGGCATTAATCGACGAATTTGGGATCCGATCCGCCCTTCCTGTCCTTCAGAGTGTACTTACTCGACTAGAAGACGCAGCAGGACCTTCCGTACGAACCGATCGAGCGAAACTAGAACGAATAATCGCCCGTCTCAAGTAACAAGTCGTTTAACTCGTAAACAAGCGCGCATTTCAGAACCGGGGCCTGAGATTCTGCATCCACAACAGCCATGCCGCATGGCGGTTGCGCTTACACGACCAACCGAATACGGTTGCGGACTGATGGCGACAGTTGTAGACTGTACTAATTGTGGCAGCGGGGGCCAGGGACGTCGGGCCGCAGGCGGACACCGGCAGGAGTGACGCGACTCCCTCGACGGTTGGCGACTTCTACCGCGA
>VBIC01000023.1:2944-16887 GCA_005881425.1 Chloroflexota bacterium | reverse complement strand
GCCTGAAGCTCAATCCGCGCATGCGCCGGATGCTGAGGCTGTACGTGGAACATCGCAAGGCCCTGGGCCGTCCCGTGTCGGTCCTCGACGTGGGCAGCGGGCCGGAGGTGATCCTCTCCAGGTACCTGCTCGACGGCGACAGCTACACGGGATGCGACATCGTCCCGCCGGTCGTGCCGGTGAACGAGTTCGCGCAGGTCGACCTGAACGAGGACGACCTCTCGTGCCGGTTCCATGGGCGAGCCTTCGACGTCATCTTCTGCGGCGAGGTCATCGAGCACGTCTTCAGTCCGGACGCTCTCCTCGAGTCCCTCAAGGCGCTGCTCAGCGCCGACGGCGTGCTCCTCCTATCGACGCCGAACCTCGCTTACTGGGCGAATCGACTGCTCCTGCTGGCGGGAATCTCGCCCCTGTTCCTGGAGAACTCGTCACGCGCCAAGCTCGGCCGGCGCCTCAAGGCACTGGGACAGGGAAACACTACCGAAGGACACCTTCGCGTCTTTACGCACCGCGCCATGCTCGACCTCCTCTCCCTGCAGCGGCTGGAGGTGCTCGCGATCCATTCCTACCCTCCGTGGCGCTTCCCGATCGACGACCTGGTCTGCCGCTTCTCGCACCACCTGGCGCCGGGGAACATCTACCAGGTCCGCCTCCCCGCCAGCACCAGTTCGGGTCTTGCCTCTACAGGCGTTTAGGGCAGTAGCCGGTAGTACTGACCGAACTCGGACTCCACCGTCATCCGGCCCAACTTGGCGTACTCGCGCTGGGTAGCGCGCACCAGGTCGGTCATCGTCACCGGCACGCGTGACTCCGCGGCCATGTAGGCAGCGGCGATCACGATGTTGCGGATGTTGCCGCCGGAGAGCTTGAAGGCCTCGGCCAGGAAGTCGAGGTCCAGGTCGTCGCCCCGCGGCATGCGTGTTCCCAGGCAGCGCTCCCAGAGCCGGCGCCGGGCATCCGGCTCGGGCTCGGGGAAGTCGATCACCGAATCGAGGCGCCGGGCAAAGGCCTCGTCCAGGTTGGCGCGCAGGTTGGTGGCCAGGACGGCGATCCCGTCGAACAGCTCCATCCGCTGCAGCAGGTAGGCGACCTCGACATTGGCGTAGCGGTCGTGCGCGTCCCTGACCTCGGACCGCTTGCCGAAGAGCGCGTCCGCCTCGTCGAAGAGGAGCACACCGTTGACCCGCTCCGCCTCAGCGAAGATCCGGTCCAGGTTCTTCTCGGTCTCGCCCACGTACTTGTCGACCACGGTGGCCAGGTCGACCACGTAGAGGTCCAGCCCCAGCTCCATGGCCAACACCTCGGCGGCCATCGTCTTCCCGGTGCCTGAGGGCCCGGCGAACAGCGCCGTCAAGCCGCGTCGGCGTGAGGAGGCGCCGCCCATGCGCCAGGTCCCGAGCACGACCTCGCGCTGACGAGCCCGGACCACCAGGTCCACCAGAAGCTCGAGCACCTCGGCCGGAAGGACCAGGTCCTGGAAGGCGACCGCGGGTTCGATCCGCCGGGCAAGGCGCTCGAGCCCGGCGGCGTTCTGGGCCCGTGCCCCCGCCTTGAGGTCGGCCTCGTCGACCCGCCGCCCGTGGGCGGCGGCCTGCAGCCGGGCGGCGATCGCGGCCCGCCAGACCTGGTCCGCGGTCAGGCGGTACTGCCCGACCGTGGAGAGGAGGTCGAAGTCCGGCGGCGTCTCGCCGTCCAGGCGCTCCCTCCACTGGGACTCGCGCTGCGCGGCGGTGGCCCCGCCGACCTCGAGCAGGAGGGGGACGGTGCGCGACCAGGCAGGGTCCCAGCCTTTGGAACCCACCAGGATCACAACCCCGGGCAGCTCGGCGAAGGCGCGCACCGCGGCCATCCCACGGGCCGACAGCGCGTCGATCGGCGTGGCGATCAGGGCGGCGTCGAGCAGGCGCGCCTCGCGCGCCGCCAGGATTCCCATCAGGCGCACGTCGTCGTCGCCGCGCAGGCGCTCCAGGTCGAGCACCAGCGAGGCCCGGCCGGCCTCGCCCAGCGCGGCCACGGCGAGCGACGCCCCGGAGGCGCCGGATTGCTCCCGGACGTAGGCCAGGCCACGATCCCGACCTCCAAGCCAGCGAGCCAGCACCCCGCCCTCTGGCGCAGCCGCCGGCTGGCAGGTCAGGGCCAGTCCGGCCAGCGCGGCGTCGGGCTCGTCGCTTCCCAGGAGGTGAGCCGCCACCCGGTCGGGCACCCGCAGCGATCTGGTCAGGAAGGGACGGTCGCCGTCCTCCACCAGGATCAGGGCAGCCTCGATCAGCGGGCCGCCCGAGGAGAGCCGGTTGCGGGCTAGCGCGCTGGTCGAGGGAAGGCCGCACAGCTCGAGGCTGAGGCCGATCGAGGCCCGCCTCCGGCTGACGTCGTCCTGCAGGTAGCCGTAGAAGCGCTCGAAGCGAGGGTCAGCGTCGGGCGCCAGGGCGATCAGGAGCAGCTCCAGGTCGAGCTGATCGAGCTGGAAGCTGCGGGCCAGGCGTCGCAGCCGGAGGTCGGCGCCCGCCTGCTCGGCCCGGTCGGCCTCCTCCTCCACCTGTCCGAAGGCGGCCTGCGCCTGAGGATCCGGGGGCGGCGCCCCGGGCGTCCGCTGCAGCAGCCGCTGGACGTCGGCGGGTGAGATGTAGAGGCCGCGAAATCGGTCGTCGGGATCGGGATCGGTGCTGCGGCGCCGTGCCACCGCGGCCCGGACGCGAGCCTCGACCAGCTCCAGCCGGCTCAGTACGTGGCGGACGCCGGCGGCTTCCAGCCCGGGCTGGGCGCTGACGCTCACCACTCAGGAACGGGGCGCGCCGCGCATCCGCAGGATCCGTCCCGGCTGCCGCTCCTTACCCGAGTGCACAGTCTCCTCCTGGAGCGGCATCATGGCCGGCGTCAGTGGCTCACCTGCCTTCAGCCGGCCCTCGCGGGGACCGGCCGCGGCGGGCGTACCCACCGGACGCCCGGCCTTGCCTTTGCCTTTCCCCCCGGGGGCGGTTTCGGCCTCGGCGTCGGGACGCGCCACCACGATCTTGGGATCCTCCAGGACCGCCGGAGGCGCGGCCTTGGACCGGTGCACGGCGACCGGAGCGTTGACCACCAGGTCGAGCGACGCCTTCAGCTCCCCGCCCAGCGCCGACCAGACGTCGGAGATCGAGCGATCCTGCGGGGGCGGCAGGGCGATGTTGAGGTAGACGGGATGGCCACCCTCCGAGAGCGACCCGCTGGCATAACCGTCGGGCAGCTGCTCGTGGCTCAAGAAGCAGTCCAGCAGCGAGGACAGGAGCCGGTGCTCGTCCTCCGCCCGCTGGGTCCAGGCGGTCACCAGGTAGGAGAGCTTGAAGCGGCGCGCTGGCGGCCTGCGCTCGGTGACCAGGCCGTCGTCCCCGCGCACGTCCTGCCACGCGATCTCCCGCCGCTCCAGGTCTTCCCGGATGTCGTAGAGGTAGAGGTCGACGGTCGGGGTGTTGCGGCGGGAGGCCCAGTCCCTGGTCGGAGCGTCGAAGGCGATCTCGGCCTTGGAGCCGTTCAGGCCTTCCTTCCTGACGAGGGCGCGCAGAGACTCATCCACGTCCTGGATCATCGCCCTCAACGATCGCGGCTTTAGCCTTCCCCAACAAGTCGCGCCGGGGCAATCGTTGGGGTCCATCCCGGTGCCCCTTGGGGCAGCGCGCGCTACCCGATCACCGGTCCAGTCGCCCCTTGTCCCCCATCGCCCGCGGTGCGACGCTCGCAGCAATCCGATAGCCATCTTCAATGGAGGGGATTGCCCACGCCCAATTACCTGTCACCTGGCGTATACGTCGAGGAGGTGGAAGCCGGCTCCCGGCCGATCGAAGGGGTCGGGACGGCGGTAGCCGCCTTCGTCGGCCTCGCCGAGCGGGGACCCGCTAACACGCCGACCCTGGTTACCAACTGGAGCCAGTACTCGCAGACCTTCGGCGGCTTTCTGGAAGGCTCTTACCTGGCGCACTCGGTCTACGGCTACTTCCTGAACGGCGGCGGCGCTGCCTACGTCGTCCGCGTCGGAGCCAACGGCCACGCGCCCACCGCCCAGGCGGAGCTTCCGTCGGCCAAGGACAAGGCTTTGAGCGGCTACCGGGTGCTCGCCATCGAGGCCGGGCAGGCCGGCAACGACATCACGGTCGAGGTCGCGGAGGCCTCCCAGCCCGCTGAGGACACCTTCAAGCTGGTGATCAGCAAGGGCGGCAAGGTCGAGGAGACCTACGACAACGTCACTGCCCGCAAGGGACGCAACAACGTCCTCACCGCCGTCAAGGCTTCCAAGCTGATCCAGCTCGAGGAGATCGGGACCACCGGCGCACTGGAGAAGGTCCCCGCCCCGGGCAAGCTCACGCTTGTCGGCGGCGGTTCGACCGCGCCCGCCCGCGTCACCCCTGACGAATACGTAGGCAACTCCGCCGACCGGACCGGCTTCGCCGGGCTGGAGGCGATCGACAACGTGACCATGCTCGCGGTACCCGACCTGATGGCCGCCTACCAGAAGGGCATGATCGACGCCGACCAGGTCAAGGCTGTCCAGCTGGCCATGATCGCCCACTGCGAGCTGATGGGCGACCGGGTCGCCATCCTGGACGCGCCGCCCGGCCTCAACGCGCAGCAGATCCGCGAGTGGCGGGTCGACAAGGCGGGCTATGACTCCAAGTACGCCACCCTCTACTGGCCCAACATCAAGGTCTTCGATCCGCTGAGCGGCCAGTCGATCTTCGTGCCCCCGAGCGGCCACATGGCCGGCATCTGGGCCCGCAGCGACGACACCCGGGGCGTGCACAAGGCGCCCGCCAACGAGGTCGTGCGGGGCGCCATCTCGCTCGAGCTGCAGATCACCAAGAGCGAGCACGACCAGCTCAACCCGCAGGGGATCAACGTGATCCGGGCCTTCCCCGGCCGCGGCATCCGGGTCTGGGGCGCCCGCACTCTCTCGAGCGATCCCGCGTGGCGCTACATCAACGTCCGCCGGCTCTTCAACTACATCGAGGGCTCCGTCCTGGGAGGGACCCAGTGGGTGGTCTTCGAGCCCAACGACATGGCTCTCTGGGAGCGGGTCAAGCGCACCATCAGCGCCTTCCTGGTCCGCGTCTGGCGCGACGGCGCCCTGTTCGGCGCCACCCCGGCGGAGGCGTTCTACGTCAAGTGCGACGGCGAGACCAACACCGCCGAGTCGATCGACGCCGGCCAGCTGATCGTCGAGATCGGGATCGCACCCGTAAAGCCGGCCGAGTTCGTTATCTTCCGGAGGGATAGCCCATGGGATCTGGCGTACCAAGCGCAACCAACAACGACGCCCTGGCCGCCCGGCACTTCTCCGTGGAGATCGACGGGACCAGCGTCGCGCAATTCACGGAGATCAGCGGGATTTCGTCCGAGATCGAGGTCATCGAGCTGAAGGAAAACACCCTGGACGGCAAGCCGGTGATCAAGAAGCTGCCCGGCAACAAGAAGCCGCCCACGATCACCCTGAAGCGGGCCAAGAACGTGTCCATGGACCTCTACAACTGGCACAAGGACATGCTCGACGGCAAGGTGATGAAGGCTCGCAAGAACGCGTCCATCGTCCTCTATGACTACGAGATGGGCGAGGTCGCCCGCTGGAACATGGTCAACGCCTGGGTCTAACGAGGTGGCCACCGAAGAAGTCTCGATCGTCATGGAAGACTTCGTCCGGGTCAAGTGAGTAGCCTGCTGCACAAGGTGGAGGCCGATTCGACGGCCTCCACCTCCGACCGACTGCACACCGAGTTCCGCTTCACCCTCCCCCGCGGTTACGTGGACGAGAACGGTCTGGTCCACCGCGAGGGGGTGATGCGGCTGGCCACCGCGCGCGACGAGATCCTGCCCCAGCGCGATCCGAGGGTGCGGGAGAACGAGTCCTACCTGACGGTCCTGCTGCTCTCCCGGGTGGTCACCCGCCTGGGTTCGCTGCGGGAGATCAACCCCGGGACCATCGAGGGTCTCTTCGCCTCCGACCTGGCCTTCCTCCAGGACCTCTACCGGCGGATCAACCAGGAAGGCCAGACCCAGGCCGCGGTCGAGTGCCCGGCCTGCAAGCACCAGTTCACGGTCGACATGGCAGGTGGTCGCCTGGGGGGAGCGTGACGACTTACGCGACGGACCGGCTGTTCGAGGAGATCGCGTACGTCGCCTACCACTTCCACTGGTCGCTCGATGAGATCCTGGACCTGGAGCACGGCGTCCGCCGGCGCTTCGTCGAGGAGATCGCCAGCATCAACCGCCGGCTTTCGGACGAGGCGGAAGGGTAAGGCCTGATGCACTGGCCCTTCACCCGCACCCAGGCGCCCGCGGCTGATGCCCCGCCGCCCATGGCCGCGCTGCCGCCCCGGCGCACGGACTGGGCCGGCCTGCCGGCCATCCAGCGCAGCGTGGGGCCCGCGCCGCTGACCATGCAGCCCTCCTTCGGCGACCAGCTCGCCAGCCATCCACCGGCCCCGGCGCTGCAGCCGCTTGGCCATCACTTCTCGCCCCAGGCGGCGCCCGGACTGGTGGTCGCGGTAGCAACGCCACAGCCCTCGCCGCGCCAGAGCCCGGCCATGATCCACCGGCCCCGCGTCCAGCGCAAGGCCGCCGGCGCCGAGACGGAGCCCGAGGAGACGGACGCGGCTGTGGCCACCCCCGAGGGCCCGCCCACCGCCATGGAAGCGCCGGTCGCGGTCCAGTCGCTCGAGGTCCAGCGCCTCAGCCGGGTGGACGCGAGCCCGATGGTCCAGCCGGTCGCCTCCAGCGCGATCCGCATCGCGCCGCCGCCCGCGCCCGTCACGCCGGCCAGCCCAGTGGGTGGGGTCGTCGTCTCGCGCACGGCCGACGGAACCGAGGGATCGCCCGCGGCGCCGCGGATGACCCTGGGCCAGGTCCGCCGGATCGGCCTGGGCGCGCCGCTGGCGCACGCTCCGGTTCAGCGCAAGGACGCTGACGCGGACGAGCCGGCGATGCCGGTGGCCCGCTCGCATTCGACGACGTCTGCTCGCGCCGAGACCGAGCCGGCACCCGCCGCCTCGCCCCCGCCGCCGGCTGCCGTCTCGCTGGCTTCGTCCAGCCTGCATCCCGCGGGTCGAGTCGTGCTCCCGCTGGTCCGGACCGTGCAGCGCACGGCCGCGGCTGAATCGAACGGTGCGGAGACGGAGGCATCGGAGCCCGCTCCGGATGAGGCCGCCCCCGATGAGCCCGCTGGCACGGCGCAGCTCCTCGAGGCTGGCGGCGACCGGCCGCGCGCTCTGCCGCCGGCTCCCGTCCAGCGCCTGACCAGCGTGGTCGAGACCGTCCTTCCGGGCCAGCACCCGATGACGCCGCTCGAGCTGCCGCTGGCCCCGCGGGCTTCCCAGCCGGAGGCGCTTTCGGGCGCCCACGTCTCTGCTGCCGAGTCAGCTGGCGGCCCGGCCGCCTCGGGACCGTCGCTGCAGCGCAGCGCGGTCGATGAGAGCGATTCGCCGGCAGGCGGGCGCGCCGAGGAGAGCCATGAACCGGTCGCGTCCACTCAGGGCGCGGCCATGCCTGCGCCGCCGCAGCCGGCAGACCAGGCCGATCCCGCTCTCACCGTCTCCGAGCTCTCCCTGGTCCGGGAAGCCGGCGACCACAGCAGCTCGCCGGCTGTCAGGACCGGCGCGCTCTCGCTCCCGCTTGCGGCTAGGGCCACGGAGCGCGCGTCCGCCGTCAGCGCTGCGCCGCTGCAGCGGACCGAGGCCCTCCCGACCGCGCCCCAGCGCCGCCTGGCCGAGCCGATCGCGAGGCTGGGCCTGGGGACGCCGCTGGCGCCGCGGCCGGCTGGGGCCTTCGACGACCGCCCAGCCATCCAGCGCCAGGCGGCCGACCTGCCTCTGCAGCGACAGGGCGCCGCCGCTTCGGCGGTGGCCCTCCACGAGGTCCAGGCGCCGTCGGCCGTCGCCGGTGGCGACTCGCCCTCGATCCTGCCCCTGCAGCGGGCCGGCGCTGCCAGCTTCGCTCCGCTCGACCTTCCCCTGGCCGCGGCGCCGCGGCCGAGGAGCGCCCCCGACCTGACGGTCGCCCGGCAGGTGGCGGGTGAGCTGGTGGCGAGTGGCATGGCCGCACCCGACGGCGATGGAGGCCTTCGCTTCCAGACCCCGGCCGGGGCGTCGGCGCCGATCACCGCCCAGAGGGTTGGCGAGGAGGCGTCCGCCAGCGCTCCCGCATCGTCTTCGGTCAGCTCGTCGACCGCGGCCCCCGGGTCGTCGCCCGCCGGCGCGTCACCCTCGGTGCAGCAGGTGGCGGACGAGGTCCTGCGGCGGCTGCGACGCGAGCTGCTGGTCCAGCGCGAACGATCCGGCAAATACCACGACGACGTCAGCTGAGGAGGTAGGAAAGGAATGGCCGACGATCCCGCCAGAAGCCTTCGTTTCAAGGTCGAGATCGACCACCACAACCTGGGCGCCTGGACCAAGTGCGAGGGCCTGTCGGTCGAGTACGAGATCCAGGAGTACAAGGAGGGCGGCGAGAACACCTTCGTCCATCGCCTGCCGGGGCGGGCCAAGTATCAGAACATCAAGCTGACCCGTCCCCTGACGGCGGCCCCGGAGAAGGTCGCCGACTGGCTGACCAGCTTTCAGCCGAGCATCCAGAAGAAGATCTCGCCGGGGACGGCGCACATCTCGCTCCTGGATCCGGAGGGGAAGCAGCTGCGCAAGTGGGACCTGCAGCAGGTCTACCCGGTCAAGTGGTCGGGTCCCAGCATGGACGCGGCCAGCAGCCAGCTGGCCACCGAGAGCCTGGAGCTTTCGCACAGCGGGTTCCTGCCGGGATGAGCGCGCAAGGTCGAGGAGGTGAGCGCTGATGGCGAGTAACGGTCTGACCAAGGCGGTCCTCTCCCAGAAGGACCCTCCGGACCTGAGCAAGGACATCAAGTTCCTCTTCAACCCCGAGAACTGCACCGTCAAGGGCGGGGCCAAGTGGACCCTGGAGCCGACCAAGGCCGCCAAGCACTCGGCGCCGCCTCACTACGGCGGGGCTCAGAACGTGAACCTCTCGATGAGCGTGCTCTTCGACGAGTCGCTCGAGTCCAGCGGGGACGTCTCCAAGTACGTGGAGCAGCTGCTGGACTGGACCCGGCCCACGCCGGACACCCTGCAGAAGGGAAAGGTGCCGGCCGGTCCGCTGCTCGGCTTCGCCTGGGGCAGCAACAAGACCTTCAGCGACTTCCAGTGCGTCCTGACCTCGGTCAGCGCCCAGTACACGATGTTCAGGCCCGACGGCACGCCGACTCGGGCCATGGTCAGCCTGACGCTGGACCAGGTGCCCAAGGACTTCAAGCGCCAGAACCCGACCTCGGGCGCGATCCTGGGGCGCAGCTCACGGCTGGTCGGCGACGGTGACAGCCTGCACTCGATCGCCTTCCAGGAGTACGGCGACCCGACCCTCTGGCGGGCGCTGGCCCTCTTCAACGGGGTCGACGACCCGCTGCGCGTCCCACCGGGGACGAGTCTTCTGGTCCCTGCACCCGGTGAGGCCCAGGAGATCGTCAAGGGCGAGGCTGAATGAGCGTCCAGACCCTCAAGCCCTTCCCCGACGTCGAGGTCGCCGGCAGCAGCCTCAGCAACGAGCTGCAGGCCCTCCTCGACGAGGTGGTGGTCGAGCAGCACGTGCACCAGCCGGACATGTTCTCGATCCGGCTTCGGGACCACAACCGCCAGGTCCTGTCCCAGGCCGGGCTCTCGATCGGGACCGAGGTCACGATCCTCGGCTACGCCCCGGGCAGCCAGACCGCGGAGAAGCTGATCGTGGGCGAGGTCACCTCCATGGAAGGTGAGTACACTCCGCACGGGTCCCGGACCCTGGTCCGCGGCTACGACAAGTCGCACCGCCTCCATCGCGGACGGCTGACCAAGACCTACGTCCAGGTGACCTATTCCGACGTGGCCCGCCAGGTGGCGAGCCAGGCCGGGCTGCAGGTCGGCACCATCGATTCCACCAGCGGCACGCACAAGCTCGTCTCCCAGGCCAACCTCTCCCCCTGGGACTTCCTCAAGGGGATCGCACGGGAGATCGGCTACGAGGTGAGCGTGGTCGAAGGCAAGTTCAACTTCAAGAAGCCGGCACCCTCCTCGGGCGGCCCCAGCGGTGGCGACTACAACTCCACCAATCCGCTCCAGCTCGTCTTCGGCCAGGACCTGCTCGAGTTCTACCCGAGGCTCAGCTCGGCGCAGCAGGTGTCCACCATCCACGTGCGCGGCTGGGATCCGGCCCAAAAGCAGAAGCTGGTCGGCCAGGAGTCGGCGGGTACCACGCTCAACGCCGTCCAGGCCACTCCCTCCTCGCTCGCCGGCCAGTTCGGGAGCCCCGAGTACACGCTGGTCGACCGCGCCTTCCTCACCCAGGCGGAGATCGACTCCGCCGCCAAGGCGATGAAAGAGCAGATCGGAAGCTCGGTAGGCGAGGGCGAGGGCGTCAGCCGCGGCATCCCCGCCCTGCGCGCCGGAGCTGCGGTCTCGATCTCCGAGGTCCCGGGCGACTTCGCCGGCAAGTACACCCTGACCGAGACCCGTCACGTCTTCGACGCCGAGGGCTACCGCACCCACTTCGTGATCGGGGGCCGGCAGGACCGGTCGCTCCTCGGATTGATGTCGCTGGGGCGGGCCAACGGCAGCGTCTCCGCCGGCGGGCCGCCGATCTACGGCATGGTGATCGGGATCGTGACCGACAACAACGACCCCGACAAGCTGGCCCGGGTCAAGCTCAAGTTCCCCTGGCTCAGCGACGACTACGCCACCGAGTGGACCCGCGTGGTCCAGCTGGGAGCCGGTCCCGACAGCGGCGCCGTCTTCCTCCCCGAGAACAACGACGAGGTCCTGGTGGCCTTCGAGTTCGGTGACATCCGCCGGCCCTACGTGATCGGCGGCCTCTACAACGGCCAGGACAAGCCCAAGCTGGGCCAGGGCCTGTTCGACAACGGCAAGGTCAAGCGGCGCGGCTTCATCTCCCGCAAGGGCCATCAGTTCATCCTCTTCGACGACTCGAGCAAATCCGGGGTGGCCCTGATCACCAGCGACAACCAGATCAAGATCGCCATGGACGAGACCAACAAGGAAATCCACATCGCCTGTGACAGCGGCAAGATGGTGATCGAATCGCAGGGCGACATCTCCCTGGAATCGAAGTCCGGGAAGATCACTCTCAAGGCCCAGCAGGACGTCGAGGTCTCGGGGATGAACGTCAAGGCCGAGGCCCAGACCCAGCTCCAGATGAAGGGCGCGACCACCGAGCTCAACGGGAGCGGCCAGACCACGATCAAGGGCGGGACGGTGGCCATCAACTGATGAATGACCAGTTCATAGGCCGCGGCTGGGCCTTCCCGATCCGCACCGACCCGACGGGGCAGGTGGCCCTCGTCTCGCGCGAGCGCGAGATCGAGGAGAGCATGCGCCTGGTCCTGGGCACGGCGCCGGGGGAGCGTCCCATGCGCCCGGAGTTCGGCTGTGCCATCCACGATTACGTTTTCGCGGGAGCCGACGCCGCCACCGCCGGGCTGATCGCGGCCGAGGTCCGCGCCGCCCTGCGCCGGTGGGAGCCGCGGATCGACGTCCACGACGTCTCGGTCAGCTTCGACAGCGCCGACCCCAGCACCCTCTACATCGACATCCGTTACACGATCGGGAACACGAACGACCCGCGCAACCTGGTGTTCCCCTTCTACGTGATTCCATCCGAAGAGCCCGTGTCGTCGGGCGTCCCGGAACTGACTGAAGGGGAGTGATCAAGATGGCCCTACCGGTGCCCAACCTCGACGACCGGCGATTCCAGGACCTCGTCGACGACGCCAAGCGGCTGGTGCAGCAGCGCTGCCCGGAGTGGACCGACCACAACGTCTCCGACCCGGGCGTGACCCTGATCGAGACCTTCGCCTGGATGACCGACCAGCTTCTCTACCGCCTGAACCGGATCCCCGACCGCCACTACGTGAAGTTCCTCGAGCTGCTGGGCGTGAGGCTCTTCCCTCCCACAGCCGCCCGGGTCGCGGTCACCTTCTGGCTCTCCGGCCCGCAGCCGGACACGATCCACATCCGGCCCGGCACCCAGGTGGCGACCATGCGCACGGAGACCGACGAGGCGGTGGCCTTCACCACGGTCGGCGACCTGGCGATCGTGCCCACCTCGCTGCTGCGGATCGGATCCAGGATCGACGAGGACGTGCGCGACCACACCGACGCCCTCGAGGCGCGCACTCCCTTCTACTGCTTCGACCGCGTGCCCAAGGCCGGCAACCTACTCCTGGTCGGCCTCACCGAGGCCGCACCCTCCTGCGCCGTCACCCTCCGCTTCCGCTGCGACATCGAGGGGGTGGGCGTCGACCCGCTCAATCCGCCGCTGGCCTGGGAAGCCTGGGACGGCGACAGCTGGATCCCCTGCGAGGTCGACCACGACGAGACCGGCGGCCTGAACCGGGACGGCGACGTGGTCCTCCATCTGCCCAAAGGCCACAGCGTCTCGGTGATCAGCGAGCAGCGGGCCGGCTGGCTGCGGGCGCGGGTCACCGAGGAGGTGCCCGACCAGCCGCGCTACAGCGCCTCGCCCACCATCAAGGGGGTCACCGCCTTCACCATCGGCGGCACCGCCGAGGCGGTGCATGCGGAGCTGATCGAGAAGGAGCTGCTCGGCATCGCGGAGGGAGTGCCCGGCCAGCGCCTCGCCCTCAAGCAGCGGCCCGTCGTCCCCAGCGGCGCCGGGGCGGTGCTGGAGGTGAGCAGCCCGGACGGCTGGCAGGAATGGAGGCAGGTCCAGGACTTCTACGAGAGCGGACCGGATGATCCTCACTTCGTGCTCGACGCGGCGGCGGGTGAGGTCCTCCTCGGCCCCGGCGTGCGCGAACCAGACGGGAGCCTGCGCCGCTACGGCGCGGTCCCGCCCAAGGGAGCGCGGCTGCGCCTGCGCTCCTACCTGATCGGCGGCGGCCGGCGGGGCAACGTGGCCAGGGGCTCGGTACGGGTCCTCAAGACCTCCATGCCGTACATCACGCGGGTGGAGAACCGGCGCCCCGCCGACGGCGGTGTCGATGGCGAGGAGATCGAAAGCGCCAAGACGCGCGGTCCGATCACCCTGCGCACGCGCGGCCGGGCCGTGACCACCGAAGACTACGAGCACCTGGCGCGCCAGGTGGCTCCTGAGCTGGCCCGGGTGCACGCGGTCGCGGCCGGGGACGGCGCCGACGCGGGCGGGGTTCGGGTCCTGGTGGTCCCCGCGGCCGAAGGCGATGGCGGCCGGCTGCGCTTCGAGCAGATGGTTCCATCCGAGGACACCATGGCGCGGATCGCCCGCCGGCTGGCCGAGACCCGCGTCGCCGGGACCAGGATCGCGATCGAACCGCCGGTTTACCGCGGGGTCACGGTGGTCGCCCGGCTGAAGGCTCGGACGGCTGCGAACCCGGTCCGCCTTCAGACGGAGGCTCTCGATGCGCTTTACCGCTACTTCCATCCGATCATGGGAGGCCCCGACGGCCATGGCTGGCCGTTCGGCCGTCCGGTCCACGTCGGCGAGGTCTACTCGGTGCTCCAGAGTCTCCGCGGGACCGAGCTGGTCGAGGACGCCCGGCTGTTCGGCGCCGACCCGGTGACGGGCCAGCGCGGCCAGGCGGTCCAGCGGCTGCAGATCGAGCCCCATGCGCTGGTCTTCTCCTACGAGCACCAGGTGCTGGCCTCATGATCGAGACCGCCGTGACGACGACCACCAACCGAGCCAGGCCGCCGCGGCTCTACCGCGGCCTGGTCCCCAGGCTGGATACCCCGCGGCCGATGGGTCCCGAGCTGCCCGCGCTCTTCCAGGACGACAGCTTCGCCCAGCGGCTCACGGGCGCCTTCGACGACATGCTGGCTCCGGTCTTCAGCACCCTCGACAACTTCGAGGCCTACCTCGATGCCTGGCTCTCCCCAGAGGACTTCCTGGACTGGCTCGGCGCCTGGGTCGGCCTGGAGCTGGACGAGGCCCTC
>VBIC01000023.1:495-2877 GCA_005881425.1 Chloroflexota bacterium | reverse complement strand
CAAGGTGGAGATCGAGGACACCGGCGGGGTCAAGACCTCGACCACTGCGGACTCGGCACTGCCGGGCTCGCCGAACTTCGCGCTCCAGGTGCGTATTATCGTCGACCATCCCGAAGCCATCGACCGCGGGCGGCTCGAGGCGCTCGTCGCCGCCTCCAAACCGGCCCATGTGACGCACAAGGTCGAGATCGTCAAGCGCGCCGACGTCAGTGAACAGGTGGAGGTGACGACCGCGTGACCCTGATCGTCTGTAAGAACTGCGGGCATCGAAACTACGACGCCAAGATGGACGGCTTCTGCGGCAACTGCGGAAAGTACCTCGGCTTCTACGGCGAGGAGGTCGTCGAGGCCGTGCCCGAGGCGGCGCCCCGACCCGAGCCCGAACCGGAACCCGAGCCGGTCGCGCATCGCTCGATCTTCGATCGGGTCAAGGAGGCGGTCGGCATCGACGAGTCGGCGAGCGGCGTGGCGTCCGCTCCCCGTGAGGCCGCCCCCGAGCCGCCGGTTGCGGTCGGCGCCGGCGTCCCGGCCGTGAGCGCCGCAGCCCCGGCGGCGACCGTTGCAGCTCCGGCCGCGAGCGCCGCCGCGCCGGCCATCGGCGCCGCCAGCCCGGTCACGAGCCCCGCGCCCTCGTCGGCGGCGGTCGCCCCGCCCGCCGCCAGGCCGGCCCCGGCCGCTGCCGCTCAGGCGCCGGTCCAGGCGCCGCTGGCCCAGCCCGGCCTGCCGGCCCAGGAAGAACCGCGCTCCCGTCCCCCGGGCGCCGCCGAGGAGCCGCGCTCGCGCGCACCGGAGGCCGCCGCCCTCCGCCGGCCGCCGGTCGTCCGCCGGCAGGCGCCCAGCCGCAAGCCGCAGGAAGGCGACGTCTTCTGCGGCGACTGCGGCGAGGTCAACGAGGGCACCCGCCATTTCTGCCGCCGCTGCGGCTTCAACCTCGACGAGGCCGTGCGGGTCCGCATCCCGTGGTACCGCCGGATCTTCAACACCGTCTTCCGGCGTCGCGACTACAAGGCGGGAGAGCGTAAAAAGACCTTCGGCTTCAACCCCTTCCGCCTGGTCTGGACCGTGCTTCGGCTGGGCCTGGTGGCGGTCGTGGTCGTCGGCGCTCTCTTGTTGGTGCTGTTCCCCTCAGCTCGGTCGCAGGCCTGGAGCGTCATCAAGCCGCCGTTCTGTCAGCTTCACATCATCTGCAAGCTGAGCGACATCGGGGAGACGGGCGCGGACGCCACGTCGTCCATCCCCGGACACGGCCCCAATCTGGTGCTCGACTCGAACCTGACGACATACTGGGGCGCCACTTCGCGGGATACGAATCCCTACGTGCACATCCAGTTCGCCACCTTCTACGACGTCACCGAGTTCCTTATCACGCCCGGCCCGGCCCCGACCGATCCCTTCAAGGCCCAGGCGCGGCCGGCCAAGGTCCATCTCATGTTCTCCAACAAGCAGATCGTGGAGTTGACACTGGCGGATCAGCCTGGTCTGCAGCACTTCAAGATCGACGCCAAGCACGTCAACGGAGTCCGGGTCTATGTCGATTCGACCTACCCGGCTCTGCCGGGGAGTACGCCCAGCGCCTCGGTCCTGATCAACGAGATCGAGTTCCAGTCGTTGAGCTGATCGCGGCGGGCTGCTCCAGCCCCAGCTCGGCCAGGACCTTGGCGTAGTCCTGGCGCGATCGCCGGCGCGCTCGCGGGCATCGATCAAGAGGCGCCAGAGGGAGTCGTGATAGCGGTCTACCCAGAGGCCGGTGACGCAGGCTTGTGCGGCCTCCGCCCACTCGCCCTGCTGCAGTAGGAGCTCGGCCAGGGCCCGGGCGGCGTCGACCAGGTTGTTGCGGCAGCGCTCGCGCAGTTCCAGCACCCACTCCGCCGGACCGTCCTCAGGGAGGAGCTCGCCTCCGTAGAGCTCGAGGGCCTGGCGGAAGAAGCCGATCGCCTCCACCCTCTCGCCGCGCAGCCGCGCCATCCGCCCGGCTGAGACCGCCTGCGAGAACTGGACCAGGTCCACCTCACCGTCGGGCGGTACGGCCAGACGGTAGGCGTCACCCTCGCGCAGGAGCAGGGTGTAGCCGCCGCGGAGCACGCCCGGCTCCAGCGCCTGGCGCAGGGTGGAGATGGCGACGTGCAGGTTGCGCCCCCCGGTCTCGCCATCGGCCTCCGGCCAGAAGGCCTCCTGAAGCACCTCGCGGTGGACCGGGTCGCCGGCATGGAGCGCCAGCATGCGCAGCACGGCGCGGGCCCGCGGCTTGATCGCGGATAGGTCGAGGGGCCCCCCCTTGAGCGACATCTTGAAGCCGCCGAAGCAGCTGATCTGGATCGAGGGCAACGCCCGGGGCGGGGGCATGATCCGGATCACGTTGGCCTCGGCGGCGGGCTCGCAACG
>VBIC01000023.1:0-261 GCA_005881425.1 Chloroflexota bacterium | reverse complement strand
GGAAGGCGTCGGCCGCGGGCTCCAGCCAGGCGGCGGCAGGCTCGTCGGCGTAGACCGCAGCCCAGCCCAGCCAGAGGGAGGCCAGCGCGCTGCCCCAGTGGTCGCCGTCCCGCAGGCAGGCCTGCCGGACCGCGATCGCCTCGGCCCTGGTGCCCGGGCCGCGGCTCAGGACCAGCGCGGCCCGCGCCAGCCGTGAGAACCAGCCCAGCCCGAGGGCCTCGGCACGCTCGGCGGCGTCCTCGACTTCCAGGATGCCGCCCA
>VBIC01000180.1 GCA_005881425.1 Chloroflexota bacterium | reverse complement strand
GAAGTAAGCCGCGTAGCCCATCTCCTGGATGACGCTGAGCTCGGTCTCGAAGCGCTCCTGGATGACCGGCGTGATCTCCGGGTAGCGCCGCCGCAGGCCCTCCCCGGCGAGGCGGCGGAGGTAGCCGTCGGCGGATTCCCCCGCGGGAACCTCGAAGCTCGGCAGGAGTGGATGGTTGTCGAACTTCAGGTCGCAACGCTCGGCGATGCGCAGGGTGTTGGCCACCGCCTCCGGGTAGCCGCTGAACTGCCCCGCCATCTCCTCGGGCGACTTCAGATAGAACTCGTCGTTGTGGAAGCGCATGCGCTTGGGATCGGAGACGACGGTCCCGGTCTGGAGGCAGAGCAGGATGTCGTGCGCCTCGGCGTCCTCCTTCCGCGTGTAGTGCGAGTCGTTGGTCGCCACCAGCGGGATGCCGGTCTTGCGTGACAGCGCCTCCAGCCCCTCGTTGACCCGGGCCTGGTCCGGCATGCCGTGGTCCTGGATCTCCAGGAAGTAGTCTTCACCGAATATGCGCTGGTATTCGAGCGCCGCCTGCTCGGCCGCCGCCGCGTCACCTTCGAGGAGCCGGCTCGCGACCTCGCCGCCGAGGCAGGCGGAGAGTGCTATCAGCCCCTCGTGGTGCCGGGCCAGCAGCTCCTTGTCGATGCGCGGGCGGTAGTAATAGCCCTCCAGGTGGGCGATGCTGGAGAGCATGATCAGGTTGCGGTATCCGGCCAGGTTCTTGACCAGCAGGATCAGGTGATGGGGATCCCGGTCGGCGCGCCCCTCCTTCTGTGAGTAGGAGCGGGTGGCGACGTATACCTCCTGTCCCAGGATGGGCTTGATGCCCGCCGCCTTGGCCTGGGAGTAGAACTCGATGGCGCCGTAAAGGACGCCGTGGTCGGTCAGCGCCATGGCCGGCATCCCGGTCTCGGCCGCGGTCCGGACCATGTCTGCGATCCGGCTGGCGCCGTCCAGCAGGCTGAACTCGGAGTGGGTATGAAGGTGGACGAAGGACATGCCTAGCTTCGTTCCAGCTTGACGACCGACTCGATGTGATAGGTCTGGGGGAACATGTCGACCAGCGCCACCTGGGACAGCCTATACGTTTTCTCCTCGCACAGACGTGCGAGGTCGCGGGCCAGCGTGGAAGGCTCGCAGGAGATGTACACGACCCTATCGGGAGCCAGCTTCCGTACGGCTTCCGCCGCACCGGCGGCGCAGCCGGCGCGCGGCGGGTCCAGCACCAGGGCGTCGATGCGCCCCTCGAGGGCGCCCAGGACCTCCTCCACGCGGCCGCGGCGATAGCGGACGTTGCCGCAGCCGTTGAGCTGCATGTTCAGCTCGCCCAGGCGCACGCTGTAAGGACTCTCCTCGACGCAGACCACCTCTTCAGCCGCGGCGGCGAGGCGGGCGCTGAGCATGCCTATGCCGGCGTAGGCGTCGACCACCCGTTCCGTTCCCTTTAGCGCCAGAAAGCGCAGGGCCG
>VBIC01000179.1 GCA_005881425.1 Chloroflexota bacterium | reverse complement strand
GACCTCCTGCTGGCGCGCGCGGGCGAGGTCGACGTGGGTGATCGGGTCCCAGTCGGTCGGGGCCTGAGGGATGCCGGCCAGCATCGTCGCCTCGCCGGGCGTGAGGTCCTTCGCGTCCTTCTGGAAGTAGACGCGCGCGGCGGCCTCGACCCCGTAGGCCTGCTCGCCGTAGTAGCTGTGGTTCAGGTAGAGCTCGAGGATCTGGTCCTTGCTGTAGGTCTGGCTGAGCTCGTACGCCAGCACCACCTCCTTGACCTTCCGGTTGTAAGACTGCTCGGGAGTCAGCAGGAGCTGTTTGGCCAGCTGTTGGGTGATGGTCGACCCTCCTCCGACCACCTTCTGGTGCCGGAAGTTGTCGTAGGCGGCGCGGGCGATGCCCGTCACGTCGAAGCCGGCGTTCCGGTAGAAGTTCTTGTCCTCGACGTCGATGGTGCCCTTGATGAGGTAGGGCGAGATCTGCTTGAGGGTCAGGTACTGGCGGTGGTTGCCGTTGTCTCCGAGGTCGGCCAGGAGAACGCCGCCGCGGCCGAGAAGCTGACCATCCACCCGCCGCCCAACGCCTTCCGGGCGCCCCACTTCGTGCGCTACGTGCAGGACGAGCTCCGGCGGCTCGGCTTCCAGCCCGGCCAGCAGCAGCTCTACGTGACGACCACCCTCGACTACGCAAAGCAGCAGATGGCCGAGGCCGACATCAACGCCAACCTGGACAACCAGCGCTGGCGTGACACGAGCGGCCAGCTGCACTCGGCGATGGTCGCCATCGATCCCAAGACGGCGGACATCATCGCCATGGTCGGCAGCGACAACTACGACAGCCCGGCCGGAGAGTTCAACTACACCTACGACGTCTCCCGCAACACGGGCTCGTCGATGAAGGTCTGGACCTACTCCGCCGCGCTCAACACCCGCAAGGTCACGACCGAGTCGCTGATCGTGGACGGGCCCAACCCGCTGCACGTGCCCCAGCCCGCCGCCCCCGACTACATCGTCTACAACTACACGCACGGGACCTACGGCACCCTGCCCCTGCGGGAGGCCTGGGACAACTCGCTGAACATCCCGGCCGTCAAGACCGAGCTGACGATCGGCACCCCGACCGTGGTGCAGTTCATGCGCACGGTGGGCATGTACCCGGAGGCCCCGGTCAACGGGACCATGGACCCCAACGCGCCCCTCTCCAACTACGGGCCGGCGCTGACGCTGGGCGGCTACCCGGTCAAGCTGGTCGACGAGGCGCACGGCCTGGCGACGATCGCCAACATGGGCGTCTACCACGACCTCGAGGCGGTCCTGACCGTCAAGGACGCGCACGGCCGGCTGCTCTACCAGTCGAACCCGGACGCCAGCCGCAAGCAGGCGGTGGACCCCGGCGTGACCTTCGTGGCCGCGCAGGTGCTGTCCGACAACTTCAACCGCCGGACCCTCTTCGGCCTCAACTCCAAGCTGCACTGGCCGGACCGGACGGTGGCTGCCAAGACGGGCACCTCCGACGACTTCAAGGACGACGTCAGCCTCGCCTTCACGCCGGACCTGGCGACAGTCTTCTGGATCGGCGACACGCTGGGCAACGACCACGTCATGGTCCGCGGGCAGGGAGTCCCCGGCGACCGCTGGTACACCCAGCCCTCGGACGTCGTCCGCGGCGACCCTGCCACGCAGCCTCACGCCTGGTTCCTGGCCGACCAGCGCAACGTCGCCAGGCTGCCCGGCAGCGAGACACCGACGCCGACGCCGGCTCCCGCGCTCGTCGGCGTTCCACCGGACCCGTCGGTGGGGCCCCTGGCGGCGCCGACGCCGAAGCCCTCGCCGACGCCGTGCCCGCTGCCAAAGCACTGCTGAAGCGACGGGCCGCCGATGGCAGTCCCTAAACTCGTGCCGTGCCCGAAACCGAGCAGCTGACCGTCTCCCAGGAGCGCCTCCCGGGCAGCCAGCTGGCGATGACGATCGAGGTTCCCTCCACGGAGGTTGACGCCGCCTACGAGCGGGTGCTGAAGAAGCTTTCGCAAAAGGTCAAGATCCAGGGCTTCCGGCCCGGCAAGGCGCCCCGCTCGGTCGTCGAGGCGCGGCTCGGCCAGGACGCCATCCGCGAGGAGGTCATCGAGGCCCTGGTCCCCGAGGTCGTCAACCGCGCTCTCAGCGAGGGCGCCGTCGACCCCATCGACCGGCCCCGGGTGGACATCCTCGAGTTCGAGCGGGGCAAGCCCGCCCGCTTCACCGCGACGGTCAGCGTGATGCCGGAGGTCGAGCTTCCCCAGCTCGACACCCTGCGCCTGGAGAGGCCGCACAGCGAGGTCACCGACGAGATGGTGGAACAGCGGGTGCAGGAGCTGCTCGAGACGCAGGCCACCCTGGTCCCGGTGGAACGCCCGGTCCAGCCCGGCGACGTGATCGTCGCCGACCTGGAGGCCAGCGCCGATGGGGTGGAGGTGCCGTCGGCGGGTAGAAAGGCCATGGAGATCGAGGTCAAAGAGGGCGTGCTGATCCCTGAGCTGACCGAGGCCGTGATCGGCAAGTCCGTCGACGAGGTCGCCGAGGCCGAGGTCCAGATGCCGGCGGACACGGCCGAGCCCGAGCTCTCCAACAAGCTGGCCAAGCTGCGCCTGACGGTCCGAGGAGTGAAGCAGAAGGACCTGCCGCCGCTCAACGATCACACCGCGGCGGCGATCTCGAACGGCGAGCAGCAGACCGCGTTGGAGCTGAAGATCGCCGTCCGCCGCGACCTCGAGGAGGGCGCCCGGCGGCTCGACGAGCTGCGCTACGAGCAGGACGTGCTGAAAGCGCTGGTGGACGCCTCCAAGGTGGAGGTCCCGGCGAGCATGGTCGACCACGAGGTCGCCCACCAGCTCGAGGAGTTGGAGGGGCGAGTCCAGCGCCAGGGCCTCAAGCTCGACCGTTATTTCGCCTACTCCGGCACCACGGCCAACGAGTGGGCCGCCAAGGCCCGCCCCGACGCGGAGTCGCGCCTCAAGGTCGACCTGGTGCTGGAGAAGGCGAGCAAGCTGCTCAGCGTCAACCCGACCACCGAGGAGGTCTACTCCTACCTGCTCAGCGAGGCCAACCAGGACGAGGAGCTGAAGGGCCAGGTCGAGCAGCTGACGCAGAACCGCACCGCCGTCGACTACTTCCGCCACCGCCTGACCCGCCTGCGCACGCTGGAAGCGCTGACCAAGCTCGCGGCGGGCGAGTCGGCCGTCCAGAAACCTGAAAACGAGGGGGCATAATGACCCAGATGGAGCACCCGCTCGGCTACCTGGTCCCGATGGTCGTGGAGACCACCAACCGGGGCGAGCGGGCTTTCGACATCTACTCCCGGCTCCTGAAGGACCGGATCGTCTTCATCGGCACGCCGATCGATGACGGCATCGCCAACCTGGTGATCGCCCAGCTCCTCTACCTCCAGTCGGAGGACCCGGAGAAGGACATCAGCCTTTACATCAACAGCCCGGGCGGGGTCGTCTCGGCCGGCCTGGCCATCTACGACACCATGCAGTACATCCGGCCCAAGGTCTCGACGCTCTGCATCGGCATGGCCTACTCGATGGGCGCCGTGCTCCTGGCGGGAGGCGCGCCGAGCATGCGCTTCGCGCTGCCCCACGCCAACATCCTCATCCACCAGCCGCTGGGCGGGGCGCAG
>VBIC01000022.1 GCA_005881425.1 Chloroflexota bacterium | reverse complement strand
TCGTGGTCTCGTCCGGCAAGGCTTCCACGTCGCCATCTTCGCGCTCGACGCCATAATCGCCGCCTTCGCGGGTCGTCGGGTCGGTCTCAGCCGGGTCACCCATTTGTTCGTTGCCACCGATGTTTTCGCGCTCGAGGGTGGGATCGTTGACCATCTGCGTACCTCCCTGGTCGCATGTTAGCGTAGTCATACCCTATCAGATGAGTGCCGCGATATCAAGTTCTTGGCTATGGATTAGCTTCGCGAGGCCCGTGACGCGCTCGGAACCGGCTGGGTTAGCGTTCCAAGCTCCCGTCGACCGCCAGCCTTGACCCGGTGGGCCAGCACCATGTCGGCGACCTCGTTCACCTCGGCGACGCCAACTTCGGGGATGCCGCGGTAGGCGGCGAGCGCCTGCGATGCCTTCCGTCCGACCAGGTCAGCGCGATGCCCATCGACCTGGAGACTGACGTTGAGCTCAGCCAATCCACGCAGGATCGCGGGCGGCATGACGACGCGCGGGAAGCGGAGGATCGCCTCCGCAATCCGTTGGCCGATGTCCGCATCCTGCGCGGCAAACCGCTCACTGAAGGCGGCGGCATCCGACTCCCACTCTTCGCGACGTTCGACGATCTGGACTCGCTGGCCGATGTCCTTGATGCCTTCCACATCGACGGTCAATCCGAACCGGTCGAGGAGCTGCGGTCGCAGGTCGCCCTCTTCGGGATTCATGGTGCCCACCAGGATGAAGCGCGCCGGGTGCCAGATGGAGATTCCCTCCCGCTCCACGACGTTCACGCCCATGGCGGCCGCATCGAGCAAGACGTCGACGAGGTGGTCATCGAGCAGGTTCACCTCATCGACATAAAGAATGTTGCGATTGGCTTCGGCGAGAACCCCGGGCTCAAACCGGCGCTCGCCGCTCTTGATCGCGGCCTCGATGTCGATCGCGCCGACGACGCGATCCTCTGAGGCGTTGATGGGGAGCTCGACCACACGCATCCGGCGTCGGGCTCGAGGCAGCGTTTCGCCGGCCGCGATCCGGTCCCGACAATCCGAGCACAGGGCTTCGGTCGCATCGGGATCACAACGGTACAGACAGTCGGCAACAACGGTCTGCTCGGGAAGCAAGCGAGCCAGGGCACGCACGGCCGTCGATTTGCCGGTCCCTTTCTCACCGCGGATCAGCACGCCACCGATCGCCGGATGAATGGCATTGAGGATGAGCGCGAGCTTCATCTTCTCCTGGCCGACAATCGCGCTGAACGGATAGACGAAACGTTCCATCAACCAGACCCTGTTCTTAGCATCTCACGCTGGACCGTGTCGACAATCGCGTTCTGGGAAAGGTCGAAGAGGCCGTAGTACCGCCCGCCCAGCCGGTCCGCCAGGTCATGGCAGACGTTGAAGGCGTAGGCGCCGTAGAGGCTGGTGACGCGGTTACGCGGATAGCCGGGCTGATTGCTGAAGTCCCGCGTCGAATCGATCACCATCGCGCGAATCCCATCCTGCTTGATCTGGCCGGCCGTCCGCTGCGCTTCGAGCAACGGCTCCTCGCCGAACAAACTGATGTTGCCGCGACCATCGCTGATCAGGACGAGCAGCGGATACACCTGCGGGTCACGCAGCCGCTCCGTTTTGATCAGCTTGAGCGCGGTCATCAGGCCATGCGTCAGCGGCGTCGTCCCGCCGATCGTGAGGCGCTCCAGACGCCGTTCGGCCAGGTCGACACTCGAGGTCGGTCGCAGCACGATTCGTGCGTTGCGCCCGCTGAACGCCACGAGAGCCACCTTGTCCCGCCGGACATACGCGTGCCGCAGTAACGAGAGGATTGCGCCCTTGGTCGCCAGCATGCGCTGCTCGGCATCCATCGAGGCCGAGGCGTCGACCACGAACACGATCAGGTTGCCGGTCTTGCGCTCGCGCACCTTCTGGCGCAGGTCCTGCGACTCCAGCTGCAGGGCGCGCGGCGGGGCGGGCGCTGACAGGCGCCGGCGCAGCTGGTGGGGGGCGGCCGCGCGGACCGTGGCGTCGAAGGCCACGTCGGTCACCTTCTCCGCGACGCGGCTGCGGACGTAGCGGCCGCGCTTGGTCTGGCTGCGCGTCGACGACCGCTTGCCCTGGGCCCGCCGGGTCTCGCGTTCCCGAGGCAGGTCGAGCTTGCGCACGGCGAAAGTACGCAGCTCGAGAATCGCGTCAGACTCGGTCTCCTGCGACTCCGCGGGGTCGGTCAGCCGCGGCTGGGCCGCGCTCCATCCCTCGCTGGCCTCGCCCGCGTGGGCGCCCTCCGAGGTCGTGGCCTCGCCCGCCGTCGACTCCGCCCGCTCGCTGGACTGCTCCATCTGGATCTGAGTCAGCTGCTGCGCCGCCCGGTCGGCCAGCTCCTGGGCCTGCAGCTGGCGATTCCCCTCCGGCTCGCGGCGGCGGTGGGCGAGCGCCAGCTCCAGCGCCTTGATCACGTCGTCCAGCTCCACCGCCGCGGCTCCGCGCAGCGCCGCCAGGGCGCGGGCCGTGCGGGCCACTACCAGGTCGGCTCGATGCCCCGCGACCGATTCGTCGAGGCACATGCGGGCGATCAGAGCGCGGATCGCGGGCGGCACCGCCACCTCCGGCAGGCGCCGGCGGGCGGCTTCCATCGCTTCCCGCAGCCGGGCCTCCTCGCCGGCGAACTCCTCGCGCAGCCCCGCCGGGCCCTCGGCGAACCGCTGCTCGCGCTCCACGATCCGCAGCCGGTCATCGATGTCCTGCAGCGTCTCGACGTCGACGCAGAGCCCGAAGCGATCGAGCAGCTGCGGACGCAGTTCGCCTTCCTCCGGGTTCATGGTGCCGACCAGGATGAAGTGGGCGGGGTGGACGATGGAGATGGCCTCCCGCTCCACGATGTTGACCCCCATCGCCGCCGCGTCCAGGAGCACGTCCACCAGGTGGTCGTCGAGCAGGTTGACCTCGTCGACGTAGAGCAGGTTGCGGTTGGCCTCCGCCAGCACCCCGGGCTGGAAGCGCCGGGCGCCGGTGCGCATGGCCGCCTCCATGTCGATCGATCCCACCACCCGGTCCTCGGAGGCGTTGATCGGCAGCTCGACCACGCGCATGGGCAGGCGATCGACCGGCAGGCTGCCCTGCCTGCCCCTCGCCCGGCAGTCGTTGCACCAGCGCGATGGCTCCCCGGGGTCGCAGCGGTAGAGGCAACCCTCGACCGCGTCGTAGTCAGGCAGCAGGCGGGCCAGCGCCCGGACCGCGGTCGACTTGGCGGTTCCCCGGTGGCCCCGGATCAGGACGCCCCCGATCGCCGGATCGATCGCGTTCAGGAGGAGCGCCAGCTTCATCCGCTCCTGCCCCACGATCGCGCTGAAGGGGGGTCAGAACTTAGAGGTCGAGCTCTCTGGCGATGACGTCGCGCATGATCTCGTTGGTGCCGGCGCCGATGGGACCCAGCCGGGCGTCGCGCCAGGCCCGCTGCACCGGGTACTCCATCATGTAGCCGTAGCCGCCGTGGATCTGGAGGGCCTCGTCGGCCACGGCCACGTCCGCCTCGGTGGCGGCGATCTTGGCCATGGCCACCTCCTTGGTGCAGGGCTGGCGGTTGACGTGAAGCCAGAGGGCATGGTAGGTGAGGTGGCGCGCCTGCTCGATCCGGAGCAGCATCTGGGCGATCTTGTGCCGGATGACCGGCATCTCGGCCAGCCGCTTGCCGAACTGCACCCGATTGGCCGCGTAGTCGATGGCCAGCTCCAGGCTGCGCTGGGCGGAGGCGACCGCCCCTACCGCGATCCAGATCCGCTCCCACTCGAAATTCGCCAGCGCCTGGTAGAAGCCCTCGTGCTCGGGTCCCAGCCGGTTCTCGACCGGAACCCGGCAGTCCTGGAAGGTCAGCTCCGCCGTATCCGACGCCCGCCAGCCCAGCTTGTTCAGCTTGCGCGATACCGAGTAGCCGGGCGTCTCCTTCTCGATCACGAGTATCGAGAGGCCGTGATGACCGCCTTCGGGCTTGGTCCGCACCAGCGCCACCACGGCGCCGGCTCGCACCCCGTTGGTGATGAAGGTCTTGCTCCCGTTCACCACGTAGTGGTCGCCGTCGCGACGCGCGCTCGACTCCACCTGCGCGATGTCCGATCCGCCGGAGGGCTCGGTGATGGCCAGCGCCATCACCAGGTCGCCGCTGATCGCCGGCTGGAGCCAGCGCCGCCGCTGCGCCTCGCTCCCGAAATTGAAGACCGGCGGGGTGGCGATGGCGACGTGGGCGCCGATGCCGGCGAAGACCCCGCCCGAGCCGCACCGTCCCAGCTCCTCGAAGAGGACGGCCTCGTAGAGCTTGCCCGCGTCCGTGCCGCCGAGGGACTCCGGGTACTTCAGGCCGAGCAGGTCGAGGGCGGCGAATCGCTTGAACAGCTCAGAAGGAAACTCACCCGCCTCTTCCCAGGCCTCGACGGAAGGCGTCACCTCCTTGGCGATGAAGCGGCGGACGGTGTCGCGAAAGGCCTCGTGCTCGTCGGCGAAGATGGCCGAGCGCGCCGAGGTCACCGCTTCCAGTACTCGGCGAACTCCGGGTAGCGCGCCAGCGTCTCGGTCTGCGCCGCGGTGGGCAGCGGCAGGAACGTTCCCCTGGCGTCCGCGATCACGGTGCCGTCCTCCAGCTCCAGCGCGCCCTCCGCTCGCACCGCACCCGGGCGCTCGCCCACGATCGCGCCCCAGACCCGCATCGGCCTCCCGATCGGAGCCGGGCGCCGATAGCGGATCTCGAGCCGGCCGGTCATCAGCCACTCCCTTCTCAGGGCGCCGGTTCGGGAGAGGGTTTCGTCCAGCAAGGTGGCGACGATGCCGCCGTGCAAAAGCCCGGGAAAGCCCTGGTGCCCTGGCTGCGGCGTGAAGTCGGCGACGATCCTTTCCCCCGATCGGCGGAAGACCATCCGCAGGCCGTCGGCGTTACGCGCACCACACGCGAAGCAGAGCTGATATGTGGTTTGATCATTGAGTTGATCGGGGTCGTGCACGGCTCGGCCTCAGTCTATCAGCCGATTTCCGGCCTACCGAGGGAGAGAATGGACCGTCGTTCGGAGGCGCTGGCGCAACTCCTGGAGACCGCGCTCTCGGAGCGGTTTGCGGCGCCCGTGGTGGAGCTGCTCGAGGCCCTGCCCATGCCCCTGGCCGTGGTCCACGCCGTCGACCTGCGGTTGGTGGCCGCGAACGAGGCCATGTGCACGTTCCTCGACCGGCCCCGGAAGGAGGTCCTGGGGTCGCGCTTCTCCGACCTCCTGCCACCCGTCCACCCGCTGGCTGACCCCGGGCCCTTCCGCGAGGTCGCCGCCGGGAGCGCGGCCGTCGACCAGCCGGTCGTAGTCGAGGGCGAGGCCTGGCGCTGGTTCGTCCGCTCCTTCAAGGGCGGGGAGCAGGGCGTCGACTATCTGCTCACCGGACTCATGGGGACGGGCTCCCGGGGCGAGGAGGCGATCGCCTGGCTGCGGGAGGCCAACGCCGCCAAGACCGACTTCCTGAAGATGGCGGCGCACGAGCTGCGCACACCCCTGGGCGTGATCCACGGCTACGGCTCGCTGCTGGCTCAGGGCGGGCTCGGCGCCGAGCATCAGAGGCTGGCCGGACTACGCGTCTACGAGAAGGCGCGGCAGCTGAGCCGCCTGATCACCGACATGATGCTGCTGGCCCGCTTCGACGAGCTCGGTCCCGGGCTTCCCCGGGCTCGGGTCGACCTGAGGGCGCTGGTGAAGGAGCAGGTGGACGAGGTCCGCCGCAAGTAGCCCGACCTGGCCATCGAGCTGGCCCTGGACCAGGGGCCGGCGATCGTCCTGGGCAACCTGGACTGGCTCGTGGTCGCGATCCGGGAGCTGCTCGACAACGCCGCCCGCTTCCGGCGCCAGGCAACCGGCCGGATCGACGTCAGCCTGACCCAGGGCGAAGGCCGGGTCTGGCGGCTGACCGTGGTCGACGATGGATTCGGCATCGAGGAGCAGGAGCAGGGCCGGCTCTTCAGGCGCTTCTCCCGGGTGGAGACGGACGACAACCGCCACCTGGTGGGGCTGGGCATCGGCCTCTACCTGGTGCTGGAGATCGCCCGGGCTCACGGCGGGGACGTCGGCCTCGACAGCCGCGCCGGCCAGGGCAGCGAATTCCGCCTCACGCTGCCCGCCGCCTGACCGCGTCACCCTGGAACGGCTGCAGTAGAGTGGTACCGTCGCGGAAGTGACGGGATGCTGAAAGTCCTCGCGCTGATCGCCCTGGGCTATCTCATGGGCTCGATCCCCGTGGGCTGGCTGGTGGTGAAGGTCTACCGCAACCTCGACGTGCGCCGGCTGGGAAGCGGCAACATCGGGGCGGCCAACGTCTACCGGGCGGGCGGCCTGGGCACCTTCGCGGTCACCGCGATCCTGGACGGGATCAAGGGCGCGATCCCGGTCGCCGTCGCCGTCCTGCTCCACCGCCCATCCGATCCCCCGTTCATACCTGCGCTGGTCGGCCTGGCGGCGGTCGCCGGCCACAACTGGCCCCTCTTCCTCCGCTTCCGCGGCGGCAAGGGCGTGGCCACCAGCGGCGGAATCATCCTGGTGCTGGCCCCCGTCGCGCTGGTCTGCAGCGTGGCCGCCTGGCTGTTCGTGATCCGGCTGACCCGGGTGGCCTCGCTTTCGTCCCTGGTGGCGGTCGGGGTCGGCTTGCTCACCGTCGGGTTGCTGGCGGCGACAGGGCTGGCGGCGCCCTATCGGGTGGGCTGGTCGGTCCTCGTCCTGGGCCTGGTCCTGGTCGGGCTGGTCATACTCCGGCACAGGGGCAACATCGTGCGGCTGGCAACCGGACGCGAGCTGAAGATCACGGCCACCTAGAGACGGGACCGTCAGCGTGAGCACTGCGGCGGGGCAGCCTCGGATCCTCTTCTTCGGCGCGGGCGCCGTCGGCTCCTTCCTCGGGGCCAGGCTGGCCCAGGCCGGGATGGACGTGGCGCTGGTGGGACGGGCGCCGCACATGGAAACGGTGGCTCGGGAAGGCGTCCGGATCCGGGTCGCGGGCAAGGCCACCAGCCAGCCGGTGCAGGCTGCCCGGCAGAGCGTCGCCGAGCTCTCCGGTGCGTTCGACTACGTGCTGCTCACGGTCAAGGGCTACGACACCGGGGCGGCGCTGGACGAGATCCACCACCTGCTCCGCCCGGGCACCCTCCTGGGCAGCTTCCAGAACGGTGTCGGCAACGAGGAGGCGATCGCGGCCGCACTGCCCGACCAGGCGCTGCTGGCGGGCAGCCTCACCCTGCCGGTCAGCCTGGAGGAGCCGGGCGAGGTCCTGCAGCACTCCCGGCGGGGCGGGGTCGCGCTCGCGCCCGTCTCGCCCGAGGTCAACGTGGCGCCGCTGGTGCGGCGCCTGGGAGAGGCGGGATTTCCCGCGCGGCGCTACGCCGACTACCGGGCCATGAAGTGGTCCAAGCTGCTCCTCAACCTGCTGGTCAACGCCCAGACCGCGATCCTCGACCTGCCGCCGGCCCAGGTCGTCGCCGACCCCGAGCTTTTCCGCTACGAGCGCCTGGCCTTCCTGGAGGCGGCGACGGTGATGGACCGCATGCACGTCGCCACGGTTCCCCTGCCCGGCTACCCCGTCCCCTGGCTCCGCCGCTTCATGTCCCTCCCCGCTTTCCTGGCCCAGATGGTCCTGGAGCCGCGGCTGGCGGGAGGGCGGGGGAGCAAGATGCCCTCCCTGTGGTGGGACCTCAAGCGGGGCAAGGGAGAGACCGAGGTCCGCTACCTGAACGGCGCCGTGGTCGACGGCGGAGCGCGCCGCGACGTGCCCACCCCGGTGAACAAGGTCCTCTGGGCCATCCTGGAGCAGATCGCCGCCACTCCCAGCGAGTGGGACCGCTACCGGCGCCAGCCCGAGCGCCTCAAGGCGCTCCTGCGCACGGCCGTCAAGCTTTAGCTAGCCCTTGACAGCTCCGGCCGTGATGCCCCGCACGAAGTAGCGCTGCAGCGCCAGGAAGACGATCAGCGGCAGGGCCATGGAGACGAAGGCGGCGGCGGTGAGCAGCTCGTAGCCCTGTCCCAGCGAGCTGACCAGGTTGGACACGTTCACGGTGAGGGGCGCCACGTCCGGGGATCCGCCCAGGTAGACCAGGGCCACCAGCAGGTCGTTCCAGGTCCACAGGAACTGGAAGATCGCGAGCGAGGCCAGCGCCGGGACGGACAGCGGCAGCACCAGGCGGAAGAAGGCGGTCACCGGCCCCGCGCCGTCGATCTCGGCCGACTCGAAGAGGTCGGAGGGGAGGGCCCCGATGAAGTTGCGCAGCAGGTAGATGGCGAAGGGAAGGCCGTAGCCGGTGTGGGCCAGCCAGACCGCGAGAAAGGTCCCGGTGAGACCGGTCCTGGTGAAGATCTGGAGCACCGGGATCAGGGTCACCTGGAGCGGCACGGCGAGAAGGCCCACCAGGAGGAGGAAGAGCGAGTTGCGGAACGGAAACCGCATCCAGGAGAAGGCGTAGGCGGCGAAGGCCGCGATCGTGATCGGGATCACCGTGGCCGGGATGGCGATGGTCAGGCTGTTGACGAAGGCGGTGCCGATGCTGTAGGTGTCGAGCACCTCGCGGTAGTTGTTCAGGGTGAACTGGAAGGGCGGGACCAGCGCCTGCCACCAGCCGGTGGTGTTGATCAGGAAGCGCGGCCGGAAGGAGCTGACGAGGAGGGCCAGGGTGGGCACGATCCAGACCGCGGTGAGCAGGACCAGCGCCACGTTGAGGGGAAGCGAGCCCAGGTCGATGCGGCGCCGCTCCGCCTCGACTCGCGCCGGACGTGGCGCGGCCGCGGCGACCTCGGCGACGACCGGCGCGCCTACCGCCACGAGCCTACCCCCGCGCCGGCTCGACGCCGGCTCATCGAATCGCCTCCTGGAAGCGCAGCCGGCGGACGTTGAAGACCAGCACCGGCACGATCGCCAGCAGGAGCAGGACCGCCAGCGCGCTGGCCCGGGCGTTGTTGTGGTTGTTGTTCATCTCCTGGTACATGCGCAGCGCCATCACGTTGGTGTTGTAGTTGCCGCTGGTCATCACGTAGACGATGTCGAAGGCCTTCAGGGCGAAGATCACCAGGGTGGTCCCGATCACGGTCAGGGTGGGGGCCAGCAGGGGGATGATGATCCGGCGGAATACGGTCAGCTCGGTGGCCCCGTCCACCCGGGCCGCCTCCAGCAGCTCTTCGGGGATGCCCTTGAGCGCCGCCGAGGTGATCACCATGGCGAACCCGGTCCAGACCCAGACCGCCACCAGGATCAGGGCGGCGTTATTGGTCCGGTGGTCGATCAGCCAGGCGATGGGTGAGCCGTGGAAGAGGTTGAGCAGCGCGTTCAAGGTGCCGGTCTGGGGCGCTCCCGGCGGCTGGTAGGCGAACATGAAGCCCCAGATCACGCTGGCGGCCACGAAGGAGATGGCCATGGGCATGAAGATCAGCGACTTGACCGCGCTCTCGTAGGGCACCCGATCGGCGAGCACGGCCAGGATCAGGCCGAAGACCAGCACCAGTGCCGTGTAGCCGACCAGCCAGAAGATGTTGTTGCGGATCGAGACCAGGACGCCGCCGTCACCGAGCACCTCGCCGTAGTTGGCCAGCCCCACGAACGTCTGGCCCGCCTTGTCCAGGAAGCTGAGCCAGATGGTGGCGATCGTGGGGTAGATCAGGAAGACCGTCACCGCCAGCATCGAGGGCAGGATCCACAGCCAGGGACGGATCCGCGGCTGGGTCCGCGGCGGGAGCAGGCGGACACCGAGATCGGTCACGAGCACGTAGGCGATCAGGGCGGCCGGCACCAGCACGACCGCCCCCACCAGGAACGTGATCCGGACGATGTCCACCCGGCTGCCTGCCTACTTGTAGGCGTCCGCCTGGACCTTGTCGAGGTTGGCGAGGATCGAATCGAGCTTGCTCTGGTCGCCGACGAAATCGAGGATCCCGTGCCAGAAAGCGGTGTTCATGGCGTCGGGCATGTTGTCGGAGGCGTCGAAGGCTGTGACCTTGGCGCTGGTGATGATCTGGCCGGCCTGGCGAGACAGCTGGTCGGGATACTTGCTCAGCGGCACCTGCTTGTTGGGCGACAGGGCGCCGCCCTTGCTGACCCAGATCTGCTGGGCCTCGGGCGTGGTCAGGTACTTGATCAGGTCGCGGGCCTCCGGCGAGTCCTTGAACATACCGAACAGGTCGCCTGCGACCTCCTCGGAACCGGTGTACTGGGAGTTGATGTCGGGGAAGCCGAAGAAGTTGAAGTCGGTTACCGGCTGGACGCTGGGGTTGTCCTGCTGGAAGAAGGTGGTGATGAACGACGCCTGGTGGTGCAGGTAGCAGCCGGGCGGGCTGGTGAACAGCGGGTCACCCGCCTTGCCGAAGTTGGTGGAGAGGACGAAGTTCTTGCCGCCGTACGACTGCGAGACCACGGTCCCGAACTTCTGCCAGGCCGCCTTGATCCCGGGGTCGGTCCACTTGACCTTGCCCTGGTACCAGTTCGCGTACTGGTCCGGACCCATCGAGCGCAGGACGAGGTCTTCGATCCAGTCGGTGCCCGGCCAGCCCGACGCGGCGCCGCTCTCCAGGCCGACGCACCAGGGCGTCTTGCCCGCTGACTTGAGCTGGCTCGCGATCGCGGTCAGGTCGTCCCAGGTCTTGGGCGGCGAGCTGGAGGAGATGTTGACGCTCGCGGCCTGGACGACCTTGGGGTCGTACCAGATCAGGCCTTTGAGGGCGGCCTTGATGAAGATGCCGTAGAGCTTGCCGTTGACCGAGCCCAGGTCGATCCAGGACTTCGCGTACTGGGAGTTCATCTGGCTCATGTCGACCACGCTGTCGAGCGGGATCAGCTTGCCCGCCTTGGCGAACTCGGCCATCTGCCCGGGGCCGGGCAGGCCGGCCAGGTCCGGAGGATTGCCGCCCGAAACCCGTGTGGTCAGCACCGCGTTGAGGTCGCGCGTTCCCTCGTAGGCGATGTGGTTGCCGGTACGATCCTCCCACGGCTTGACCATGGCGAGGAAGGCCTTCTGCTCGTCACCGCCCCAGGTCGCGAGCACGTGCAGGGTCTTGCCCCCTCCACTCGACGTTCCGGCGCCGGGGCCGCACGCCACGAGCCCGATCACCGCGACCAACGCAAGCGCCAGATTCCGGAGCACGCCAGGTGAGTTTATGTGCATAGCCGCCTCCCTGAAAGTTCGCCGGCCCCCGCGGGGTTGACGTGATACTAGCCCCGATCGAGATTGAGCGTCAATCCACGGTCTCACTCAGCGCCGCCGCCCGGCCCGCCGGCCGAGCGCCGCGGGTCATCAGAGGCATCGCTTCCCGGATGTACTCGATGCCCGAGCCCACGGTCCAGACCACGGCCAGGAGGAGGAGCCAGGTCGGCAGCGCGGCGGGCCCCAGCGGCGTCAGCAGCAGCGCCCTCGCCCAGCCGAGGCCGCTCATGATGCCCCCGCTCCGGGCGTCGCCGGCGAGCAGGACGAAGAGGATGGCGACGATGGTGATCAGGGTCTTGGCCTTGCCCCAGGCCCCGGCGGGGACCACCACTCCCAGCGCGGCCGCGTAGCTGCGCAGCCCGGTGACGAAGAACTCCCGGGCGATGATCACCGCCGCCATCCAGCCCGGGGCCTGGCGGGCCACGGCCAGCGCCACCAGCAGGACCGCGACCAGGATCTTGTCGGCCGTGGTGTCGAGGTACACGCCCAGCGGCGTCACCATCCGGCGCCGCCGCGCCAGCCGCCCGTCCAGTGTGTCCGTGAGCGAGGCCAGGGCGAAGATGGCGGCGGCCAGGATGAAGCCGTCGCGTCCGCCGGCGACGATCAGGGCGTAGAGGAAGGGCGCCGCGGCGATGCGCGACAGGCTGAGCAGGTTGGCGGCAGTCAGCACTGCGCCAATCTTCTCAGGACGGCTGAGGCAGGTCCGCGCCTTTGCTCACGAGCAGCGCCTGCAGCCGCGCCCGCACCTCCTCGCCGCCGAGCCCGCGCAGGCTGAGGGTGGTGCGGCGGCGGGCCAGGTCCTCGACCGTCCCGGCCCATTCCTCGTCGATGGCGTAGGCGGCCTGGGCCAGGACGTCCGGCCCCTGCGGGTGGATCCGCTCCAGCGCGCCCGGCTCGCGTTCGGCGTAGGCGAGGACCGCCCCCGCCCGCGCGCCGTAGATCCGGGCCAGATGGGCGCGCAGCTCCGGGTCGGCGCCGGCGCCGTCCGGGGGAAAGACGGGTGTCCCCGCCCCGGGCAGCGGAGTGTCGTCCGGACGGATCGACCGCCCCCGCCCGAGCACGGCCGGCGGCAGGCGCCGCAGAGCGTCGACCGCGATCAGCCGGTGGGTGGTGAGCTTGCCCCCCGCGACGGAGACCAGGCCCGTCCTGGAGACCGCGATCCTGTGCTCCCGGGAGGCCTGGGCGGTTTCGCCCTCGCCGGTCGGGAGCGCCCGCAGGCCCGCGAAGCGGAAGCGGACCCTGCCCGGCTGGAGCATCGCCGCCGGCAGCGCCAGCCCCGCCTCGCCCAGCACCGTGCCCACGTCCTCCGCCGTGGCCTCGACCCGGCCCGGATCGCCTTCGTAGGCGGTGTCCGTGGTCCCCAGCAGGAGAAGTCCCTGCCAGGGGATCGCGAAGCTGACCCGGGTGCGGTCGACGGGGATGATCAGCGCGGTGCGAAGCTCCTCCTCGCCGGGGAGCGTGAGGTGGATTCCCTTGCTCAGGCGGACCAGCGGGGACGCGTCCGGCTCGTCGAGCCGGCGGACCTGGTCCACCCAGGGGCCCGCCGCGTTGACCACCGCCCGGCAGGCAACCGTGACCTCGGCTCCCTCCAGCGAGTGGACGGCGGCGGCCCGGAGCGCGCTCCTGGCGTGGTGAAAAGCGGTCACGGCGGCGTGGTTGAGGACTGCGGCTCCCGCCTCCGCCGCGGCGGTCACCGTGGCCAGGCAGAGCCGGGCGTCGTCGGTCTGGGCGTCCTCGAAGAGGCCGGCCGCGCGCAGGCCGTCCTGCCGCAACAGGGGGGCGGAGGCCCTGGCACGGCCCGGGCCGAGCATCCGCACCGGACCCTGGCCGAAGCCGGCCAGCCCGGCGTAGAGGAGGAGGCCGGCCCCGACCGTGACCGGGTGCCACGGGCCGCCGCGATAGAAGGGGAGCAGGAACGGCTGGCGGCGTACCAGGTGGGGCGCCACCCGGGTGAGGAGAGCCCGCCGCTCGGCCAGGGCCTCGCGGACCAGGCCGAGCTGGAGCAGGCGCAGGTAGCGCAGACCGCCGTGGATCAGCTTGGAGGAGGCGCTGCTGGTGGCCCCGCCGAAATCGCCCGCGTCCACCAGCGCCACCCGGAGGCCGTTGCGGGCCGCCTCGTAGGCGACGCGGCTGCCCACGATGCCGGCTCCGACCACCAGCAGGTCGAAGCTCTCGCCGCCAAGGCGCTCGAGCGTCCGCGCCCGGCGCTCCTTACCCGACGACACTGTCACCGGCCTGCCCGGTCCCGCTCCGGTGTCTCGACCCATCGCCGGGTCCGTTCTACGGCGCGCTTCCAGAGGCTGAGCCCCGCTTCCCGCCGGCGTCGGTCCCAGCGCGGGCGGAAGACACGCTCCACCCGCTGCTGGCGGCGCAGCTCGTCGAGGCTGCTCCAGAAGCCCACCGCCAGCCCCGCCGCGTAGGCCGCGCCCAGTGCCGTCGCCTCGCCCATCGCCGGGCGGACCACCGGCGCCCCCAGGACGTCGGCCTGCAGCTGCATCAGGAAGTCGTTCGCCACCGCGCCTCCGTCCACCTTGAGCCGGCGCAGCTTGATCCCCGAGTCGCGCACCATCGCGTCGGCGACCTCGCGGCTCTGATAGCAGATCGATTCCAGCGCGGCGCGCACCAGGTGCTCCCGCCTTGCGAACTGGGTCAGCCCCAGGATGGCGCCGCGCGCGTCCATGTCCCAGTGGGGGGCGAAGAGGCCGTTAAAGGCGGGGACGAAGACCACGCCGCCCGTGTCGTCGACCGCGGCCGCCAGGCGCTCGGTCTCGGCGGCCTGCGCGATCAGGCCCAGGTTGTCACGCAGCCACTGGACCACGGCCCCGGTGACCGCGATCGACCCCTCGAGCGCGTAGGCCGGTCTGCCCGAGGGTCCCAGGCTGTAGGCCACCGTGGTCAGCAGGCCGCTGCGCGAGCGGACCGGACGGGGGCCGGTGTTGAGCAGGAGGAAGCTCCCGGTGCCGTAGGTGTTCTTGGCCTCGCCCGGCCGGAAGCAGGCCTGACCGAAGAGCGCCGCCTGCTGGTCGCCGAGGGCGCCGCAGACCGGGACCGACGCCCGGAGCGGGCCGGAGGGGTGCGTGAATCCATAGGCCGCCGGATCGCTCGAGGGCCTGATGGCCGCCAGCATGGCCTCCGGGATGCCGAGCGCTTCCAGCAGCTCCCGGTCCCAGGCCATGCGCCGCAGGTCCATCAGCATGGTCCGGGAGGCGTTCGTGCCATCGGTCACGTGGACGCCGCCTCGGGGCCCGCCGGTGAGCTGCCAGATGAGCCAGCTGTCCACGGTCCCCGCGATGGCGTCGCCGCGCCGGGCGGCGGCGCGAAGTCCGGGGACCTCGTCCAGGAGCCAGCGGATCTTGGGCCCGGAAAAGTAGGTCGCGATGCGCAGGCCGGTCCGGCGCCGGACCAGCGGCTCCAGGCCGGCGCCGGCCAGGCGGCGGCAGATCTCCCTGGTCCGCGTGTCCTGCCAGACCACGGCGTTGGCCAGCGGCCGGCCGCTGCGCCGGTCCCAGACGATCGTCGTCTCGCGCTGGTTGGTGATCCCGATGGCGCGCAGCGCCGAGCCCTCGATCCCGGCCCTGGCCAGCGCGGTCCGGATCACGCGCGCCGTAACCCGCCACAGCTCCAGAGGATCGTGCTCGACCCAACCCGGCGCGGGCGTGATCTGGCGGTGCTGCTGATAGGCCGAGGCCTTCACCCGCCCGGCCCGGTCGAAGACCATGAAGCGGGTCCCCGTAGTCCCCTGGTCGACCGCGCCCACGTATCCCCCGCTCATCCCACGGTATTCTCATCTAGTCGTGCAGCAAGCGGCGTCCGGAGGCTATCGGCTCGGCCCCGAGCTTCTGACGGCCGCCGCCATCCAGGCCCGCGTGGCTGAGCTCGCCGGGGCGGTCTCCCGGGACTACGAGGGCCTCGACCGCCCCTTGATCCTGCTCTCCGTGCTCAAGGGATCGGTCAGCTTCGCCACCGACCTCGGCCGTTCGATCACGGTCCCGGTCAACTTCGACTACGTCGCGGTCAGCAGCTACGGGCAGGCGACGGTCTCATCCGGCCACGTGATGCTGCTCAAGGACCTGAGCATGGACGTGGCCGGCCGTCACGTGCTGATGGTCGAGGACATCATCGACACCGGCCTGACGACGGCGTTCCTCTTCGAGCACGTGCAGCGCCACGCCCCCGCCTCGTTGAAGCTGTGCGTGCTCCTGGACAAGGCGGAGCGGCGCGTCAAGCCGGTCGAGGTCGCCTACCGCGGCTTCACCATCCCCAACCAGTTCGTGGTCGGCTACGGCCTGGACTTCAACGAGCTCTACCGCAACCTGGCCGCCGTCCACGTGCTGGAGCCGGATGCCACCTGAGGCCGCCGTTCCCAGAGCTCGCTGCTGAGAAGCGCGACCAGGATCAGGAGAGCGCCGGCGGCCTGAAGCAGGCGCAAGCGCTCGCCCGCCAGCCAGAAGGCGAAGGCCACCGTGAAGGCGGGCTCCATGCTGATGATGATCGCGGCCCGGGTCGCTTCGAGCCGCTGCTGGGCGTAGGTCTGGACCCAGAAGGCGAGCGCGGAGGCGAAGACTCCGGTGATCAGGAGCGCCGCCGGGACGCCCGCCGGCATGGGCAGCAGGGGAGCCCGCGCCGCCAGGCTGCCGGCGGTCAGCAGCAGGCCCGCCGCCGTCATCTGCCAGGCCGCCAGAGGCAGCGGGCCGCGCGCCGCGTACCGGCTCAGCAGCGTGATGTGCAGAGCGAACCCCACCGACCCGCCCAGCACCAGCAGGTCGCCCGGGTGGAGTCCGCCCGGGGCGCCGCCGGTGAGCAGCGCGGTCCCGGCAAAGGCCAGGGCCACCGCGGCCCAGACGCGCGGCATGGTCGGGACCCCGAACAGCAGGCGGTCCAGCAGCGGGGTGAAGACCAGGAAGAGTCCGGTGATCAGGCCGGTGTTGCTGATCGTGGTGCGTTGCAGGCCGAGCGTCTGGAGCAGGTAGGCGGCCGCCAGCACGGCGCCGATCGCCAGCCCGGTCCGGGTCCTCATGGCTTTGAGGCGGCTGGCGGTGACGACCAGCCAGAGGACCACGGCGGCCAGCGCGAAGCGGAGGCCGAGGAAGGAGAGCACGGGATAGTGGCGCACCGCCTCTTTGACCACGACGAAGGTCCATCCCCACACGGCGGTGGTGGCGACCAGCAGCAGCGCCGGGACGACCGTCAGGCCTTGCCCAGGGCGCATCCCGTCAGCTTACGGGCGGCGCGCGGCGCCCGCCCGACCGGCCGCCGCCGAGGTCAGGAGACGGCTTGAGCCCGGTCGGTCAGCGCGGGCCGGTCGCGCAGCGCGTCGCCGACCACGCTTGCCAGCGTGCTCGGCAGGAGGTTGGCTTTGACCAGGTAGGCGGCGACGTTGAGACGGCGGGCGCGCTGCATCGTCTCGTAGCTGTCGTCATCGCTGAAGACGACCACGGGTACCTGGCGCATGTCCTCGCTCTCGCGCAGCGTGGCCAGAACCTGCAGGCCGTCCAGGATGGGCAGGTGGACGTCCAGGAGGATCACGTCCGGCCGCAGGCGGCGGGCCAGGTCGAGTCCCGAGGGGCCGTCCGCGGCGACCGCCACCCGATACCCTTCCAGCTGAAGCTTGAGCTGATAGAGCTCGGCCACGTCGCGATGGTCCTCGAGCATCAAGACGCGTGGTGACCCTACGACCGACATAGGTTTTCTTCCTTGGCCGCTGGCTCGAGCGGCCGGGCCACCAACGTAGCAGCGGTTGGCTGAACCGTCAAGATGTGGAGCAGGCAGCGAAACCTGCGAACACGGGCGCAAAAAATCACCCCTGCGGGCGATCAGCTATTCGGACTGGCGGACTGTGGAGATCCCGGTCAGTGCTGGCAGCTGCGCGCGCTGCCGCCGTCGCCGCCGGTGTCGAACGAATGTCCGCAGGAGCAGCTGGAGACGGCGTTCGGGTTGTGGACCGTGAAGCCGCCGCCCATCAGGCTGTCCACGAAGTCGATCTCCGCTCCCTTGATGTAGCGGGCGCTGACCGAGTCTACGAACAGGCGCACGCCGCCGAAGTGGGTGATCGCGTCGCCCTCCTCGGCGTGGTCCTCGAAGCCCATGCCATAGGACATGCCCGAGCACCCGCCCGGCTGGACGAAGACTCGCAGCCCGAGCTCAGGGATTCCCTGCTTCTGAAGCAGGTCGCGGAGCTGGGTCAGCGCGGCGTCGGTGATCGTTACCAGCTCGGTCGCCGCCGCCGACTCGTCGATCATTTCCTGGGCCATGTGTCCCTATTATACCCGCCGGTCTACGCGGCGATGTCACGGCCCCGTCGCTTCGCGTTCAGGGAAATTGCTGGCCTCTGAGTGGCCGCACGGCATGAGTATGGCCGAAGGGCCGCCAGGCGATCTCGATCACGGCGTCGCCGGTCGCCGCGAGCATCCGTCCGTCACGATCCGAGATCAGGCCAGGGCGCTCCTTCCGCCGGGCCTTGAGGCGCCGCACCGCCAGCACGTAGCGGCGTTCACCGTCGACCAGGGTGGCGGGCGGCTGGTCGGGGCTGCCGGCGCGGACCAGCCTGTCGATGGCCTCGTAGGGCTGGTTCCAGTCCACCTCCGGCCGGGTCACGGGCGGTTCGTAGCTGCCCTGGGCCAGGTCCGGCTCGCGGGCGCTCAGGTCGCCTGCCTGGAGCCTTTCCAGCGTCTCGTCCAGAGCCGGCAGGCCGGCCTCCACCAGCCGGCGGGCCAGGCTGCCCGAGGTGTCGTCGGGACGCACGGCCACGGTGCGCTGCGCCAGGATCGGTCCCGCGTCGATTCGCGGCACCGCCCAGTGGAGCGTGATCCCGGCCTCCGCGTCGCCCCCCATGATCGTCCAGTAGATGGGCTCCGGCCCGCGGTGCCGCGGCAGGCAGGAGGGGTGGACGTTGATCCATCCCAGCCGGGGCACGGACAGGGTGGGGGCCGCGATGATCTGGTCGAAGCTGGCCATCACCACCACGTCCGGGGCGTACTCGTTCAGACAGTTGCGAAAGGCCTCGGCGTTGACGTTCTGCACCACCTCGACCGGGCGGCCGACGTGGCCCGCGATCCGGGCCAGCAGGTCGGCCGTCGGATGCGTCCGCTGCCATCGCGTGCTGCAGACCACCGCGCAGACGTTGGCGCGCCGCGCCAGCAGGTGCAGCAGGAAGCCGGTGCCGTAGTCCGAGGGGATGCCGCAGAAGACGACCCGCAGCCCGTCCGTGGAGAGCCTGGGCCCGCGATAGGCCTGCCGGGGCACGACCCGGTAGTCGAGGGGCAGCATCGAGAGCTCGGGCTTGGCCCAGACGGCGCGGGAGAGCGCGCCCAGCCACGGGTCATCCAGTGCGGCCTCCCTTGAGAGCGCCATCAGGCGAGCGCCCGTCGGATCGCCTGCGGCGGACGCCCGGGGTCGCCGTATGCCCAGCCCAGGAGGTCGAGCACGTGCACGACCGGGATCCGGGAGCCGGCGCGCTGCAGGCCCATCGCGATCTGCACGATGCAGCCCGGGTTGGCGGTCGCCACCACCTGGGCGCCGGATTCGAGGATGCGATCGACCTTCCAGCCGAGCGCCTCCTCCGCGATCTCCGGGTGGGTCAGGTTGTAGACGCCGGCCGAGCCGCAGCACCAGTCGGATTCGGCCAGCTCGACCAGCTCCAGCCCGGGGATGGTCCGCAGGAGGTTGCGGGGCGGCCTGGATATGCGCTGGCCGTGGAGCAGATGGCAGGGATCCTGGTAGGTGACGCGGAGGCGGATGGCACGCGGCGGCGGCCGCAGGCCCAGGCCGTCCAGGAATTCGGTGGCGTCGCGCACCCGGCGGGAGAAGGCCTCGCCGGTGGCGCGCGAGGTCGGGTCCTGGCGCAGCTGCAGGTCGTACTCCTTCATGTTCGATCCGCAGCCGGCCGCGTTCACCACCACCGCCTCCACCTGGGCTCGCTCGAAGGCCGAGACGGTGGACCCGGCCAGCCGGGCGGCGAGCCTGGCCTCACCGGCGTGTGAGGGGAGCGCGCCGCAGCACACCTGGTCCCGGGGGGCCACCACCTCACAGCCGTTGGCGGACAGAGCCAGCGCGGTGCGGCGGTTGGTCCCGTGGAACATCTGGTCCTGGATGCAGCCCAGAAGCAGGCCTACCCGGGCGCGCCGCTCGCCCCGGGCGGGAGTGACCTGTGGGAGCGGCGCCTCGCGCGGGCTTCGGTCTCCCGGAGGCGGAAAGGCAGCGAACTTTCCCAGCGGCATGGCCCGCCAGGCCCGGCTGGCGCGCAGGGCCGCGGGCAGGCCCAGCGCCTCGGCCGCGCGGTAGAGCGTACCCGCAGCGCGCAGGCGGGCGGGATGGGGCAGCAGTCCCCTGAGGAGGATGGCGCGGACCAGCCGGTCGCGCCGGTTCTGGGGCGGCGTCCGGGCACGCGCCAGCTCCATGACCGCGCCGAACTGGACGCCCGAAGGGCAGGCCGTCTCGCAGGCACGGCAGTTGAAGCACTGATAGACGTGGGTCCGAAAGCGCGGATCGTCGAAGGCGACCATGCCCAGGCTCGCCTCCTTGATCTGCCACATCCTGCCGCGCGGGCTGTCGCCTTCGTGTCCGAGGGCGCGGAAGGTCGGACACTTGGGCAGGCAGAGGCCGCAATGGATGCAGTCCCGGACCAGGTCCATGTCCATCTCCTCCGGCCAGGAGGGCGCCGCCGTGCGATCGAGCTGGTGCTTGTAGTCGAGGGCAGGCGTATCGGCCACCGGTCAGATCCCTCCGGTGAAGCGCCCGGGGTTGAGGATCCCGGCGGGATCGAGAGCCTGCTTGAGGGCGCGCATCAGGGGAAAGCCCGGCGGCGGCGGACCCCAGACGTCGAGCGCCGCCTTCAGCTCGGGCGGCGCGCTGGCGACGACCACCTGCCCCTCCTCGCCGGCGGCCGCGCGCAGCCGCGCCAGCAGGGGGCCCGCCTGGGTCCCCGCTGCCCTGACCTGCACCACGCCCGCAGCCGGGACTGCCAGGACGGCGCCGTCCTCCCCGACGGCGTCGGCACCCAGGCCGCCAGCACGACAGCCTCGGGGTCCTGCGGGGCGACCCAGTCACGGACTCCCGCCCAGAGCTCCGCCGGCCGCTCTCCCGCCCGCATCCTTCCCCGGTGACTTACCACCGCTTCCTCGACCAGGGCGGCAGCGGCGTCGACCTCCGTTCGGTAGCCTTCCAGCCGGAGCGCCAGCGTGAATGGCGTCTCTGCGTCGAGGCCCAGGCTGGCGCCGGCCCGACGGTCGACCGCCGCCGCCACCGCCGGCTGCAGGTACTGGCGGGTGAGCGCCAGGGCGCAGGCCGCCGCCTGCTCCGCGCGGTCGAAGCCTGCCTGCAGGGTGAGCGACTGCTCGGGCCGGGCCTGCACCTTGAGGTTGACCTCCAGGATGACGCCGAGCGTGCCCAGCGCGCCGGTGTGCAGCTTCATCAGGTCGTAGCCGGCCACGTTCTTGACCACCCTGCCGCCGGCGCGGGCGATGGCGCCGGACGGGTAGGCGACGGTGATCCCGATCACCCAGTCGCGCACCGACCCGTAGCGGGCGCGAGCCGGTCCACAGGCGTTGGCCGCCACCATGCCGCCGATGGTGGCCCGGTCGGGACTGGGTGGATCGAGAGGAAGCCACTGGCCGTTGCGGCCTAGCTCGGCCTGGAGCGCCTCGACCTTCATCCCCGCCTGCACCCTGCAGGTGAGGTCGGCCGGCTCGTACTCCAGCAGGCGGTCCAGCCGATCGGTGACGAGGGCCACGTCGAAGCGCCGCGGCGGCGCTCCCAGGCGGAGCTGGGTGCCGCCCCCGACCACCACCACGCCCGCCCCTGCCTGCGCGCAGAGCCGGAGCGTGCCTGCCGCCTCCTCCAGGTCCTGCGGGTGGACGACCCGGCTGGGGATGACCCCGTCGACCGTCAGGCCCTGCCGCTCCTGGGCGGCCACCTGCCGGCCGGGGATGCTGGTCGTCGACCCGGTGGTCACACCCAGACCTCGTCCTGAGCGGGCGCCGGCGCGGGCCGGCGTCCGCCGGGCGGCTGCGGCTCGGTCCTGGGCGCGGGCCGGCCGGTGGGGAACAGCTTGCCGGGGTTCATCCGGCCCGACGGGTCGAAGACCCGGCGCACCGTCTCCATCACCGCCAGGTCATCCTCGTCGAACACATAGCGGATGTTCTCTCGCTTCTCCAGGCCGATCCCGTGCTCCCCGGTCACCGACCCGCCGGCGTCGGCGCACAGCTTGAGGATCTCGTCGCCGATGGCCAGGACGGCCTCGTACTGTCCCTTCTTGAAGGCGTCGAAGAGGACCAGGGGATGCAGGTTGCCGTCGCCGGCGTGGAAGACGTTGCAGATCTTGAATCCCGTGCGATCGCTGATCGCGCCGATGGCATCCAGCACCTCGGGCAGGCGGGTGCGCGGCACGACGCCGTCCATCACGTAGAAGTCCGGGGCCAGCCGGCCCATGGCGGAAAAGGCGCCCTTGCGCCCCTTCCATAGCGCCTGGCGCTCGGCCTCGTCGCGGGCCACGCGCACCTCGCGGGCGCCGTGCTCGCGGCAGATCCGGCCCATCCGCTCGGTCAGCTCCGCCGCGGATTCGGGGATGCCGTCCACCTCGAGCAGGAGCACCGCGCCGGCGTCGAGCGGATAGCCGGCGTGGGAGGCCGCCTCGACCGCCTGGATGGAGAGCTGGTCCATCATCTCGATCGCCGCCGGCAGGATGCCGCCCTTGACGATCGCGGAGACCGCGTTGCTCGCGCTGCGCAGGTCGGTGAAGATGGCGAGCAGGGTCTTGCTGACCGGCGGGACCGGGGTCAGCTTGACCCAGACCTTGGTGACCACGGCCATGGTGCCTTCGGATCCGACGAGCAGTCCGGTCAGGTCGTACCCCGTCGCCTCCACGGCCTTACGGCCGCCGACCTGGACCAGCTCGCCGCTGGGCAGGGCGACCTCGAGCCCGGTGACGTGGTTGACGGTCACGCCGTAGAGAAGCGTATGCGGGCCGCCGGCGTTGGTGCCCACGTTGCCGCCGATGGTGCACGCTCCCTGGCTGGACGGATCGGGCACGTAGTAGAAGCCGAGCGGCCGCAGCGCCTGGCTGAGACTGAGGTTGACGACCCCAGGCTCGACCACGGCCCGCAGATTCTCCAGGTCCAGCTCCAGGATCCGGTCCATGCGCGGGAAGGTGATCACCACGCCACCCTCCACCGGCACCGTGCCGCCGGCCAGGCTGGTGGCCCCGCAGCGCGCCACCACCGGGACCGCCTCGTCGGCGCAGATCCGCAGCACGGCCGCGACCTCCGCCGCGTTCCCCGGGATCACGACCGCGTCCGGGAGCGCGGTCTCGGGGCTGGCGTCGTACTGGTAGAGCCGAATCTCGTAGGGATCGACGAAGGCGTAGCGCGCGCCGACGGCTTCCTGCAGCCGGCGGCCAAGACGAGCGCGAGCCGCAGCCTCCATGGACTTAGATTAGTGCTCGGCTTCGGGTTAAGGAGCGAGACGCCGCGCCAGCGGTGGCGAGCCAGGGCGCGAAATCTAAGGGACTGTGGGGATTATCCCCGGTATGACGTACGCCTCGATCATGGCGACGATACCTACGAGCGCGACCAGGATCAGGCTGTAGCCGATCGTCCGCCGGAAGATGTCACCTTCCGCTCCCACGCGGTTGACTCCCGCGGCGCCGACCGACAGGTTCTGGGGGCTGATCATCTTCCCCATGACCCCGCCGGAGGAGTTGGTCCCGGCGGTCAGCACCGGGCTCAGGTGGCCGCCGCTGACTACGATCTGCTTGGCGGTGAGCGCCTGCATCGGGCCGAAGAGGGTGTTCGAGGACGTGTCGCTGCCGGTCAGAAAGACGCCCAGCCATCCGATGAATGCCGAGGCGAAGGGGAAGAAGAACCCGGCCTTGGCCATGAACAGCGCAAGGGTGGAGGTCATGCCCGAGTAGTTCATGATCTGCGCGATGCCCAGGATGAAGGCGATGGTCACGATCGGCAGCGCCAGCTGGCGCAGGGTGCGCCCGTAGGTCCGAAAGAAGACGCCCATGCGGGCGCCGCGGGCCGCCATGATCAGGAAGGCGACGATGGACGCGTAGAGGACGAGGGAGCCGGCGGCCGACAGGAAGTCCCAGTTGAAGGTCAGCGGGTAGGCCGTCGACTTGCCCACGATCGGAGGCTCGCGGAAGATCTGCGGACTGGGCTTGCCCTTGACCGTGGTGTAGCTGCCGGGCCACTGGAAGCTCCAGTAAGGGAACTTGAAGGCCTGCGCGTCCTTGGCGATGGTCGGCCCGATCCAGGGTACCGTGCAGAGCTTGAATGCCGGCGAGCCGCACTTGAAGTCGGCGGTCACGTTAGCGGGCGGGTGCAGCGCGTTCTTGGGGTTGTTCGGGGGACTGCCGGAAAAGAACGGCAGGTTGCCCATCTGTCCGATCAGGATCACGACCACGAGCACGACGTACATCAGGTAGGCGCGCGCGACCCGTCCGGGGGGATCGACCAGCTGGGCGACGGCGGCTCCCACCCCGCGGGGCACGGCTGCGGCGCGACCACGGAGGTCGGGGCGCTCGTGCTCGAAACGCCAGATCTCGCCCGGACGCCAGACCCGCAGCAGCAGGGCGATGGTCGCCATCGATACCAGGGCGGCGATGACGTCGGTCAGCTCGGGGCCCACCAGGTTGGAGACCAGGAACTGGACCACGGCGAAGGAGACGCCCGCGGCCAGCACCGCGGGCAGCACCTGGATCATCCGTTTCCAGCCCGCCAGCACCACCACCAGGAAGCCGGGTATCAGGACGGAGAAGATCGGCAGCTGCCGGCCGACCATCTTGGAAAGGGCGAGGGTGACGATCGTCTGGTCGGCCGCGCTGTGTCCGATGATGGCGGAGGTCAGGCCGCCCAGGGTCACGATCGGGATCCCGATCGATCCGAAGGCCACCGGCGCCGTGTTGGCGAGGAGCGCAAGGACGGCGGCGCTGATGGGCTCGAAGCCCAGGCTGGCCATGATCGCCGCGGAGATCGCGACCGGCGCTCCGAATCCCGCGATCCCCTCCATCAGCGCTCCGAAGCAGAAGGCCACGATCAGCGCCTGCACCCGGCGATCCTCGGTCAGCCGGGTGAGCGACCTCCGGATCACGTCGAAGTCGCCGCTGGCAATGGTCAGGTTGTGGAAGAAGACCGCGTTGAGCACGATCCAGCTGATCGGCCACAGGCCGAACGCCATTCCCTCGGTGGTCGCGGAGGTGGCCAGTCCCACCGGCATCCGCCAGCCGGCGATGGCGAGCGCGGCCGCCGACAGCATCGCGACCAGTGCGCTGAGCCAGGCCGGGAGCCGCAGGACCGCGAGCATGACGAAGAGCACGTAGAGAGGGATGCCGGCAACCAGCGCCGACAGCGCCAGGCTGCCCCCGATGGGCTGGTAGACATGGTGGAACGCCAGCAGCACCATGGGTCCGCCTTCCTTCGCATCGAGTCTACGAGGGCGGCCTTGGCGATGGCAATAGGTCTAGTTCAGCCGCACGGCGGCGTCCCGGCGAACGGTGCCGCCGGTCAGCTCCCGGCTGTGCCCCTGGCAGCGCTCGCCAGCGGCGGCTCGATCGACCGCTGAGCCCAGGGGGCGGCGTCGCGCCGCGCCGCCGCCAGCGTGGCCTGGACCTGGGCCGCCTGGCTCGACATGGTGCTCAAGAGCTCCTGGGCGGTGAGCGCCTGCCCGGAGGCTGCGTTCAGTGCGTAGGACTGCGCCGTCAGCGCGTAGGCGTAGCGCGCATCGATCCACCTGGCCCAGAGCGGGTCCAGCAGCGCGTCCGGGTTGGCGGCGCCCAGCTGCTCCGACCTGAGCTGCGCCTGCAATGAGGCGGCCGCCCGGGCGGCCGAGGCCCACGACCTGGACGCCAGCGCGGGCACCAGCTGCCCGTTCCGGGCCTGCTCGTCCGCGGCCACCGTCTGAGCCAGGGTCAGCTGGAGGGTGGCGGCGTGGGCCAGCTTGACGGCTGCCTGAAGACTGGTCTGGAGCTGGCTTGCCGACGGCTGGTCCGTCTTCAGGAAGGCCGGTGGGTGCAGCTGGAAGGGAACGCCGCCGGCATCGGCCAGGTAGGCCCCGGCCGCCTGGGCGTGCCCGAGGGCGTCGCCGGCCTGCTTCTCGGTGGTCCTGGCCAGGGCCAGATCGGAGGCCAGGCGGTCGGACGGGAGGGCGAAGGGCCCGGCCGCGTTCATCTCTCCGAACAGGACGGCGAGTGATCCCTGGACGGTGGCAGCTTCACCCTCAGCGGCACCCAGTTCCTGACCCTCACGGACTCCCAGGTCGGCGAGCCTGGCCGGCAGGACCACTGCCACGAAGGCGGCGGTCGCCGCGATCGCGGTCAGCAGGATCAGGGCGGCCAGGATTCGGGTGCCCCAGGAGACCCGGCGGGTGGGCCGGAAGACGCGTCGCGCGGGGACCGGCCTGGTCAACGCCACGATTAGAGAACGTTGCGAATGAGGTTGCTCTTGCCCCCGGCGCGCGGCGACCGAGCCGTGACCCGTCCGTGGCCCGCTCGTGCTTGACGGCCCGGCCGCGGTCCCGTGCTAGAGTAGTTTTCCATCCAATCCTGAGGGAATTCACGTGGCCTACATCATCACCGAGACCTGCGTCGACCTGAAGGACAAGTCATGCGTGGACGTGTGTCCGGTCGACTGCATCATCGACGGCGGCGCCGAGGACCGGATGCTGTACATCAACCCCGACGAGTGCATCGATTGCGGCGCCTGCGTCGATCCCTGCCCGGTGGCCGCGATCTATCCAGAGGACGAGGTCCCCCCGGAGCAGAAGAAGTTCATCGCCTGGAACTACGACTACTTCAAGAGCGACGCCGACAAGGCCCGGGTCCGGGCCGAGATCAACACCGCTTTTCCCGAGAAGCGCCAGACCGAGACCGGCTGACCCCCGCAGCAGCGCACCGAGGACCGATGACGGTGCACGCCTAGGCAGAAGTGCTGATTGACCTGCCTCTCAGGCTGGTTTAGTCTCGCCTGCGTCAAGCTGCCAAAGCAGGATAGAAGAGGGCT
>VBIC01000107.1:45927-57045 GCA_005881425.1 Chloroflexota bacterium | reverse complement strand
ATCTGGTCGATCGTGGCCAGCTCGGCTGACTTGAGGTCGTTCGAGGTCTGGGCAGGAGTCAGGTGGAGGATCCCGGCCAGCTTGTCGACGAATACCTGGGCGTAGTTCTTACCCGAAGCCGACGCGGACGGAGACGGAGACGGCGCCGCGGAGACCGCGGCGACTCCGATCGCCAGGGCCAGCACGCCGCCCACGGGCAACGCCATCCAGCGGTTGAATCGCATACTGCCGTCACTTCCTTGTGTGCGCGAAAATCCGTCGGACCTCTCAATCATGCCAGCCGACGGTGAAAAGCGCATGAAGGGAAAACAAGAATTCGATAAGAGACGCGGGACCGGCGCCGCCCGCGTACGCTTGTCGGCATGGTCTTTCGCAGCCCCTACCCGGACGTCGAGGTTCCGGACCTGCCTCTGGCCGACTTCGTGCTGGGCCAGGCGGCGGCGAGGGGAAGCCGGCCGGCGCTCGTCGACGGACCGACCGGGCGCACCCTGACCTACTCCGATCTCGCCCGTGCCGTCCGCGCCGCGGCCGCCAACCTGGCGCGGCGCGGTTTCGGCAAGGGCGACGTCATGGCCATCTACAGCCCCAACCTTCCCGAGTACGCGATCGCGTTTCACGCCGTGGCCACCCTCGGCGGCGTGGTCACCACCGCCAACCCGCTGGCCACCGCTCGCGAGCTGGGCCAGCAGCTCGCCGACTCGGGCGCGTCGGTCCTGCTGACCGTGGCGCCGCTCCTAGCGACGGCCCGCGAAGCCGCCCGGCAGGCGCCGGTCAGGGAGATCATCGTCTTCGGCGAGGCCGAGGGCGTGACCCCATTCAGTGCGCTCCTGGAGGAGAACGGGCCGCCGCCCGCCGTTTCGATCGATCCGAGCCACGACCTGGTCGCCCTCCCTTACTCCAGCGGGACGACCGGGCTGCCCAAGGGCGTGATGCTGACCCACCGCAACCTCGTCGCCAACGTGGCCCAGGTCTCGCCCTTCCTGCCCGGAGGAGAGGGCGAGCGGGCGATCGCGGTCCTGCCCTTCTATCACATCTACGGGCTCACGGTGCTCCTCAACATGGGCCTCTGGCAGGGAGTGACCCTGGTCACCATGCCCCGCTTCGACCTGGAAGGATTCCTCAGTGTGATCCAGGAGCAGCGGATCACTCGCGCCTACCTGGTGCCGCCGATCGTGCTTGCCCTGGCCAAGCATCCGCTGGTCGATCGCTACGACCTCTCCTCCCTGGTCTCGATCAACTCCGGCGCCGCCCCCCTGGACGCGAGCGTGGAGCAGGCCTGTGCGCAGCGGATAGGATGCTTCACCGCCCAGGGTTACGGGCTTACGGAGACGAGCCCCGTGGTCTCGGCAACCCCCGTCGACGAGGCCCGGCTGCGCCCCGGCTCGGCTGGGCTGCTCATCCCCAATACCGAAGCCTGCGTCGTCGACCCGATGACCGGCTCGCAGCGGGGTCCCGGGGAGCCGGGCGAGATCTGGGTCCGCGGTCCGCAGAACATGAAAGGCTACCTGAACGATCCGGGGGCCACCGCCGCCATGATCACTCCGGAGGGCTGGCTGCGCACCGGCGACATCGGCTCGATCGACGCTGAAGGCTATCTGCGTATCGTCGACCGGCTCAAGGAGCTGATCAAGTACAAGGGCCTGCAGGTCGCGCCGGCCGAGCTCGAGGGACTGCTGCTGGCCCACCCGGCGGTCCAGGATGCCGCCGTCATCCCCCACCCGGATCCCGAGGCAGGTGAGCTGCCCAAGGCCTTCGTGGTGCTCAAGGGACCGGCGACGCCACAGGAGCTGATGGAGTTCGTCAACCGCCAGGTCTCCACGTACAAGAAGATCCGCCTGCTGGAGACCGTGGACCAGATTCCCAGGAGCCCGGCGGGCAAGATCCTGCGGCGCCTGCTGATCGAGCGTGAGCGCGCCGCGGTCGCGCGATGATCCGGCACCGCACCGGCTAGCGTGGTGGACGGCGTCGCGCTCGGTCCGCTGGCGCTGGCCGAAGCCTACGGCATCCCGAGCGACCTTCCTCTGGCGCCGGAGGAGTGGGAGGCTGCGGCCCAGGCCCGGCTCGAGCCCAGGGCCTTCGACTACATCGCCGGCGGAGCGGGAAGCGAATCGACCATGCGTGCCAATCGCGCCGCCTTCGAGCGCTGGCGCCTGCGCCCGGCGATGCTCGCCGGCAACCTGGAGCGGACCCTCGCGACCAGCGTCCTGGGCACGCGCTCTTCCGCTCCCCTGATGCTGGCCCCGGTGGGAGTCCTCTCCGCGGCCCACGCCGAGGCGGACCTCGCGGCCGCCCGGGCCGCCGCCGCCGCGGGTGTCCCGATGGTGGTCAGCAGCGCCGGCGCCCGCTCCATGGAGGAGATCGCGCAGGCGATGGGGGACGCGCCCCGCTGGTTTCAGCTCTACTGGGTTCGCGACCGGGAGGTGGTGGCCAGCTTCGTGCACCGGGCGGAGGCCGCGGGGTACCAGGCGATCGTCCTCACCGTCGACACGCTCCAGCTCGCCTGGCGCGACCGCGACCTGCGCAACCGTTACCTGCCCTTCCTCCAGGGCGAGGGGATCGCCCAGTTCTCGAGCGACCCGGTCTTCCGCTCCCGTCTCTCCACCCCGCCCGAAGAGGATCCGGCCGGGGCGGGTGCGGCCATGGTCGCGATGTTCGCCAACCTGGCTCTGAGCTGGGCCGACCTGGCCTGGCTGCGGGAGCGCACGCGTCTCCCGCTCCTGGCCAAGGGGATCCTGCGCGCCGACGACGCCAGGCGGGTGCTCGACGCTGGCTTCGACGGGGTGATCGTGTCCAATCACGGCGGACGCCAGGTGGACGGGGCGGTCGCGGCGCTGGACGCCCTGGCCGAGGTACGCGACGCTCTCGGCGAGCGTGCGGTCGTCCTCATGGACAGCGGCATTCGCCGCGGCGGGGATGTGATCAAGGCCCTGGCGCTGGGCGCCGACGCCGTGCTCGTGGGCCGGCCTTACGTCTACGGGCTGGCGGTCGCCGGGCAGGCCGGCGTGGAGCGGGTGCTGCGCATCCTGGCCGCCGAGGTCGACCTCACGCTGGCCTTGATCGGAGCCTCGAGCACGGCCGAGCTCGACCGGTCATGGCTGACTCAGCGGCCCTGACCGGTTGATGATCGCGCCCAGGTCGCAGCCCGCCGGCAACGTCCCGAAGGCGAGGCCGCGACGCGGATCCAGGCGCCCGGCGCAGAAGGCGGAAGCGAGCTCGTGGGGAGAATGCCGGATGAGGAGCGAGGCCTGGAGCAGCAGCGCCATCCATTCGACCACCCGCCGTGCCTGCGCCTCGCCTTCCGCCTCGTCTTCGCCGCGTCGAGCCTCGAAGGCCGTGAGCGCGGCGTCGTACCGGTTGTCTTCGCCCTTCGCCAGCAGCAGCTCGTCGTGGAACGCCTCCGCCGTCTCCGGCTCGCGCGCCATCGCCCGCAGGGCGTCGAGCGCGATCACGTTGCCGGACCCTTCCCAGATCGCGTTGAGCGGCATCTCCCGGTATAGCCTGGGCATCGTCGACTCCTCGACGTAGCCGTTGCCGCCCAGGCATTCGAGCGCCTCCCCGACCACCACCCCACCGCGCTTGCAGACCCAGAACTTGCCCACGGCCGTCGCCAGCCGGCGGAAGGCGGCCTCCTGCGGATTCGCGCCCGCCCGGTCGAAGGCGCCTGCCAGGCGCAGCCCCAGCGCGGTCGCGGCCTCCGACTCCAGCGCCAGGTCGGCGAGCACGTTACGCATCAGCGGCTGGTCGATCAGCAGGCGCCCGAATGCCCGGCGGTGGGCGGCATGGTGGATCGCCTGCACCACCGCCTGGCGCATCCCCGCCGCCGAGCCGACCACGCAGTCGAGGCGGGTGTGGTTGACCATCTCCAGGATGGTCCTGATCCCGCGGCCCGGCTCACCCACCAGCCGCGCCCAGGCGCCGTGGAACTCGACCTCGCTCGAGGCGTTGGAGCGGTTGCCCAGCTTGTCCTTGAGCCGCTGGATGTGAAACCCGTTGAGCGCCCCGTCGGGCAGGACTCGGGGAAGCAGGAAACAGGAAAGGCCCTGCGGGGCTTGAGCCAGCACCAGGAAGACGTCACTCATCGGCGCCGAGCAGAACCACTTATGACCGGTCAAAACGTACTCGCCGCCCGGTCCGCCCGTCGCGACCGGATCCGCCCGGGTGGTGTTGGCGCGCACGTCCGAGCCGCCCTGGCGTTCGGTCATCCCCATCCCGGCGAGGAGGCCTCGCTTGTCAGCCGGCGGGCGCAACCCCGGTTCGTAACCCAGGCTGGTCAGGCCGGGCACCCATTCGGCCGCCAGCGCGGGCTCGGATCGCAGCGCCGGCACGATCGCGTGGGTCATCGAGATCGGGCAGCCGTGGCCCGCCTCGACCTGGGCCAGGAGATAGAAGGCGGCCGCCCGCGCGACATGCGCTCCGGGCGTGGGCTCGCGCCAGGGCAGCGCGTGCACGGCATGCTCGACGGCGACCTCGAGCAGGCGGTGCCAGGCCGGGTGGAACTCGACCTCGTCGATCCGGTGCCCGAAACGGTCATGGGTGCGCAGGACGGGCGGGTGCGCGTTGGCCTGGATCCCCCAGGCGATCGCCTCGTCCGAGGCGGCGAGCCGGCCCAGCTGGTGCAGCCGCGGGGCCGCCCAATCGCCGTCCTCCCGGGCCACCGCCTCGACCAGCGCCCGGTCGTCGCCGAACAGGTCCTCCTGCTTCAGCGGCGGCGGCTGGTTGAAGACCTCACCGGGATCGTGTCCTCGGGCCTCGAGGCGCTCCGCGGTGGCCATTGGCCGAGCCTAGCACCCCCGGCCTGGCCGGCAGGGGCCCTGTAACGCCCGCCGGTACCCACCATCACGGATCAAACGCCTTGGGAGGAGCAGCATGCTGGCACAACGACCTCGGCCTGGACGATGGACGCGGGTCGCGATCGGGATCTCGGCTGCCGCGGCCCTGGCGCTGCCGGCGCTTCAAGCGCAGGCTGGCATCGCCAGAGGCGCGTACATGCAGCAGAACCTGGTGTCCGACCTGCCGGGCCTGGCCCAGCACCAGGACGCGGACCTCAAGAATCCCTGGGGGCTGTCCTCGGGACCGACCACGCCGATATGGGTCTCCGACAACAACGCCGGCGTGACCACGCTCTACCGCGGCGACGGCACCAAGGTCATCCTCAGCAACGGGACCCAGCAGGTGCCGGCGGTCGAGATACCTGCTCCGGGTAACGTGCCCGGGGGAACGCCGACCGGAACCGTTTTCAACGGCACCTCCGACTTCCAGGTCTCCCAGAACGGCAAGTCGGGACCGAGCCGCTTCCTCTTCGCCACCGAGGACGGCACCATCGTCGGCTGGGCGCCCAACGTCAACTTCCAGAGTGGGGTGATCGCGGTCGACAACTCGACCGCCACCGACCGCGCGGGTGACGTCGGGGCGGTGTACAAGGGCCTGGCCAGCGGCTCGAGCGGCGGCCAGAACTACCTTTACGCCAGCAACTTCCGCTTCGCCCGCGTCGACGTCTTCGACAAGGACTTCAACCAGGTGACCCTCACCGGCAGCTTCAGCGACCCCTCGATCCCCGCCGGCTTCGCTCCCTTCGGGATCCAGAACCTGGGCGGGGCGCTGTTCGTGACATACGCCAAGCAGGACGCCCAAAAGCACGACGACGTCAAGGGTCCGGGCAACGGCTTCATCGATGTCTTCAGGACCGACGGCACGCTGCTGGGCCGTTTCGCCTCGGGCGGCAGCCTCAACTCGCCCTGGGGCCTGGCGCTTTCGCCATCCTCCTTCGGCAACTTCCACAACGACGTCCTGGTCGGTGACTTCGGGGACGGACGTATCAACGCCTTCGGCCCGGGCGGCGCCTTCCGCGGCCAGCTCAAGAGCCAGACCAGCGCGCCGATCCAGATCGACGGCCTCTGGGGCCTGCGTTTCGGCAACGGCGGTGCGGGCGGAGATCCGGGCACGCTCTTCTTCGCGGCCGGGATCAACGACGAGGCGGACGGCCTCTTCGGCACGCTGACGCCGGCCGGCTGAGGGGAGGATCGAACCTGAGGACGGTCCCGACGGCGGGCCGCCCTCAGGCCGTCCGCTCCAGGGCTTCGATCGCTTGCGGGCTCAAGCCCGCCTCGAGGAGGACCTGGCTCGTGTGCTCTCCCACGGCTGGGGCCGGCCGTCGAATCGCTGCTGCCTGCGGGTCGGCCTCCGCCTCCGCCAGCGAGAGGACGGGCTCCACGCAGACGTCCCGGTCGCCGAAGTGGGCCATCCAATCCGCCCGGGTCCGGGTCTTCAGGACGGCGGCCACCTCGGCCGCCGCCGCCGGATCGGCCTGGCGCACCCTCAGCTCGGGGAGTCCGATCGACTCACAGAAGGCTTCCCAGAAGCGGGGCTCCAGCGCGGCCACGCTGATGAATCCGTCGGCCGCGGCGTAGACGCGGTAGCAGGGCAGCTCTCCGGTCAGGCTCAGTCCGGACTCGCCCGCATCCAGGGCGGCGCGCTGGGCTGTCAGCCAGCTGCGCGCCACGTCGGTCATCGAGACCTCGAGCCGCCGGCCCCTGCCGGTGCGCGCCCGCTCCAGAAGGGCGCCCAGGATCAGGAGGGCCGCCTGCGTCCCCCCGGCCAGGTCCGCCACCTGTACCGCCGGGATTGACGGCAGGCTGTCGGACGGCGGCATCAACGAAAGCAGCCCCGCCCGCGCCAGGTAATTCAGGTCGTGGCCGGCGCGCTCGCGCATGGGCCCGGTCGAGCCGTAGCCCGTGATCGCACAGTAGACCAGGCGTGGGTTGACCGCGCTCAGCCGGGCGAAGCCGAGGCCCATCCGATCCATCACCCCGGGACGGAATCCCTCCAACAGTACGTCGCTGCCCTCGGCCAGCCGCAGCAGGGCGGCACGCCCCGTCTCGCTCTTGAGCCGGAGCGCGACGCTGCGCTTCCCGGCGTGCAGGGCGGCGAAGATCGCCGCACCTGAGGGCAGGCCGCGCAGCGGATCGCCCGCGCCCGGCGCCTCGACCTTGATGACGTCGGCCTTGAGGCGGGCGAGCAGCATCGAACAGTAGCCGCCCGGGAGCAGGCGGCTCAGGTCCAGGACGCGGACGCCCTCCAGCACCGGCTGCTATTTTGAGCCGATGGCCCCATCCGGCGGGGACGGGCGATGAAAAACGTCGAGGTGGCGGCGATGCTGAACCGGATCGCCGACCTGCTGGAGATCAAGGGCGAGAACTTCTTCAAGATCCGCGCCTACCGTGAGGCGGTGCGCCAGCTGGACAACCTGACCACGGAGGTCGAGGCCATGATCCGCGGCGGCCGCCTGCGCGACGTGCCGGGGATCGGGGAGGCGATCGAGAAGAAGATCGTCGAGTACGTCACGACCGGGCGCCTGGCCTTCCTGGAGAAGCTGGAGGTCGACGTGCCGCCGGCGCTGCTGGAGCTGACCCGTGTCCCGGGCCTGGGGCCGCGCACGGCGAAGGACATCTACGACGGACTCGGCATCCTGACCCTGGACGCGCTCGAGGAGGTGGCCCGGGCCCACCGCCTCCAGGGGCTGCCCGGGATCAAGGCCAGGACCGAGGAGAACATCCTCAAGGGCCTGGCCATGGTCAAGCGCACACAAGGGCGCGTCTACTTCCCCCAGGCCTGGATGCTGGCCGACTCCCTGCTCGCCACCCTGCGCGAGCTGGAGGGCGTCCAGCGGGCGGAGGTCGCGGGCAGCCTGCGGCGGGCTCGGGAGACGGTGGGCGACATCGACCTCCTGGTGGCGGCGGCGGACCCGGTGACCATGTGCGCGGCCTTCGCCCGCCTGCCCCAGGCCGCCGAGGTCATCGCCCAGGGCGGCACCAGGACCAGCCTCCGGCTGCGCTCGGGAATGCAGGTCGACCTGCGCGCGGTCACACCGGATCAGTTCGGCGCCGCCTGGCAGTACTTCACCGGCTCGCAGGCCCACAACGTGCAGCTGCGAAGCCGGTCGGAACGGATGGGCCGGCTGAAGATCAACGAGTACGGCGTCTTCCGCGAGGATGGGACGCGCCTTGCCGGGGAGACCGAGGAGGAGGTCTACGCCGCCGTCGGCTGCGCCTGGATCCCGCCCGAGATCCGCGAGGGGATGGGCGAGATCGACGCCGCCGCGGGCGGCCCGCTTCCGGCGCTGCTCCAGGCGGGCGACCTCGAGGGAGAGCTGCATGCGCACAGCCGCTGGAGCGACGGGCGCAGCGACGTCGCCACCATGGCCTCAGCGGCGCAGGGACGCGGCTACCGCTACATGGCGCTCACCGACCACACCCAGTCGCTGACCATCGCCAACGGCCTTACGCCCGAGCGCTTCGCGGCCAGGGCCGCCGAGATCGCCTCGGTCAACCAGGCCATGTCCGGGTTCCGGGTCCTGAGCGGGGCCGAGGTCGACATCCTGCCCGACGGGTCGCTCGACCTCCCCGACGAGGTGCTGGCTTCGCTGGAGGTGGTGGTCGCCTCGGTCCACACGGCGCTCGACCAGCCGCCGGAGGTGATGACCGAGCGGGTCCTCCGCGCTCTGCGCTCGCCCCACGTCGACGTCCTCGGGCATCCGACCTGCCGCCGCCTGGACCGGCGGGGTGAGACCAGCGTCGACATGGAGGTTGTGATCGCGGAGGCGGCCCGCACCGGGACCGCGCTGGAGATCAACAGCAGTCCGATGCGCCTGGACCTGAACGACTTCTGGGCCCGCCGCGCCAGGGACGCGGGCGTGATGCTGGCAGTGGACTGCGACGCTCACTACCCGGCGGAGTTCGACTACCCACGCTGGGGATCGGCGATCGCCCGGCGGGCGGGATTGACCCCCGCCCACGTCTTGAACGCGCGGGACGCCGAGGGCGTGCTCGAGCACTGCCGGGCCAAGGCCGCAAGAGTCGCCCGGATTTCCCGTTGAGTTGATACCGGCGGTATAATCAACCACAGAAGGGGTTCTGAGGCAATGCTCCAGGAGCTAGTGATCAAGGTGCCGGCGCCCTTCCTCGGCAGCCCGGACATCGGATTCAGCACCCGCTACCCCGCCCAGGAAAGCCAGACTCCACTTCGCGACGTACCCTTCATCATCGAAGGCCCGTCCCGCCCCATGCGCCTGCTCCACTCCCGCCTCGAGCTCTTCAGGGACAAGAGGGCGCTGGTGCCGGACTCGCTCGACGAGGGCTACACCTGGACCGACCTGATCCAGCTCAACGACGAGGTCTTCCTCCTGGCCTTCCGGGACGAGAGCCTGCGCGAGGGACCGGAGCCGGCCAGCGAGCATCGCTACCTGCTCAACCTGATCCGGCCGCTGATCTTCCCCTTTCTCAAGGACTGCGTCCGCATCGGGCAGCTGGCCCTGCGCGACAGCATCGACCTCGCCGTCCTTCAGGACTCGCGCGTGATGGCCGAGCTGGAGCTGGCGCGGGATCAGATCGTGCCCGCCAACGGCTCGATCGTGCTCTGGAATCTTCCCTAGCCGAGCTTTTGAGGCCGGCGCCTCAATGGGTTGGTGACGGCGTCGGCGTGCCCGTGACCGCGGTCGCCGTGGGGGAGGGGCTGGCAGTCGGCGAAGCTGAGGGGCAGGGGCTGGCCGAGGCGCTGGCGGTGGGCGAGGCTGAGCTCGAAGCCGAAGCCTGGGGGGACGCGCTGGCTCCGGCGCTCGCGCTGGCCGAGGGGGTGGGCGAGGCGCAGGCCGTGAATGGAGGCGTGGCCAGGGTCAGGAGAGTGCTGTTGACGTTCTGCCCCTTGCCGCCTCCGTTGAGGAGGAGAGCCGCCGGGACCACGATCAGCCCGATGACCACCGTGATCACGAAGGCGGCCGCTCCCCACTCGCGGCGCCAGAATCCAGCGCTCGAGCTGCGGATCAGGGCTCTTCGTCCGCTTCCGGCTGGGGCTTATTCCTGGTGTTGAGGATGCGCACGAAGTCCTGGGCGCGGGCCAGCGCCTTCCACCGCTCGGGGAAGAAGTCCTGGGCCACCACCTGCCGCGAGGGCAGCTGGAAGACGGTCACGCACCACTTGTTCAAGGTGTGCGAAACCTCGACCTCGAAGTCGCCCTCCGTGTTGAGATAGCGGACGACCCGGTCTTCGTCGGATCTGCGTCTTCCTGAAACTGCCATTTCTGGACCCGTGGCCGGCATTTGCAAACAGGCATCAATTCGTGACGCTCCATTATAGGCTCGCTCGACCACTTGACCAGCCCCCAGGGGCGGGAGCTAGGCGCCCGAATTCGGCCGGACCCCGTCCAGCTCCTTGAGGAACCCACGCAGCTCCTCACCCAGGCCGGCGCGCTCCAGGGCAAAGGCGATCGAGGTCTTGAGGAAGCCGGCCACCGTCCCCACGTCGTAGTAGGTACCCTCGAACTCCAGGCCGAGCACCTTCCCCTGCTGAGCCATGGTCCGGAGCGCGTCGGTCAGCTGGATCTCGCCGCCGACGCCCTCGCGGGTCGTCTCCAGGATCCCGAAGACCTGGGGGGTCAGGATGTAGCGGCCCAGGATCGCCAGGTTGGAGGGCGCCTTGCTCTGCTCCGGCTTCTCGACCATGTCCACCACCTGGTGGATGCGGCCCTCGCTCTTGCCCACCTTGACCACCCCGTAGCGGGACACCTGGTCGGGCTGGACCCGGAAGAGCGCGAGCACCAACGCCTGCTCCCGCTCGAAGACGTCCATCATCTGCTTGACGCAAGGCACCTCCGACCGGATGATGTCGTCGGCCAGGAAGACGGCGAACGGCTCCTGACCGACGAGGTCCCTGGCCATGAGCACGGCGTGGCCCAGCCCCAGCGGCTCCTTCTGGTGGATGTAGGTGATGTCCACCATGTCCGAGATCTTGCGCACCACCTGCAGCTCCTTGGTCTTGCCCCGGTCCTTGAGGTAGTGCTCCAGCTCGAAGGAGATGTCGAAGTGATCGACGATGGCGCGCTTGTCGCGACCGGTGACGACGATGATCTGGTCGATCCCGGAGGCGACAGCCTCCTCGACTCCGTACTGGATGATCGGCTTGTCGACCACGGGCAGCATCTCCTTGGGCTGCGCCTTGGTGGCGGGAAGGAAGCGAGTTCCCAGCCCGGCAGCCGGGAAGACCGCCTTCCGGATCGCGCTCATGCCGTGACTATATCGGACAGCGCCGGCATAACGAAGCTGCCTTCAGCCTTTCGCTTTCTTTGGGG
>VBIC01000107.1:7379-45922 GCA_005881425.1 Chloroflexota bacterium | reverse complement strand
GCTTTTGCAGCGCGCTCTGGATCCGCTTGACCCCCGCGTTGTCGACGACCATCCGGGGCGGACGCGACTTGCGGTCGCGGGCGCGAATCCGGGCCCGCTCCCTGGCGGAGAGCTCGTCCTCCTCGCTCATCCGGACGGGCTGGGTGAGGGCGACGGCGTGGGGGCCGGCCGGGCCGTGGGGCTCACCGTCGCCGCCGGGCTGGTGGAGGCAGGCGGCACCGATCCGCCGGCCAGGGCCAGCTCCGCGCTCGAGGGTGCCGGACCTCCCAGCAGCCGCGCGTATCCGCTCAAGGACATGCCTCCCGTGGCGCGGATTCGATGCAGGTCCATGAGCTGGGACGGCCAGTGCCAGGCGCCGCCGATGGTGGAGGCCGCGACCTCGAATCCGAGCTGCCCCGCCTGCGCCTCGTCATAGGCGTTGAAGCTGCCATACGGGTAGGCGAAGTCGATCACCGGGTGTCCCAGCAGCGTTTCCAGGGTCAGCTTGCTCTGGCGCATCTCCCAGAGCGCCCGGACCTGGCTCAGGGAGGCCAGCGCGTAGTGGTCCACCGTATGGGCACCGATGGTGAATCCCATCTGGTCGGCGGCCCGCACCTGGGCCGAGGTCATGTACGAGCCCCAGCCCATGCGACCCGAGATCACGAAGTCGGTGGCGCTGAAGCCGTGGCCGAGGAGCATCGGAACCGCCTGCGTGAAGAAGTCCGCGTAGCCGTCGTCGAAGGTGAGCACCACCGGCCGGGCCGGCAGCGCCGTGTGATGCAGGATCGCCATGACGGCATCGTGCAGGCGAACCACGTGGAAGCCATGGTCGGCCAGGTACTGGATCTGGGCGCGGAACATGGCCGGCGGCACTGAGAGCGAGAACCCGACCAGGTCTCTGGGCGAGGGGTTGATCCGGATGTAGTGGTAATAGAGGACCGGGACGTAGGTGCCCGCGACTCCCGGAGCCTGTGGCGTTGCGGCAGGACGGGCCAGGGCGATGAGCCGGGGCGCCGCCGTGAAGGGCGATGGTGCTGGCTCGGCGTCCTCCGGCTCGAAGACGTCGAGACCGACGGCGCTGGCGTCCACCGGCGAGGCCACCGTTCTCAGGCTGGCCGTACCGGTCGAAGGCAGGAGGCCGGCCAGGGCCAACAGGAACAGCAGTGTCGCCCAGCGAGCAGCGGCCGGCACGCGATCCCTCATCAGGCTGGAATGTAACGACGGACCCCGGGCCAAGGTTTCGCCCCCTCGACCGCTCAGGAGGCGATCGCAGCGATGCCCTTGACCGCCGACCGCTGACGCAGGTAGGCGAACCCGATCACGCCGATGAGCAGGATCGCGGCTCCGCCCACCACCGGCCGCCAGCGCGGGTCGACCGCGTGCAGGCGGCGGTTCATCTCCTCCTCGAGGCGGCCCCAGGGGGCGTTGGAGGGCGGCAGCGGAATCCCGAGCTCCCGCATCAAGCGCCTGTGGACCCGCTCCCGCCGGGACGCCGGCAGGGTCACCCTGGGAAAGCTCTCGTTGAGGTAAGAGATCAGCGCCAGCGCTGCGGTCTGCCGTTCCGGCACCGCCTTCGGTCCCCCGGGCTCGAGGAACACGAGGCGGTCGATGGCCTGCGCCAGGGCCTCGATGTCGTCCAGGCGAGGATTCATCGCGCCTTCTCCTTTGAGCCCATGCGACGGCGCAGACCGTGGACGGCCCGGAAGAGCAGCAGCTTCACCGCTCCCTCGCTCCGGCCCATGATCCGCCCGATCTCCCGGTTCTTGAGGCGAGCTTCGAACTTGAGCAGGACCGCGTGCCGCTGGTCGAGCGGCAGGCGGCGCACCGCGGCATGCAGTTCGTCACCCTGCTCCCGTCTCAGCCAGCGGCGCTCGGGATCGTCCTCGGGCGAGCCCGAGGTCGGCTCGGGCAGCTCGATCCAGGCGGGCCGCCGCCGCTGCTTGGCCATCAGGTTGGACGCCACTCGGTAGAGCCATGCTGAATACGGGATCCCGCGCCACTCGAAGTCCGGCAGACCCTCCAGGGCGCGCTGGAAGGTCTCGCTGGCCAGGTCCTCGGCTTCCTCGCGACGTCCGGTGTGGTAGTAACAGAAGGAGTAGATCTGATCGAAGTAGCGGTTGTAAACGGTCTCGAACGCCTTGCGGTCCCGCTTCGCGGCCTCGATCAGGCGCGCCTCGTCCTGCAGCTCCGCCGCCGATCGCCTTGACCTACCCGTATAAGGCTCGATGTCCCGGAAGGTTACTAGATCTACTAGCCCGAGTCGCTCCCGGGTTCAGAGACTTACCGGGCGCATGTGCGGCTCGCGGACGGCCCGCGCGCTGGGTCGCTACCGCCGCTAGATGACTCTCAGCTGTTTGCCGACTGTCTCGAAGGCCTCCAGGGCGTGGTCGAGCTGAGCTTCGCTGTGGGCGCTGGTGACTATGGTTCGGATCCGGGCGCGCCCTTCGGGCACGGTCGGGTAGCCGATCCCCTGGGCGAAGATGCCGGCCTGAAAGAGGCGGTCCGAGAAGTCCATGGCGGTCTGCCCCGCGCCCACGATCACCGGCGTGATCGGCGTCTCGCTGGCCCCGGTCTGGAAGCCCGACCGGCGCAGGCCGTCCTTGAACCGCCGCGTGTTGGCCCAGAGCCGGTCGATCCGCTCCGGTTCGCTCAGGAGCACGTCCAGGGCCGCCGTGCAGGCCGCGGCCACCCCCGGTGGATGCGAGGTCGAGAACAGGAAGGGCCGGGCCCGGTGGATCAGGAAATCTCGGACCGTCTGAGTCGAGGCGACGTAGCCGCCCAGCACCCCGATCGCCTTGGACAGGGTCCCGATCTGCAGGTCCACCCGGCCGTCGAGCCCGAAATGGTTGACCGTTCCTCGACCGTTGCGTCCCAGGACGCCGCTGGCGTGGGCGTCGTCGACCATTACCAGCGCCGAGTAGGCTTCCGCCCGCTCCACGATCTGCTTCAGAGGGGCGATGTCGCCGTCCATGCTGAAGACGCCGTCGGTGACCACCAGCTTCATCCGCTTGTCGCGGTGCTTCGACAGGTGCTGCTCCAGGTCGTCGACGTCCCGGTGCCGGTAGATCGAGCGCTCCGCCTTGGAGAGCCGGATGCCGTCGATGATGGAGGCGTGGTTCAGCTCGTCGCTGACGATCACGTCGCCCTCCTGCACCATCACCTGCAGCACCCCGACGTTGGCGGTGAAGCCGGACTGGAAGACCAGTGAGGCCTCCGTGTGCTTGAAGTCGGCCAGCTTGCGCTCCAGGGCCTCGTGGACGGCCATGGTGCCGGCAATCGTGCGCACCGCTCCCGAGCCGGCGCCGTACTGGGCGGTCGCCTCGATCATGGCCTGGGTCAGCCGGGGATGGGTGGTCAGCCCCAGGTAGTTGTTAGAGGAGAGGTTGAGCAGCCGGCGGCCCTCGATCGTCACCTCCGTGTCCTGCGCAGACTCGAGCACGCGCAGGGGACGGAACAGCCCCCTGGACCTGAGCCCGTTCAGATCCTCCGCCAGGTACTGCATCTTGTCGGTGATCATGGTGACCCTCCTTTCGGACTGGACTGGCCGCCGTCAGGCAGCAGCACCACCTTCCCCGAGCGACCGCTCTTCATCTGAGCCATCGCCTCCTGGAAGTCGCTCAACGCGAAGCGGTGGGTGATCAGGGCGCGCACGTCGACGGCGCCGGTGCTCAGATAGCGCGAGGTCCGCTCCCAGGTATCCCAGACCCGGCGCCCGAAGATGCCGTGGAGGGTGACGCTCTTCGTCACCACCAGGTCGTTCAGGTCTAAAGTCACCGGCCGGTCGCCGATGCCGAGGAGGCTCATCCAGGCTCCGTGGTGCAGGGACAGGAGCCCCTGCTCGACCGCCGACGGGTGCCCGGACATCTCCAGGGCCACGTCCAGCCCGAGGCCGCCGTTGGCCCGGCGCAATTCCTCCGCGGTGCGGTCCGAAGGGCCGAAGACCGCGGCGGCGCCCATCCGTTCCGCCAGCTCCCGCCGGAACGGGTTGGGCTCGACCACGAAGACCGCCGCCGCGCCCTCGGCCCGCGCGATGCCAACCGCGCACAGCCCGATCGGACCGGCGCCGAAGATGGCCACGGCGGCGTCCTTGAGGGGGCCGGCAGTCGCCGCGTGCACCGCGTTGCCGAAGGGCTCCTGCAGGGCGGCCACCTCAGGACTGAGGCCGGGCGCGTTGCGCCAGCAGTTCTCCGCCGGCAGGAGCACGTAGCGGGCGAAGGACCCGTCGCGATCGACGCCCAGCAGGCGAGGGTTCTCACACAGGTGATAGAGCCCGCGGCGGCACTGAGGGCAGGTGCCGTCGACCACGTGGGTCTCGGCGGCGATGAAGTCGCCCGGCGCGAGCCCCCGCACCTCCTCGCCCACCGCCACGATCCGGCCCGACATCTCGTGGCCGAAGACGCGAGGCGGATGGATGTGAGCCCGGGCCCAATCATTCCAGTCGAAGATATGGACGTCGGTGCCGCAGATGGAGCTGGCCGCGACCTCGACCAGGACGTCCTTGCCCTTCGCCTCGGGGATCTCGACCTGCTCGAGCTCGGCGCCGGGTCCGGCGGACGCCTTGACGACCGCCGTCATCGACGTCATCACCCTATCTTAGGAGCTTGAACTCGGCGAACCGGCTGGCCGGGCGCCTGAGTCGGGGCCGAAAAGCCGTATCCTGAACGGCAACACGCGCAGGAGGAGAAGGATGCGGGCCTACGTGCTGATCAACGCGTCGGCGGGCAGGGCGATCGACGTCGCCAGGTCACTGGCTGGGGTTTCTGGCATCACCAACGCGGACGCCATCACCGGCGAGTACGACGTCATCGCCCAGGTCGACGCCCCCGACGTCGCCGGTATCGGCAACGTGATCGTGGAGAAGATTCAGAAGGTCGACGGGGTCTTCAAGACGATCACCTGCCTGGCCGTCCGCTAGCGGCGCGCCGCCCTAGGCCAGCTGGCCGTAGGCGCGGTCGAGGGAGATGGAGAGGAGGAGGCGCTGGTCGCGGACCATGGCCGCGTCGTATTCCTCCCAGTCCGGATGCTCGCCCCGAGCCTTGCGGTAGTAGTCGCGCAGGGCCGGCAGGACCCCTTCCCCCTCGACCAGGCGGACCTGGCCCTCGACCACCAGGAATTCCCAGAAGTCCTTGCCCGCCACGTGGAGCGAGGCGCGCGGGTCGCGCCGGAGGTTGCGGGTCTTGGCCCGGGTCTGGGTGACCGAGACCTTGATCCGGTCGTCGTCCGGGTCGAGCACGAAAAGGACGTTCGAGAGCTGAGGCCGCCCGTCCCGCTTGATCGTGGCCAGGATTCCCTGCCGCCGGCTTTCGAGGAAAGCCCGGGCCCTGGCCAGATCGATTTCCATCCCCTCAAGATGCCACAGCCGGTGCCATCGGGGCACCGGCTGTGCTCGAAACGTAAGGATCGATACGGACCTTACTTCTTCTTCGAGGACTTCTTGGCGGCTTTCTTCTTGCCACCCGCCTTCTTCTTTGCGGCCACCGGGGTCACCTCCTTATTCGTGGATTCTCCCGGTCGGCCGCTGACGCAATGCGCCGATGCCGATCGCGCGTGAGCGCCACGAAGATCGTGGACGCGCGGGCGCCGGCGCGGCCGGGTACCGGAAGCAAAGAGGAGCGTGCGATGAGGCGATCGACCGTCGATTCATCCTCATCAAGAGGGCTCGACGCGGACGACTGCAGCCGTCGACGCGGAGCCGGGGGTTTCGCGGTGATGATGATCGTCTGGCATCAAGCGCGGCTCCTGCGATGACGCGGACCCGCGTGCTTCGACATCCATTACCCCGCACCATACCATGATTTGGAAGAAAAAGCACAAGGGGTCACCGGATTCTCAGCGCTCGACGCCGTCGATGACTGTCGCCGGCACCGTCCAAGGTGCTCCTCGATGTCTTTAGAGACAGCGACCTCCATCGCAACAGGTTTCGGCGTAGAGACCGCAAGCACTGTCGGGGGAAGCGACGCTCGTCGCCTCCCCCTCGCGCTCTAGGAACATCCGCTGGTCGACCCGCAGTTGAGGCACTTGTAGCAGGTTCCGTTGCGAACCATGATCGAGCCGCAGTCGGAGCATGCCGGCGCGTCCTCCTGGCCCTGGAATGTGATCCTGGCCTGGCCGGTCTCGACCGGAAACGGTTGCGTTGGGATCGCCGGCGGCGCCGATCCGGCGGCGGGCGCCTGCGTTCCGGCGGCTGGCGGTTCGGCCGAGCTCGGCCCGCTCACCGGACTCACGCTCGGCTCCCGGCGCACGAGTCCGACCGCCTCCTGTGAGGTCTCGTTGAGGAACTTCGAAGCCAGCCAGCGGAAGATGTAGTCCGTGATCGACTTCGCGATCGGGATCTCCGGGTTCTTGGTGAAGCCTGAGGGCTCGAACCGGGTGTGGGCGAACTTCTTTACCAGTACCTCGAGCGGTACCCCGTATTGCAGGGCCAGCGAGATGGCGGTGGCGAAGGCGTCCATCAGCCCGGAGATGGTGCTCCCTTCCTTGGACATCACCAGGAAGATCTCGCCCGGAGTTCCGTCCTCATAGACGCCGACCGTGATGTAGCCCTCGTGGCCCTGGATGTCGAACTTGTGGGTGATGGCCCGGCGCTCGTCGGGCAGCTTGCGGCGAACCGCCCGGGCCTGCTCGGCGAGGGCCACCACCTCCGGCAGGATCGCCACGGCGGCCGGCTGGACCTTCTCCTGCTTGTCCAGGGCGGTGTTCAGCGGCTGCGAGCGCTTGGATCCGTCCCGGTAGATCGCGATCGCCTTGAGGCCCATCCGCCAGCCCTCCAGATAGACCTCGCTGATCTCCTCGGACGTGGCGTGCTCCGGCATGTTCACCGTCTTGGAGATCGCCCCGGAGATGAACGGCTGGCAGGCGGCCATCATCTTCACGTGGCCCATGTAGTGAATCGTCCTTGATCCCGTGGCGGGCTTGAAGGCGCAGTCGAAGACCGGCAGGTCGTCCTGGCGCAGGTGAGGGGCGCCCTCGATCGTGTCGTGCTCGTCGATGTACTGCAGGATCTCTGAGACCTGGGGCTCGCTGTAGCCGATGCGGCGCAGCGCGATCGGCACGGTCTGGTTGACGAGCTTGAGCATGCCGCCGCCCACCAGCTTCTTGTACTTGACCAGGGCGATGTCCGGCTCGATGCCGGTCGTGTCGCAGTCCATCATGAAGCCGATGGTGCCGGTGGGCGCGATCACGGTGGCCTGGGCATTGCGATAGCCATAGCCCTCGCCCAGGCTGCAGGCGGCGTCCCAGGCGTCCCTGGCTGCCTGGAGCAGCGGCAGCGGGACGTGCGCCGGGTTGATGTGCCGGACGTAGCTCCGGTGCTGGTCCATGACCTGGAGCATCGAGTCGCGATTTGTCGGATAGCCGTTGAAGGGGCCTTTCCGCTGCGCGATGCGGGCCGACTGGGCGTAGGCATCCCCGGTCATCACGGCGGTCAGGGCCGCCGCCACGTCGCGGCCGGCGTCGCTGTCGTAGGGCAGCCCGGACGCCATCAACAGGGCGCCGAGGTTGGCGTAGCCCAGCCCGAGCGGACGGAAGTTGCGGCTGTTCTGGGTGATGGCTTCGGTCGGGTAGGAGGCGTTGTCGACGATGATCTCCATGGCCGTGATCAGGGTCCGGATCGCCTGCCGGTAGGCCTCGACCTGGAACTCGCCTCGCTCGTCGAGGAACCTCATCAGGTTGATGGAGGCCAGGTTGCAGGAGGTGTTGTCCAGGAACATGTACTCGCTGCAGGGGTTGGAGGCGTTGATCCGGGCGCTGGCCGAGCAGGTGTGCCAGCGGTTCACCGTCGAGTCGTACTGCAGGCCGGGGTCGCCGCAGGACCAGGCCGCCTCGGCCATCATGCGCATCAGCTCGCGGGCCCGGTAGGTGTCCATGATCTGGCCGGTGGTGACCGCGATCGTGTTCCATTCCCGATCCTGCTCCACCGCCGCCATGAAGTCGTCCGTCACGCGAACGCTGTTGTTGGAATTCTGGAAGAAGATCGAGCTGTAGGCGGGCCCGTTGAAGGACGGATCGTAGCCGGCCTCGATCAGAGCCCAGGCCTTGCGCTCCTCCTCCACCTTGCAGTTGATGAACTCCACGATGTCCGGATGGTCGACGTTGAGGATGACCATCTTGGCGGCGCGGCGGGTCTTGCCCCCGGACTTGATCACGCCGGCGAAGGCGTCGTAGCCCTTCATGAACGAGACCGGGCCGGAGGCCGTTCCCCCGCCGGCCAGCAGCTCCTTGGAGGACCGGATGGTGGACAGGTTGGTCCCCGTCCCCGATCCGTACTTGAAGAGCATCCCCTCGGTCCGGGCCAGGGTCAGGATCGACTCCATCGTGTCCTCGACGCTGTTGATGAAGCAAGCCGAGCTCTGCGGGCGGGGCTCGATTCCGACGTTGAACCAGACCGGGCTGTTGAAGGCGGCCTTCTGGTGTACCAGGAGGTGGGTCAGCTCCTCGCGGAAGATCGCGCCCGCCTCGGCCGTCTGGAAGTAGCCCTGCTTCTCCCCCCAGCTGTGGATGGTCCGGGCCACCCGCCCGATCAGCTGCTTGACGCTGCGCTCGCGCTCGGGAGTCCCGATCACCCCCCGGAAATACTTCGAGACCACGACGTTGGTGGCCACCTGCGACCAGCCGGTCGGGACCTCGACGTCGTGCTGCTCGAAGACCACCTCACCCTTCTCGTTGGCGATCGTGGCCGAGCGCGTCTCCCACTGCACCTCGTCGAAGGCGGGGACGCCGGGCCGCGTGAAGTACCGCTTCCAGGGAAGGCCCTTCGGATTGCGCTTTGGGGCCGCGCCGGGCACGCTGACGGGTCGGTCGGTCGACTGCTTCTGGGTGGGACGGGGCATGAACTGGACCTCCGCTCAGAGGGTGAAAGCGCTGACAATCCTATGAGATAGGATGTGGCCTGTCAAGCATTTTACCCCAACCCGTAGCCCTGTGGACAACCTGGGGACACAAGATATGGCGTTCCGGCCCTGATCCAGGGCATGGCTCTGATCCTGGTGGGCCTGGCCTTGCTGGCGGCCGGCCTGGGCAGCTCCAAGCGGCACGGCCTGCTCACCTCGACCTTCTGGCAGAGCTTCTGGAGCTTCGCCCGCTATCGGGTCAAACGCCTGTACGGCCCGGCCATCGCCCTGGCCGGCATCCTACTTATAGGATGGGGTGGCAGCCTCCTCTACCGCTCCCTCCTGGCCTTCTACGCCGCCCGCCTGGGCCGGGTGGGACCCTGAGCGTCCTGATCCGTGCCGCCAGCTTGCGTTCGCTAGGCTGGCGGGATGGCTGAACGGCTGGGGACGCGCATCACGCCCGCGATCGTGGCGCGCTACCCCCGCCCCGGGATGAGCATCCCGGCCCGGATCGCCTACTCGCCCGACGGCAAGGCGATCACCTACCTCGCCAGCGAGCGGGGAGACCTGGTATTCGACCTCTGGCGGTTCGAGCTCGAGACAGGACGGACGGAGGTGCTGATCCGCGCGGCGGAGACCGGCCGGGAGGCGGAGTTGTCACTCCAGGAGCGGCTGCGACGCGAGCGGCTGCGCCGGCGCGAGGTGGGCATCACGGAGTACTGGTGGGCCGCCGAGGCGCCGGTGATGCTGGTTCCCATCGAAGGCGACCTCTACCGCTGGGAAGCGGGAAGTCTTCGTCGCCTCACGAGCGGCGCCATCACGCCGCAGATCTCGCGCGACGGCAGGCTGGTCTTCTTCGTTCGGGATGGTGAGGTCCGCGTCCTGGATCAGGACGGCGAGCGGGCGCTGACCTCGGGCGCCCAGCCCGGAGTCGGCAACGGGAGCGCCGAGTACGTCGCCCAGGAGGAGCTCGACCGCTACTCCGGGTTCTGGGTCTCGCGGGACTCACGCTGGCTGGCCTTCGAGCAGGTGGACGAGCGGCATGTCCCGGTCTATCCCATCGTGCACCAGGGGCAGGACCGGATCGAGATCGAGGAGCACCGCTATCCTTTCGCCGGGGCGGACAACGTCCGCTGGCGGCTGGGCGTGACCCCGGTAGCCGGGGGTGGCGTGCGCTGGCTCGACCTGGGCGACCCCGAGGACCACTACCTGGCCCGCGTCGACTGGCACCCCGACGGGCGCCTCTTCATCCAGCGGCTGCGCCGCGATTGGCGCCTGCTGGAGCTGCTCGCCTTCGATCCCACAACCGGCCGGACGTCGACCCTGGTCAGCGAGCAGGCCGACCCCTGGATCAACCTGCACGACGACCTGCGCTTCGACCCGCGGACCGGTGAGTTCACCTGGTCCTCGGAGAGCGGCGGCTTCCGCCGCCTCTCGGTCCACGCGCCGGACGGGCGGCTGCAGCGGTGGCTGACCTGGGACGACCGGCCGGTGGACGCCCTGCTCGGCCTCGACGCCTTGAGCCGGCAGGTCGCCTTCGCCGCCCCCTCCGGCTCCCCGCTGGAGCGGCACCTGTACCGCGTCCCGCTCGACGGCGGTGCGCCGGTGGCCCTGACCGCGGACGGCGGGACGCATCACGCGGTCTTCGCTCCCGATTTCTCCAGCCTGGTCGAGGTCTTCGACAGCGTGCGCCGGCCGCCCGCGGTAGTCGTCCGGCGCCTCGACGGCGGCCGGATCGCGGTCCTGCACGAACCTGAGCGCCTGGACCACGATCTCCGGCCGCCCGAATTCCACTCCTTCGAAAGCGAAGAGGGCGTCACCCTGCATGCGGCCCTCTACCGCCCCGAGGGCGGGACGCTGCCGCCGATCCTGGTCTCGGTCTACGGCGGCCCGGCGACCCAGACCGTGCAGGACACCTGGGCCCTGACGGTCGACATGCGGGCCCAGATGCTGGCTGAAAGAGGCTTCCTGGTGATCAAGATCGACAACCGCGGCTCCGCCAGGCGGGGCCTGCGCTTCGAAGCCGCCATCGCCGGACGCCTGGGCGACCGCGAGGTCACAGACCAGGCTGCGGGCGTACGCTGGCTGGCCTCCCTCGGCCTGGGCGACGCCTCGCGGGTCGGAATCTACGGCTGGAGCTACGGCGGTTACATGACCGCGATGGCCATGCTCAAGGCGCCCGACCTGTTCCAGGTCGGCGTGGCCGGAGCGCCGGTCACCTCATGGGACGGCTACGACACGGCCTACACCGAGAAGTACCTGGGCACGCCCCGGGACAACCCGGACGGCTATCGCGAGGCCTCCGCCCTGACCCACGCCCACCGGCTCCGGGGAAGGCTGCTCCTGATCCACGGCCTGATCGACGAGAACGTCCATTTCCGGCACACGGCGCGCCTGATGGACGCCCTGACCAAGGCCAACCGGCCCTATGACCTGCTCATCTATCCCAACGAGCGCCACATGCCGCGGTCGGAGCGGGACCGCGAGGCGATGGAGACGCGCATCCTGGCCTACTTCGAGTCCCTGCTGGCCGGGGCCTCGGGGCCGGGACCGTAACTCACACTGCCGGTGGCTGGCGACGGATCGGGTACCACTCGGTACCCCCGGCGGTGTCCGTCACCTGGACTCCCAGCTCCTTGAGCTGCCGCCGCAGTGCGTCGGCTTCCTCCCATCTCGCCGCCGCGCGCGCCCGGCTGCGCGCCTGGACCAGGCGCTCGATCTCGGCGACGGCCGAGTCCTCGATCGCCGACTTCGCGCTCAGGTCCTCGACCTGCGTATCGGGCAAGCCCAGGCCCAGGATCGTGTCCGCCGCCTCGAGCAGCGCCCGCACCTCCTGCCGGTCGAGGCTCGTGTCCTGGGTGAAGGCGTCGACCAGCGCCAGCGCCCGCGGAGTGTTGAGGTCCGCCGAGACCGCCTCGTCCATGCCCAGCAGGTAGCGCCGGCCCGCTTCCGACTTCAGCCTCTCCAGTGTGGAGTGGAAGTCGGGTCGCTGCCCGGAGCCGTCGCCTTCCCGACGCCGGTCCCTGACCCTCAGCAGCAGGCGTCGCAGCGAGGCTTCGGCGGCGTCGAGCGCTTCGAACGAGAAGTTCATCTTGCTTCGGTAGTGGGCGGTCAGCGTGAAGTGACGGAACACCGATGGATGGTAGCCACGCTCGATCAGGTCCTCCAGCCGGATCGTCCCGCCCGCTGACTTGGACATCTTCTCCCTGGTGAAGAGCAGGAACTCGTTGTGGAGCCAGTAGCGCACCCAGGCTTCGCCGTCTCCGAGATAGGCCTCGCTCTGCGCGATCTCGTTCACGTGGTGAACCTCGCGGTGGTCGACGCCGCCGGTATGGATGTCGAAGTGATTGCCCAGGTACTTCATGCTCATGACCGAGCACTCGAGGTGCCAGCCGGGCGCGCCCGGCCCCCAGCGCGAGTCCCACTCCATGGCCCGGCGCGCCTCGCCGACCCGGCTGCGCCAGAGCGCGAAGTCCGCGGCATTGCGCTTGCCCTCGACCGACTCGATGCGTCCCTCGCGGACGCCCTCCCGGTCGAGCAGAGCCAGGCGGCCATAGTCCTGGCTCCGGCCGGTATCGAAGTAGAGGCCGGTCGGGAGCCCGTATGTGTAACCCTTGGCCTCCAGGACCTTGACGAACTCGATCATCTCCGGCACGTGGTCGCTGGCGCGCGGATAGACGGTTGCCGGCAGGATGGCGAGGCGCCTGACGTCGTCCATGAAGGCCTGGGTGTAGGTCTGGGCGATCTCCCGCATGCTGCGTCCTTCGCGCAGGGCCGCGACCAGCATCTTGTCCTCGCCCTCGTCCTGGTCCGAGGTCAGGTGGCCGACGTCGGTGATGTTCACGATCTGTCGCACTTCGTAGCCCTTCCACTCCAGCGCCCGGCGAAGCCCGTCGGCGAAGACATAGGCGCGCAGGTTGCCGAGGTGAGGGTAGGCGTAGACGGTCGGGCCGCAGGTGTAGACGCCGACCTGAGGTGGATGGACAGGGGTGAATTCCTCGAGCCGCCTGCCAAGCGAATTGAACAGCAGTAGAGGACGGCCGTCGGCGCTGGGCGAGCGGCTCACGCGGCCTAGTCTACGGAGACGCCGGCGAACGACGGTAGGACGCGCGGCCGCAGAGGATGCCGGCCATCCGGCGCACGGCCGCCGGCCGGCGCTGGAGGAGCGCCCTGCGCAGGACCCGGATCGCACGGGGAGTGTCCAGGTCGTCGTCCATGGCCGCCTTGAAGTCGGCCCACAGGTCCCGGTCGGGCGCGGGCGCGCCTCGGCTGGTATCCGGATCGCGGTGGCGCCGGCTGGCCCCGACGGCCGCGCCGATCGCATCGGCCAGGCTGGCTGCGGCGGCCAGGCCTTCCCAGCTGAAGCCCCAATCGTGCCGGTAACGATGGGACGCCAGGTAGAGGCGAAGGCCTGCCGGGGATGCCTTCTCCAACGCCTGCCGGACCAGGACCAGGTTGCCGAGCGACTTGGACATCTTGGCCCCCTGGTAGCGGACCATTCCGGTGTGCATCCAGGCTCGGGCGAAGGGCGCGCGTCCGGTCAGCGCCTCCGACTGCGCCCGCTCCGACTCGTGGTGAGGGAAGACCAGGTCCCGACCCGCCCCGTGCACGTCGATCGGGTAGCCCAGGTGTTCCATGGCCATGGCGGAGCACTGGATGTGCCAACCCGGCCGCCCCGCTCCGTAGGGCGAGGGCCAGGTGGGCTCGCCGGGCTCTGAGCTGCGCCAGAGCTGGAAGTCGAGCGGGTTGTGTCTGGCGTCCGGCCCCACCTTCCCCGCCAGTCCCCGCTGGTGCAGCGCCCGCATCATCGCCGGATGGCTCAGCCTCGAAAGCTGGCCGAACCGAGGGTACTTCTCGACCTCGAAGTAAAGGGCGTCCGTCGCGTACGAATAACCCCGTCTGTCGAGCCGGCGGATCGCCCGCAGGATGACCGGGATCTCCGTCGAGGCGCGCGGCATGACGTCGGGCTGGCGCCAGCCCAACCTCGACATGTCCCGCCTGAACCCTGCCGTCTGGCGACGCGCGAGATCACGCCAGCGGACGCGATCGCGCCGGGCGCGGACGAACAGCGGGTCGTCCACGTCGGTCACGTTCTGCACGTATCGGACCCGAACCCCGGACGCCTCGACCCACCGAACGAGCACGTCGAAGGCGCAGTAGGTGAACGCGTGTCCGATGTGGCCCGAATCGTAGGGAGTGATGCCGCAGACGTAGAGCTTGAGGGTCGGACTGCTCGACGTCCTCGAGGTCGGCAACGGCATCAGACCGCGCCGGGCCGTGTCGTACACCCGCAGCTCGCTCATCCTCCGGCTGAGGAGCGCGACAGGAAGCCGAGGACCAGCTGGTTGAAGCGCTCGGGCTCTTCCATCTGGGGCGTGTGGCCGCTGTCCTCGAAGATCTCGAAGCCGGCATCCGGGATCCGGCGGGCGGCCTCCTCCGCGTGGCTGGGCGGGAAGATGTGGTCGTGCCGGCCCCAGACCAGGAGCGTGGGCATGGAGAGGTCGCCCAGCCGGTCTTCGACCAGCACCCCGTCCCTTACCCGCCGCATCCCGGCCACCGAGCGCAGCGCGGACAGGTAGGCGGCCCGGTAAGCCGGCATCTCGAGCATCTCGCGATGGTTGGCGATGCGATCGTCGCTCAGGATCTGCTCGATCGACCCCGGCCGCGAGAGGTACCAGCCCCACAAGCGGCGGATCAGGCGCGGATTCATCCGGCGCAGCGCCCGGGCCGTTCCGCTCAGAGCCAGCTCGCCGATCCCACGGGCGAGCAGGAACGAGTAGGCCAGCACCCGGCGGGGCACGCCGACGCCGAGGGCGTCGACCAGGATCAGCCTGGCGACGCGCTGGGGGAACTGGAGGGCGAAGCCGACGGCGATCCGTCCCCCCAGGGAGACGCCCATCAGGGCCACCTTGTCCAATCCCTGAGCGTCCAGGAAATCGCGTAGGACGCGCACGAAGAACTCGATCGTGTAGTCGATCGACGGCTTGTCCGATCTGCCGAATCCCGGCAGGTCGACCGCGTAGACGCAATGCACCGCGGCCAGCGCCTCGAGGTTGTAGTAGAACTCGACTCCCGCCGAGCTTCCCAGGCCGTGCACCAGGACGAGCGGCGTTCCATGCCCGCCGCAGAGAAAGTGGACGCTGACGCCGTCGATGGACACCGTCCGGCTCTGGTAGGAGGGAAACGGCGGGATCATCAGGGGACCAGGACGAGCTTGCGGTGCGGCGATCGCGGCTGCCGGCTCCAGGCGTCCTGGACCTTCTCCAGGGGCACCGCCTCCGACTCGACCGTGATCCGTCCGGCGGCCGCCTCCTGGACCAGCCGGCGGTAGGCGGCAGCCTTCTGCTCCTGGGGAACGGCGTAGGTCGTGTAACCGAGGATGGCCAGCGAGCGGCCGCGAATCGAGCTCGACGTGAGGGTTGCCTCGGCCCCGGCCGACTGGCCGATCTGAACCAGGCGACCGAACCGGTTCAGGGCCTCCACCGCCGCCGCCGCGGGCTCTCCCCAGACCGGATCGATGACCACGTCGACGCCGCCGCCGGACGCCTTGCGGAAGGCCTCGGCCAGCTCCTTTCCGGGGCCCAGCTCCACGATCGCGTCGGCGCCGCGCTCGCGGGCCTGCTCCAGCCGGCCGCGGTCGCGGCCCGCCGCCACCACGTGCTTCGCGCCCATGAGCCTGGCCGCCTGGACCGCGATCAGTCCCAGGACTCCGCTCGCCCCCAGCACCAGCACCGTCTCGCCCGCCTTCAGTCCCCCTCGCTCCAGCCCGAGCCAGGCCGCCAGGCCTGAGACGCCGAGGGCGACCGCGGTTCCGTCGTCGACGCCGGGCGGCAGCTCGATCGCGGCGGAGTCCTGCGCCGCGGACTTCTGGGCGAACGATCCCTGGCCCGGCCGGGCCTCGAAGTAGACCCGGCTGCCGGGCTCGAGGCGGCCGCCCGCCAGCACCCGGCCCACGCCCTCACTGCCGGGTACGTAGGGAACGGGCGGCGAGCCGGCGTAGAAGCGCCCGCTCGCGATCCGCAGGTCGACCGGGTTCAGGCCCGCCGCCCGGACCTCGACCAGGATCAGGCCCTCGGCCGGCTCCGGGTCCGGCACCTCGCGGAGCACCGGAGCCTCGCCGTATCCCTCGATCACCGCCGCGCGCATGGTTTCAGACTAGCGGGGCGGCGCCCCCCACGGCCTTGCGCAACGTCTCGTAGTCGGCCTCGATCCGCAGCCTGGCCTCGCCCTCCAGCTCCGGCAGGTTGATGGCCACGTTGGCCAGCGCCGCCCGCAGGCCGGTGTCGAGCAGGAGTCCGGCGGCCTCGGCGTCGGAGGCGGTCATGGACCAGGCCAGCGGCTTCAGCTGCCGCTGCAGCTCGGCCGCCCGGGCGGCGGCCCGGGCCGCCTGGAGCGGGACCTCGGCCGCGGCCCGCGAGACCCGGGCCAGCGCCTCGCGGTCCCCGGGCCGCTGGCGGCGGGTCGCGACCACCTCGCGGTAAGCATCGACGTCTTCCTGGCTCAGCTGGAGCAGGCGCTCCATCAGGCGGTCCGCCTCCGGCACCAGCCGCTCCAGCGTCTGCGCAGCGGCTGCGTCCGCGGCCCGCTTGGCGCTGAGCTTGGCGACCATGCTGACCAGGGCGCAACCCATGGCGCCGGCCAGCGCCGCGGCGCTGCCTCCGCCCGGGACCGCCGCCGTGCTGGCGAGCGCCCGCAGGTACTCGCCCACCGGCGTCTCGGACACCGGGCCGCTCATTCGGCCGCCCAGACCCGCTTCTCCAGGATCTGGTCCATGCGCAGGCGTGGCTCCAGGACGGCGTCGGCGACCGTCCTGACCGCGGCGTCCAGCGGAATGGTGCCCACGATCTCGGACTCCGCGACCTCGACCCCGCGCCGCTCGGCCTCTCTGCGGATGGCGTCGAAGACCTTCCAGATGTTGGTCACCCGGTAGTCGGTGAGGTTCATCGACACCTGGACCAGGCCGCGGTCCTGGAGGTCGAAGCCTAGCGCTTTGACGTTGGGCATCCCTCCGGACGAGGCGCGGACCTTGCGCGCGATCTCCTTGGCGACGCCGATGTCCGTGGTTCGCAGGTTGACGTTGTAGGCGATCAGAGGAATGCGCGCGCCCACCGCTGTCGCGCCGGCGCTGGGATGCAGCACCGCCGGGCCCTCGTCGGGCTGCCGCTCGGGCTCCAGGATGTGCTCCCGCAGGTCCTCGAAGCCGCCCCGGCGCACCCGTTCCAGCTCCCGCCGCTCGGGGTTGCGCGCGGCCTCGCCGTAGTAGTAGACGGGGATTCCCAGCTCCCCCAAGAGCCGTGCCCCGAAGCGGTGGGCCAGGTCGACGCATACTCCCATCGGCAGGTCGGCGAAGGGCACGAACGGCACCACGTCGATCGCCCCCATGCGAGGATGCTCGCCCTGGTGGCGGCGCAGGTCGATGCGCTCGCAGGCGACTCTGGCTCCGGCCATCACCGCGTCGACCGCGGCCTCGGGCTCGGCGACGAAGGTGACGACGGACCGGTTGTGCGCGGGGTCCGCCTGGACGTCGACCACACGCCCGCCCTGGCTGCGGATCGCGTCCGCGATCGCGTCGACGACCTCCATCCGGCGCCCCTCGGAGAAGTTGGGGACGCACTCGACCAGGTGGCTCACTCGGCGGGCGCCGATCCGGAGTCTGTTTGGGCCCGGTCGATCCCGTGGCTCCGGGCGAAGGCCACGGCCGACTCGTAGCCGGCGTCGGCGTGGCGGATGACGCCCGTGCCCGGGTCGGTAGTCAGCACCCGCTCCAGGCGGTCGGCCATTCCCCTGGTGCCGTCCGCCACCACCACCATGCCGGCGTGGATCGAGTTCCCCATCCCGACTCCGCCGCCATGGTGTACCGAGACCCAGCTCGCACCCGCGGCGGTGTTGAGCAGCGCGTTGAGGATGGGCCAGTCGGCGATCGCGTCGCTCCCGTCCTTCATCCGCTCGGTCTCGCGGTAGGGTGAGGCGACCGAGCCGGCGTCGAGGTGGTCGCGCCCGATCACGATCGGAGCCCGCAGGGTCCCGGCCTTGACCATGGCGTTGAAGCGCAGCCCGACCTCGGCACGCTCGCCGTAGCCCAGCCAGCAGATGCGGGCCGGGAGTCCCTGGAACTGGACTCGATCTCGCGCCAGGCGCAGCCAGCGGGCCACCGGCTCGTTGTCGGGGAGGACCTCGCGGACGGCGGCATCGGTGCGATAGATGTCGTCCGCCTCGCCCGAGAGCGCCACCCATCGGAAGGGACCCTTGCCCTCGCAGAAGAGAGGACGGATGTAGGCGGGCACGAAGCCCGGGATCTCGAAAGCGTGGTCGACGCCCGCCGCCCTGGCCTCGCCTCGCAGGTTGTTGCCGTAATCGAAGACCTCGGCGCCCCGCCGGCGGAACTCGAGCATGGCGCCGACGTGCGCCCGGAGTGAATGCTTGACCATCTCCAGGTATTCCTCCGGATCCCGCTGGCGGAGGTCCTCGGCCTCGGCGGCTGAGAGCGGGCTCGGGATGTAGCCGCGCAGCGGATCGTGGGCCGACGTCTGGTCGGTGACCACGTCCGGCTGGAAGCCGCGCCGGACCAGCTCAGGGTAGACCTCGGCGGCGTTCCCGCTGACTCCAATGGAGAGCGCCTGGCCCCGTGAGCGGGCCTCCTCGGCCCAGCGCAGCGCCTCGTCCAGGGAGTGGCTGGCCCGATCCAGGTACCCCGAGCGCAGCCGCCGCTCGACCCGCGTGGCGTCGACCTCGACGCAGAGGGCGACGCCCCCGTTCATGGTGATGGCGAGTGGCTGCGCACCTCCCATCCCGCCCAGCCCGCTGGTCAGCACCACCCGGCCTCCCAGGCTGCCGTCGAAACGGCTGGCGGCGACCGCGTTGAAGGTCTCGAAGGTGCCCTGCAGGATGCCCTGGCTCCCGATGTAGATCCAGCTGCCGGCCGTCATCTGCCCGTACATGATCAGGCCCAGCCGCTCCAGCTCCCGGAAGTCCTCCCAGGTCGCCCACCTGGGGACCAGCAGGCTGTTGGCGATCAGCACCCGGGGCGCGTATTCGTGGGTCGAAAAGACGCCCACCGGCTTCCCCGACTGGACCAGCAGGGTCTCGTCGTCAGCGAGCCGCCGCAGCGCCGCCACGATGGCGTGGAACGCGGGCCAGTCGCGGGCCGCCTTTCCCGTCCCGCCGTAGACCACCAGGTCCTGGGGCCGCTCGGCGACCTCGGGATCGAGGTTGTTGCAGAGCATGCGCAGCGCCGCCTCCTGCTGCCAGCCCCGGCAGCTGAGCTGCGCGCCGCGCGCGGCGCGGATCACCGGCGCGCTCAGGGCCGCGCCACCTCCAGGGCCCGGGCGGCAATCCCTGCCAGCTCACCCTCGTGGACCAGGGCCCTGACCGCCTCGATCTCCGGGCCGAAGGCTCGGTCGTCCTCCAGCGTCGGCACCCGGGCCCGGATCAGGGCGTGCGCCTTCGCGGTTTGCGGCCCGGGACGCAGCGGCGCCAGCAGGTCGATGCCCTGCGCCGCCGCCAGCGCCTCCAGCGCCAGGATGATCTCGACGTTATCCGCCACCTTGCCCGCCCGCAGGGCGGAATGCCATCCCATGCTCACGTGGTCCTCCTGGTCGGCCGAGGTCGGGAGCGAATGGACACTGGCCGGGGTGGCCAGCAGGGCGTTGTCCGTGGCCAGCGCGGCCGCCGTGTACTGGAGCAGCATGTAGCCCGTGTTGACGCCGGAACGCCGGCTGAGGAAAGGCGGCAGGTCGGAGAGGTGCGCGGTCAGCAGCCGGAAGAGGCGCCGCTCGGAAATACTGCCGAGCTCGCTGAGCGCGATCCCCGCGAAGTCCAGAGCCAGTGCCAGGGGCTCGCCGTGGAAGTTGCCGCCGGAGAGAACCGCCGCGTCGTCCGGGAAGACCATCGGGTTGTCCGTCCCGGCGTTGAGCTCGACCTCGAGCTGGCGGCGGAGATGGCCGAGGGCGTCTGCCACCGCGCCGTGGACCTGGGCCGCGCAGCGCAGCGAGTAGGCGTCCTGCACCCGGTCGCAGAGGACGTGCGACTCGACGATCCCGCTCTCCTCGGTAAGCGCGAAGATGCGGGCCGCCGACGCCTGCTGCCCGGGATGCGGACGGGCCGCGTGGATGCGCGGGTCGAAGGCGGTTCGCGATCCGCGCAGCGCCTCCAGGCTGAGCGCCGCCACCGTGTCGGCGGTCAGCACCAGGCGGTCGGCGTCGCTGAGGAGCAGGGCGGCCGCGCCGGCCATGAAGTGGGTCCCGTTCAGGATGGAGAGAGCGTCCTTGGCCTCCAGGACGAGCGCCGGCAGGCGGGCGGCGCGCAGGGCGGCGGCTGCATCCTGGCGGCTGCCGTCCTGGAGCACGTGCCCTTCGCCGATCAGGACCAGCCCGGCGTGGGCGGACTGCGCCAGGTCGCCGCTGGCCCCCAGTGAGCCCACCTCGGGCACCCAGGGGGTCAGGTCGCGATTGAGCAGATCGACGATCCGCTCCGCCACCTCCGGACGCACGCCTGAGGAGCCCTGGCAGAACTGGTTGACCCGCACCAGCAGCCCGGCGCGTACCACCTCGCGGGGCAGCGCCGGCCCCACGCCCACGGCATGGCTGCGCAGCAGGTTGTGCTGCAGCGTCCGCACCTGCGCCGGCGGGATGCGCGTCGTTCGCAGGTCGCCGACCCCGGTCGTCAGGCCGTACACGACCTTCTCCTCCCGCACCAGGCGGTCGACCACCTCGCGGGCCCGGCGCAGGCGGGCCCCAGCCGCCTTCGAGATCGCGACCGGCGCCCCCTCGCGGGCCACGGCCACGACGTCGGCGGGGCTCAGCGTGGAGCCGTCGAGGATGGTGGCCAAGGCGTCCCCATGTTAGCCGTAGAATGACACGCGATCGTGGCGCCTTTCCCCGGGCGGGCATCGCTGCTTTGCGCGCTGACGCTCACGCTGGCAGCCTGCAGCCCGACCGCCACCGGGTCGGCCACGCCCGCCTCCTCGCGCAGCCCCTCGGCGAGCCCTTCCCCGACGGCGGCCCTGGTCAAGGCGCCTCGAAGCCTGGTCAGCGCGGGCAGCCTGACCTTCCTCTCCGACACCATCAATCCGCCCCAGGAGTCGCTCGATCCCGCGACCAACCAGGCGGTCGGCTTCGACGTCGACATCGCCGACGCGATCGCCAGCCGGATGGGGCTGTCCGCCACCATCGTCTCCACCGACTACGCCGGCATCGTCACCGCCCTTCTCGCCCACAAGGGGGATGCGGCGATCTCGGGCATGACCATCACCCCCGACCTCCAGCGCTCGGTGGCGTTCGTCGGCTACTTCCAGGCCGGCGAGTCGATCCTGGTCCGCAGGGGCAACCCCAGCGCCATCCAGAGGCCGGCCGACCTCTGCGGCAAGCGGGTCGGCGTCCAGGTCACCACCAGCGCCCAGGACACCCTGACCAGCGAGAACGGCGGCGACTGCGCCCAGCGGCACATCGACATCAGGACCTTCGCCACCGACACGGTCGCGGTGCAGGCCCTGCGCGACGGCGGCCTGGACGCCGTGCTCGACGACTCACCGGTGGCCGTGACCTTCGTCAACGGCAACCCCGATTCGCTGGAGGTGGCGGGGCCGGCCCTGCGCCTCGGCACCGAGGGAATCGCGGTCGACCCGCGCAACCATGACGTCCTCAACGCGATCCAGCAGGCGATGCTCGCCCTGGAGGCGGACGGGACCTACCGCGAGATCCTGCGCAAATGGAACCTGGACAGCCTCGCCATCCCCGCCTCGCAGGTCGTGATCACTCCGTCGCCGGCGTCGACTCCCTGACCTCAGGGTGTCCGGCGGCGCACCACCTCGGCCGCGTCCACCTCCCAGTCCTCGCCCTCCGACCGGACAGGTCCCACACCCCGGCGCAGCGACGCCTCGAGGCGGACCACCGCCGCCACGGTCAGGCCCAGGGCGACCAGCAGGGCCAGCTCCGTCTGCAGGCGGGCTCCCTGCACCCGGGCGGGCTCGGTGCCCGGATCGAAGGCCCCGGCGAGGGGGAAGATGCGGGTGGTCACCACACCCGAGAGGCTCCCCACGGCGATGGCGCCCAGCAGCGCCGCGCCGCAGAGCCGGGCCAGCAGCGACTCCATCACCCCCAGCCCCGACCACTGCCGCCGGCCGAGGATGGTGATGGCGGTGAAGGCCAGCAGGAAGGCGCTCAGCGCGAGCAGGCCGTAGATCAGGAGCAGCCGGTAGCCGGTGACAGTCGACGGCACGCGCTCACGTTACACGCCGCCGCGACTCGGGGGCGCGCCCGGTCCGGTCAGCTGTGCCAGCGGGCCCAGAGCGCGAGCAGCTCGGTCTGGGCGTCGTGCAGCGCCTGGCCAGGCTGCGTCGCCCCGATGACCAGGTCGTGCAGGTGATGCTGGAGCACCGCCGACGCCTCCACGTAGTGGGTCAGCTGCGGCCGGGGCCGGGCGTTGGCCAGGTTGGTGAGGAAGACGCTCATGGCCGGGTTGGCCTTCTGGAACGCGGCCGAGTTCTGGAGCGAGGTCCAGATCGGGAGCTGGGTCAGCTGCTGTGCCTGGACCTCGGGGCTGACCAGGTAACGGAGCCACTCGAAGGCCAGCTCCGGCGACTTCGTGTTGGCCAGCACCGACAGCCCCAGGAATCCGCTGACGGAAGCCGCCTGGCGTCCCGCGGCGGCGCTGGCCGGGATCGGCGCCACCGAGCCCTGGCCGATGATCCGGGAGTAAGCGGGGTCTCTCATCGCGCCGAAGACGAAGTTCCAGTTGGTGGTGTAGCTGACCTGACCGGTGACGAAGGAGCGCATCGCGTCAGGCTCGTTGGTGGCCGCCACGTCGGGCCGGACCAGCTGCTCGTCGATCAGCTGGCGCATGAAGGAGGCGGCCCGCTGCACGGGCTGGGTGTCGAGTCGGGGACGCCCCTCGCCGTCGAAGAGGTCGCCTCCGAACTGGGCGGCGAATCGCACGAAATCGGAGACCAGTCCCTCGCCCTCCGCCCAGGAATCGGTGTAGGGGATCTCGTGAGCCTTGAGCGCCGTCATCTGCGAGTGCCATTCCTCGAGTGTCCGGGGCGGGCCGGCAAAGCCCGCGGCCCGAAGGTGGCTGCTGTTGTAGTAAAGGCTCTGTACGTTGAGCACCTGCGGCATGGCGAAGGGCGTGCCGCCGTAGGAGAAGGCGTCCAGGAGGGTCGGCGCCAGGTCGGCGCGGGCTGCGTCGTCGAGATGTGGGCTGATGGGCAGCAGCTGGTGGGCGGCGGCCAGCTCCGGGACCCAGACCTGGTCGACGGCGACCACGTCGTAGGGAGCGGGCCTGCTCAGGCTGGCGGCGAGGACGCTTTCGTAGAGGTCGCGGTAGTGCGCGGTCTCGACGCTGACGAAGACGCTGCCCTGGTGACGCGAGCGGAATTGCGCGGCCAGCGCCTGTAAGAGGGCCGGATCGTAGCCGACCTGGTCGAAGAGGAGCGCCCGGATCACAGTCGCCCCCGGCGGCGCGGTCGGTGAGGCCGCGGCGCCAGGCGCGCCGCAGGCGGCCAGCAGCGACGCCGCCTCGAGCCCACCGGTGACCGCGAGCGCGGTCCGAAGCCCGCGGTCGAGGAAGGCGCGGCGGCTGAATCGGCGCGCGCCAGCCATGCCCACTGCGGGGCGAGAGTAGCAACCATCCCTTACGGTCTTCGCTGGCTTGGCCGGGCCTCCGTAACGCCGGGGTCGCGGTTCCGCCACGAATCACACGCCCACTACACTGGCGGCATGGGACCGGCCTGGCTGCGGGGCGTCTTCCCGCCCATCGCCACTCCCTTCGAAGCCGGCGGGACCCTGGGCGCGCCCGTGAGACCCTTCCTCGAGCATCTCCGTGACGCGGGGATAGACGGCGTGGTGGCGCTGGGCTCCAACGGCGAGGCGGCCGCGCTCTCCGACCGGGAGCGGATCGAATGGATCCAGGCATTACGCCTGGCCCTGCCGCCGCCGCTGCGCCTGCTCGCCGGCACCGGCGCCGAGTCGACCCGGCAGACGATCGAGCGGACTCAGGCCGCCGCGGCCGCGGGCGCCGAATGCGCCCTGGTCATCACGCCGAGCCTTTACCGCCGCGACCTCGTCGCCGCCGACTTTCACGCTCACTACACGGCCGTCGCCGGCGAGAGTCCGATTCCGATCCTGGTCTACAACGTGCCCCAGCTCACCGGCGTCGACCTTCCGGCCGAGTGGTTCCTGGGGCTTCCCGCCCATTCCAGGATCGCGGGCGTCAAGGACTCCTCGGGCAACCTGGCCAAGCTGGCTCGGGTCAGGCAGGGCCGTCCCGACCTGGTCCTCCTTCCCGGCGTGGGCGCGCAGCTGGCGGAGGCCATGGCGCTGGGCGCCGACGGCGCGATACCGGCCCTGGCCAACCTCGCCGGCGCGGGCTGCGCCGCGATCCGCCGGGCGGCCTCAGGCGGCGACGAGTCCACGGCCCGCCGCCTGCAGGCGGCCTTGAAACCGCTGGCCGCGTGGCTCAGCGGGGCCAGCGCGATCGCCCGCCTCAAGGCCGGCCTGGCGGAGCTGAGTTTCGAGCACGGGCTGCCGCGGGCGCCGCTGCGTCCCGCCGCGGCCGAGGAGCGAGACGAGATACGCAGGCTGCTGGCGGATGCCGGCCTCCTCTCCCACGCCGTTCCCCGCGCCACGTGATCCCGCTCAAGGACGAGAACCCGACCCGGCGGCCGGCGCTGCTGACCTACGGGCTGATCATCCTCAACCTGGCGATCTATTTCTACGTGGCTCAGAGCCCGGTGATGGACGCGGCGATCGTCCGCCGCTACGCCCTGATTCCCGCCGACATCGCCGCCGGCCGCCATCTCGGAACCCTGCTCTCCTCGCTCTTCCTGCACGCCAGCCTGCTCCATGTGGGGGGCAACATGCTCTTCCTCTGGATCTTCGGCAACAACGTGGAGGACCGGCTGGGAGAGCTGAAATACATCCTGCTCTACCTGGTGGCGGGCGTCGCCGGCAGCCTGCTCCAGGTCGCGGCCGACCCCAGCTCACAGGTGCCCACGCTGGGCGCCAGCGGCGCCATCTCCGGCGTCCTCGCCGCCTACGTCCTCTTCTACCCCAGGGCGCGAGTGCTGACCTTCATCGTGCCGTTCTTCCTGGTCCGCCTCTCCGCGATGGTCTTCATCGGCTACTGGATCGCGCTCCAGGCGCTCAACGCCTACCTCTCGCTGGGCGTCCCCGAGGGCGGCGGCGGAGTCGCCTTCTTCGCTCACGTTGGCGGCTTCGTCAGCGGGCTCATCCTGGCCTGGCTGCTCAAGGAGCTCAGTGGGCTGGTGACGGGCGCCTCGTCGGGCATCGGCCAGGCCTACGCGGAGCGTCTCGCTCGCGAGCGGTACGACCTGGTAGTGGTGGCGCGCTGGCGCGAGCGGCTGGAGGAGCTGGCCCGGCGGCTCGAGCAGGAAACGGGCTCGTCAGTCGAGGTGATGGCAGCCGACCTGACCGACCGCACCGCCCTGGCGGCGGTCGCCGCCCGCCTGCGGGCACGGCCTGTCGACCTGCTCGTCAACAGCGCCGGCTTCGGCGGCTACATGCCTTTCGTCCGCCTGCCCGAGGAACGCGCCCGCGAGCTGATCGACCTGCATGTGCTGGCCTCGACGCTCCTGGCGCGGGCGGCGTTGCCCGCTATGGTGGAGCGAGGTCGGGGATCGATCGTGAACGTCGCCTCGTTGCTGGCCTTCGCCGGCTCCCTTCCGGCCGATCCCATGCCCGCGCGAGCCGTCTACGCCGGGGCCAAGGCCTACCTGGTGGCCTTCAGCGAGACACTCGCCGGCGAGGTGCGCGAGAGCGGGGTTCGGATCCAGGTCTGCTGCCCCGGCATCGTCAAGACGGAGTTCCACGATCGGCTGGGCGTCGATCCCAGCCGGCTGGGTCCGCGGATGGAGCCGGCCGACGTGGTGGCGGCGTCACTGCGAGCGCTCGAGGCCGGTGAGGTGATCTGCATCCCCGGGCTGAGCGAGCCTGCCGCCGTCCTGGCCTTCCAGGAGCAGAGCCGCCGGCTGCTCCAGCTGGGCAACGTGCCGGAGCTGGCCCCGCGCTACCGTCAGCGGCCGGAGTAGACGCGGATGCGGCCGTCGACCACGGCGAACAGGCGCTTCGAGACCGGGTAGGCTGCCACCTGGTGGCGCTCCTCGACGTCGTGGCGCAGACGCCCGATCAGCTGGGACCGCTCGCCGGCGGCGATCAGCGATCCCCGCTCCGGAACCCCCACGACCGGCACGTCCTCGAGCATCTCCTCCAGCCAGGCCCAGACCTCGGGAAGGAGCATCAGGGCGCCGCCATAGGGGCGGGCGTCGACATAGCTCAGCATCAGCATCTGGGGGCGCGTACCGTTCTCGGTTTCCAGCCCGGTGAATTTCATCCCGGCCCGAAACATGAGCGCCAGGTTGGTCAGCGCGATCACCTCGACGTGGTCGCGTCCCACACCCCAGGCGCTGAGGTCCTGGGGCAGCAGGTAGCGCATCCCCTGCTGGTAATGCGCCGCGTAGGCGACGACGATCTCGTCCAGGATGCGGCGGTAGACGACCGGTCCGCCCGCCGACTCGAGGAAGCTGGCCGGCCGGATCACCGGAAGGATGAGGGGAGCGCCGAAGTCGGCCTCGGCGTCAGACTCCTGGTCGAGGCGGCGCAGGCGCGCCGCGAAGAGACGGTCGAGGGCCTGCGGCTGCTCCCGGTACTGCTGGTAGAAGGTGTCGAGGTTGAAGCGAAGATCGCCGTCGCGTCCACGCTGGATGGTGAGCTGAAAGGGCTCGGGTCCCCTCTTCACGCTCCACCCCGGACGCAGCGCGGTGAGCCGCTTGAGGACGTGGCTCTCGAAGTCGTGCGCGTTCATCGTCGCCTGCTGGCCCATCGATGCCGGTGTAACGGGAGGCTGATTTCAGGCTTGCAGCCTCAAGGCTGGGCCGGACCATGCGCTGGCTAGGCCGGCTGCGGGGAGGCGGCCCGGCCCTTCGGCGGGAGGTGGAGGCGGCGCTGGCCCAGGCCCGGGCGGGCCGCCCACAGGCCGCGATCGCGGCCGTTTCCGGCCATTTTCCGCAGGCCCTCGGGCTGCTGGAGGAGATGGGCGGACCTCCTGAAACGGCCTGGTTACAGCTGGCGGCGCGGCTCCTGTTCCGGGCCGGCCGGATGCGGGAGGCAGCGGCGGCGATCGAGCAGGCGCTCGGCCAGGCGGAGGATGCCGCCTCCTGGAACCTGATGGGACGGGTTCGCGTCTGGCTCCAGGACCGCAGCGCCGACGAGGCCCTCAGCCGCGCCGCCGCGCTCGACCCCGATCATTACGTCCGGCCTTACCGCGTCAGCCGCAAGCGGTTCGGGGCGCTGGCGGACGCCGCCCTGGCCCGGATACCTGGGCCCTTCCAGGAGCGGCTGGGGAACACCATGATCGTGGTCGACGACCTGCCCACCCTGGACTCGGTTCGAGAGGGCGAGGACCCCGACCTGCTGGGCCTCTACGAGGGCGGGACCGCGCTCGAGCACGGCCTGCCCGAGCGGATCGTCCTCTACCAGCGCAACCACGAGAACGTCAGCGGCGATCTCGGGGAGCTCGCCGAGCAGGTCGACGAGACCATGGCCCACGAGATCGGCCACCACTTCGGCATGTCCGAGGACGATCTCCCCTACTGACGCGGGGACATCAGCGCCGCCCGCGGCCTCAGTTCAGGCGCAGTTCCTTCTTGGCCAGCTGGACGCCTGCCACCATGTTGCGCAGCTTGGTGTAGGCGACCTCCCAGGAGCGTGTGCGCAGGCCGCAGTCCGGCGTCACGTGGATCCGGTTGGGATCGTCGAAGACGTCCACCGCGTAAAGGATCCGGTCACGGACCAGCTCCGGCGGCTCGATGAAGTCGGTGTGGATGTCGAGAACGCCCAGGCCCAGGATCGGCGCGTAGGGCAGGTCCCGGAATTTTGCGATGACCTGGTACCCGGGACGGTTCGCGGGGCTGGTTCCCAGCTCCCGGCTGTCGTAGTTGGCGAAGCCGACCGCGAACTGGCGGCAGGCGGACATGGCTTCGATGGCCGGGAAGAACAGCCGGTAATCGCTGAAGCACAGGTGGGTCGAGAAGGTGGCCGGCAGGCCCTCGACCGTGGCGTTGAAGCTTTCCGCGAACAGGCTCAGCTCGTCGGGCTCGGTCGAGGCGCCGGGCTCGTCGACCTGGATCCAGCCCGCGCCGAGATCGAGCAGGGCCTCGATGTTGGGCCGGATGATCTTGCGCGCCACGTCCAGCACGAAGGCTCGCCGGCCGGCCTTTCGCTCCGCGCGCCGCTCCGCCGCGGCACGGCGCAGGTCGGTGGGCTTGCCGTAGCGCTCGTCGAAGGACCAGTCGGCAATCGTGTAGGCGCCGGTGGCGGGCACTTTCAGCTCCGCGCCGGCGACCGACTTGACGTACTGGAACTCGTCGTTGTGGAAAGGTGCGCGCAGCCCGGGCGGACCGGTGACGGCTGCCTTGGTGTAGTACTTGTTGTCGAAGGCCCGCACGCTGCCCCTGGCTTCGAAGCCGAGCGAGTGCTTCACCGTCCAGTCGTACATCTCGGTGCGCTGCTGCTCGCCGTCGTAGACGACGTCGAGCCCGGCCGATTCGAGGAGCCGGACCGCATACCGGCTCGACCAGCGCTGCACCTCATGCTTCTGTTCTCGGTTCAGCGGGCTCTGCCGGAGCAGCTCGACCAGCTTCGGATAGTCGGGGACCTGGAGGCGCTCGCCCCAATGGCGCGCCTCCTCGTAGTCGGCCTCAGCCAGCGGCTTGCCGGCGAAGGCCTTGACCCGCCAACCGGGCTTGTCCAGGGAGCCGACCTCGTGCGTGAGCAGAGCTTTCATGCCGCCACCCGCTCCTTAGCCCGGCGGGCGGCCTCACCCAGCAGGAGCACCTTCTTCTCGGCCACGGCCGTGGGCAGCAGCTCGAGGTCGCTGTTCGAGGACACGTACAGCGTGGTGGGCCGGACCGAGGCCGCCAGGTGACGGATCAGGTCCACGGTCTCGTCCAGGGACTCCAGCAGCGAGCTCCTGCCGTTGAGGCAGCCGGCGACCAGTCCCATCTCCCAGCCTGACCCGAGCTCGGCGACGTCGGTCTCGACCAGGTCGATGCCCAGGGCATCAACCGGCAGGCGCTTGAGCCGCGGCAGGTGGGGGCCGGCGTCGCCGAAGTAAAGGGAGAGCACGATTCGCGCTCCGGCGTCGCCGCGCGTGGCGGCCAGGGCCTCCTTAAAAGGCGCCCAATCACCGTCCGCGATGCCGAAATAGGGGAGCCACGGCTCCTGCAGCTGGACCAGCTCGCAGCCCTCCTGGAAGAGCCGCTCCACGGCCGGCCGGAGCACGGATTGGGCCAGCTCCAGCATGAAGGCGTTACGGTCCTTGACGCCCACCGCCGCCCGGGAGAACAGGTAGGGAGACGGGAGCGTGGCGACGCGCGGCCGGGGCACGATCCCATCGGGAACGATCGCGTCGGGCGCGGCGATCGCGGTCAGCGATCCGCGCGGCTGGGGAGCGCGGAAGAAGGCGTTGTTGTCGAACCAGCGGACCAGCCTGTGCGCGGCCAGTCCAGGCGCGGCCTCCACCAGTGGCCGGAAGATGTCCTGCCAGCGAAGCAGGCCGTCCGAAAAGTAGTCGAGCTGTGCATCCTGCTGCACCCGCACGAAGTCCCGCAGGTCCTGGGCGAACGCCTCATCGACCGACGCCGCCGTGACCCGGCCGCGATCGAGCCCGCGGGTGGCCGCGACCACCCGCTCCGAGCGCGGAAAGATACCTGGTTGAAAGGCGAGGATGTCGATGGCGCCAGTCTAGCGGACGGGGTCACACGTGGACGTCGGTTCCGGCCGCCCGGGAGGCACACGCTATTCTGGTGCGATGGCGGGGACGTCGCAATCACGCAGCGGTTATCCATTGAAGCGTCCACGAACGCGCGGCCACAGCGGCATCGTCCTGGCCATGGAGACGGTCGAGGATGGGATCTACGTGGTGGTCGCGATCCTGCTGGTGGTGGCCGGAGCGTTCGTGCTCTGGAGCGCGATCGTCTCCCTGCCGGAGGTCGCCTCGCAGAAGGATCCGTTGCCCATCGTGGTCAACTTCCTGGACCGCGGCTTGATCCTGTTCATCATCGCGGAGCTGCTGCACACGGTTCGGGTCACGATCCAGGCACGCACGCTCGCGGCCGAGCCCTTCCTGATCGTGGCCATCATCGCCGGCATCCGGCGCATCCTGATCATCACCGCCCAGGCCGCCCAGCAGGGCCGGTTCAGCTGGGCGCAGCAGGGAGTCGAGCTGGCCCTCCTCACCGGACTGGTCCTCGTCATGACCGCGGCCGTCATCGCCTGGCGGCGCTTCTACGCGCCGCTGGCGGCCGAGGACGCCGACTCCTAGTCCTTGAGCTTGCGGACCGCCGCCGCGATGTGGCGGGCCGAGATCCCCGCCGCGTCCATCAGCTCGGCCGGCTTGCCCGAGCCGGGCAGTCCCTGGACGGCCAGATGGACGACTCGAGGCGGGTCCGGCTCCGCGGCCAGCGCCTCCATCACCGCCGCCCCCAGCCCGCCCTCGGGGTAATGGTCCTCGACCACCACCAGGCGGCCTCCGGTGGCGCGCGCCGCCTCCCGCAGGGCCTGGCGGTCGATCGGCTTCACCGAGTAGCAGTCGAGGACCCGGACCGCGATTCCCTCCCGGTCCAGCTGGGCCGCGGCCTCGATCGCGTTGTGCACGGTGACACCGGCCGCGATGATGGCGACCCGGTCGGCCTGGCCCTGGCGGATGACCCTGGAACCGCCGATCGGAAAGCTGTCGCCCTCGCCGTAGAGGACGGGATAGGCGCCGCGGGTGGTCCGCAGATAGACGATGCCCTCGGCGCCGGCCATGGCCTGCACCAGCTGTGCCGTCGAGGTCGCGTCACAGGGGTAGAGCACGGTCGAGCCCTGCACCGCCCGCATCGCGGCCAGATCCTCGAGCGCCATCTGGGATGGGCCATCCTCTCCGATCTCGACGCCGGCGTGCGATCCGGAGAGTCGGAGGTTGGCCCGCGAGATGGCGGCCATCCGGATGAAGTCGTAGGCGCGGCTGAAGAAGGCCGCGAAGGTGGAGGCGAACGGGACGTAGCGGCGCACGCTCAGCCCCACCGCAGCCGCCACCAGCTGCTGCTCGGCGATGAACATCTCGAAGAATCGCTCGGGATAGGCCTGCTTGAACTGGTCGGCGTGGGTCGAGTTACTGACCTCTCCGTCGAGGGCCACCACGGTCGCTCTGGCGCCGAGCGCCACGAGCGCGTCCCCGTAGGCCTTGCGGGTGGCGACCTTGGCTCCCTTCTCGTAGCGGGGCAGGCTGACCGAGGTTCCATCCTCCTGGATCGCGGGAGAGCCCGGCTGGGGCGGCGCCACCTCGACCCTCAGGGTCCGCACTCCGCCCAGTTCGGCGATGGCCCGGTCGGCCATGTCCTTGGGCAAGGCCTTGCCGTGCCAGCCGTCCTTGTTCTCGAGCTCGCTGAACCCCTTGCCCTTGATCGTCCTCGCGATCACCACGGTGGGGCGCTCCGACGCCTCCCTCACGCGTGAGAATGCCTCGTCGATGGCATGGAGATCGTGGCCGTCGACGACCAGGGCGTCACAGCCGAAGGCCTCCACGCGACGGCGGTAGAGGTCGGTGTTCCACTCGTATTCGGTCGGCCCGCGCTGGCCCAGCCGGTTGACGTCGAAGATCGGGGTCAGGTTGGCGAGTCCGTAGAAGCCGGCCTTGTCGATCGCCTCCCAGATCGAGCCCTCCGCCAGCTCGCTGTCACCGCAGAGCACCCAGACGTGATAGGGGAGCCGGTCGAGTTTGCGGCCGGCGAGCGCGATCCCGACGGCGATGGGCAGGCCCTGGCCCAGGGAGCCGGTGGCGACGTCCACCCAGGGGATGGCCGGTGTGGGATGTCCCTGCAGGCGCGAACCCAGCTTGCGATAGGTGAACATCTCCTCCTCGCTGATCGCGCCGGCCGCCCGGAACATCGCGTAGAGCAGCGGCGAGGCGTGACCCTTGGAGAAGATCAGGTGGTCGTTGGTCGCCCTTTGGGGATCCTGGAAGTCATAGCGGAGGTGGCGCGCCATCAGCACCGCCATCAGGTCCGCCGCCGACATGCTGGAGGTCGGATGGCCGGAGCCGGCCGCCGTGCTCATGCGGATCCCGTCGACACGCAGTTGCTGCGCCAGCTCCTGCACGAAGTCCAGATCCGGGATGCGGGTCTCCCGAGTTACCGCCGCTCTGGCCATCTGTGCTCGCCTCCTCCGGTGAAGTCCAGATTAGTACCGGGGCGCGTAGCGGCGTCGGCGCGACCGGCCGAAGACCTCAGGCCGAGCGGGTCGCGGGCCTGCCTCCAGCCGCCGGGCGCCGCCAGCGCGGCCGGCTCCGGCGCCGGGTTCGAACCCCGGCCGGACGCGGTCCGGCCACCGGCACGGACGGCTGCAGCAGAGCGCTGGCGACATAGCGCCAACCGCCCTGGTTGACGAAATGGCCGAGGTCGACCTCGGGGATGGAGGGCGCGCCCTGCCGGCGCAGCTTGCGCCAGCTGGCATCGTCCTCGGGTGAGACGAAGGTCAGCGCCCGGCCGGCGGCGCCCATCCGGGCGGTCCGCCCCACCCGGTGCGTCAGCCACTCGGCCGAATCGGGCAGCTCGTAGTTGATCACCAGGTCGACGTGACTGATGTCCAGCCCGCGCGCCGCAACGTTGGTGGCCACCAGCACGGTGGTGCGCAGGGCCCGGAAGGCGTCCATGGTCCGATCCCTCACCGACTGCGACAGGTTGCCCTGGAGGTCGGCGCTGTCGTGGCCGAGGCCGCGCAGATCCCGGCTTAGCTTGCGGACGCCGTGCTTGGTGCGCCCGAAGACGATCACCGAACCCGAGTGCGCGCGCAGCACCTGGCTCAGGGTGCGCAGCTTCTGGGCGCGGGGCACCCGGACCAGTCCGTGCTCCAGGTCGGGTTCTGCGTCCTGTTCCACCTGGATCCGGATCGGGTCGTGCAGGTGGCGCTCGATGACTCGCGTGACCCAGGTGGGCATGGTCGCCGAGGCCAGCACCATCTGGGGCTCGTAAGTGAGGCCCAGGATGCGCTCCACGTCCGGGGCGAAGCCGGCGTCGAGCATCTCGTCACCCTCGTCCAGGACCAGGTACTGCACCCGGCTCAGGGAGAGCTTGCGGCGCGAGACCATGTCCAGGATGCGGCCCGGCGTCCCGATCACGACGTCGGCGCCCTGTCTTAAGGCCTGCTCCTGGCCGGCGTAGCCGACACCACCGTAGATGAGGGCGGCGCGCAGCCCGCTGTCGAGCGTACGCTGCACGCGGTCGGCCTGGATCGCGAGCTCGCGGGTCGGCGTCACCACCAGGGCCCGGGGGCCGGGGGCGGTCGCAGCCCGGAACCGCTCCACCAGGGGGAGCAGGAAAGCCAGCGTCTTACCGGAGCCGGTGGGCGCCTGGATCACCACGTGGCGGCCCTCGAGGAGGGCGGGTATGGCCCGGGCCTGGACCTCGACGGGCGTGTCGATCGACTGGCGGGCGAGCGCGGATAGTGTGTGGGCGCTGACGCCCAGGTCGGCAAACGTGGTCAAACGAATACTCCTCAGGTCCCTCTGCCTTCTTTTGTTATGGCCGCGATCTGCAGGACTCCGTGCTGTGACGGGGAGGGAGGACCCCAGGCGGGCGACCCCGTTGAAGTTGGGGGTCACCGAGAGTGTACCAGGCTCGGGCTTCCATCAAACGTGCGGCTCCCCGCCGGCCGCCATCGCGACCAGCTCCGGCGGCACGCGCGCGGGCCGGCCGTCGGACGCCCGCACCCAGACCCACTCCGTCCTGACCTCGGCCAGCAGCTCCCCATTGCCGGCCCGGCGGATCCAGGTCCGGCGCACCGCCCGGACCCCATGCACGGATTCCACGCGGACGCTGACTTCTACCTCGTCGCCGTACAGCGCCGGGCGATGATGGGTGACCTCGCTGCGCCGGATCAGCCAACCGCCGCCGCGGGCCGCGGCCCAGTCGCGCCCGTAGCCGGCAGCCTCCGCGTGCTCGGTCGCGATCTCCTCCGCCCAGTTCAGATAGACGGCGTTGTTGACGTGTCCGTTCTGGTCCAGCTCGTAGCTGCGCACCCGCCATCGGACGCTGAAGAAGAGTGGATCGACGGGGACCTCGCGACCCATGGGCTGAAGTCTCAGCCCTCCCAGCGCCAGCGGGTCGCCGTGCTCGGGTAATCCTGCTCCAGCCAGCTGAAGGCGCGCCGCGGGCGCACGGCGTAGACGCCATGGGCCGGATTGCCGGGATCGGGCCGGAACCGATACTTGGCTTCATAGGCCTCGACGAAGCGGGCCACCGCGGCCGGGTCCGTGACCGGCTCGGCCACCCCCTCGACTATGACCACGTCGTCGCCGCTCTCCAGGTGCACCACCACCTCAGGGCGGGACCGCAGGTTGCGCCCCTTGCGCGAAGAGGGGTCGGTCGAGAAGTAGACGAGCCCCTCGAGCCACAATCCCCAGACCGGCATCACGTGCGGCCGCCCGTCGTCCCCGACGGTCGCGACCCAGTAATTGCGCGAGCCGGTCGCCCGATCCTGGAAGCGGTCCCAGGACTGGAGGCCGTCCGGCTCGGGCTTGATGCCGTACCCGGGCATGTGCGGCCGGTCGCGCCTGGGCTCGCTCATGCGCGCAGGAAGGGCGCGCTGCGATCCCGGACCTCGGTCATGACCCTGCGTATGATCGGCCAGGCTCGCCAGGGCGGCGGCGGGACGGCGGCCGGCGACACCGGTGACGGCGGCTGCCAGGCGATGGTCTCGACCGCCCGGAACGGCCCCTCGAAGCAGGCGCGCGCCGCCTCGCCGGGCGTCGCTTGAACGGCCGCACGGGCGCCGCCGGCGACGATGTCTCCGGCCAGGGGCTCCGAATCCAGAGGCGGCACCTCGACGATGATACGGTCCGTCCCCTCTGGAATCGGGACCCGGACGCACCGCCCGTGGATCCGCACCAGGAGAGTCCTCCCCTCCCGCCGCTGAAGGAAGCTCGAGCGGGCCAGCTCGGCCAGCGATCCCCAGCTCACCTTGCCCAGGCGATTGATCCTTCCCGCAAGCTCCTCGAGGCGTCCCAACCCGCCGGCGACGTCCTGATGGTGCCCGAATACGATCATCGGCTGGTCGAGGAAGGCTCGGAGGACGACGTCGTCGAAGGGATAGGCGAGCGGATATCGGGGCAGGATCGGAATGCCGGTCTCCACCAGCTGTGCCGGTTCCCATCCCGTCAGCGGCGAGCTGAGGAGCGGGATTCCGGGACGCCGCTGCAGGGGCGTCTCCAGGCAGACCGCCTCCAGCCCCAGGCGGAGCGCCGCGCGCAGCACCGCGGCCGCGCAGGCCTCGTGAGGAGCGCAGATGACGCGTGAGACCTCCAGCCCGGTGCGGCTCTCGAAGCGAGCCGCCCGGCGGAGCGACTGCGCGACCAGCGCCAGCGCCTGCACCTCCGAGCCGACCCGAAGCAGTTCGAAGGCCTCGTGGTTGTTGCCGTGGAGCGCCAGGGAAACCTGGTGGCGATGCTCGTCGAAGAGCCGTACCGCCGCCCGGTCCACGAACCCGTAGTCGAGCGGGATGGCGGCCATGACGACGTGATAGCCATGGACGGCCGCATGCTCGACGAGCTCTCGAAAGCGCAGGTACCCGTAGGACATGCCACGCAGGTTCGGGTCGTCGAAGACGATCGCCGCCCGCAGACCCGGGGACGTCCAGCCGGCCGCCCCGTCGACCCGGCGCAGGAAGTGGACGAGCGGGAGGAGCCCGAGGAAGCGGCCGGCGTGGAGCTGGTCGCGCAGGCTCTCCCCAGGGGCCAGCTCGTCGGGTCCGGCCGCGACCTCTTCTCGCGGCTGGCCCTGCCGGCGCGAGGCGATCCAGAGCGGGGCGCTCCCGTCGGCGGTGGCGAGCACCGCGTCGCCCGGCCCCGGAGGCAGGCCGACCGGGGCGAGACCTCCCCGCTGCCACAGCCGCTGGCCGCGGAGCCGCCGGTCGAGGCCGCCATCCTCGGAGAACTCGATCCGCGCCGAGCGCGAGCTCTCCTCGGCGACCCCGCGAATCATCAGCCGCGGCACCGGCGGCTCGGGCCAGGCGCCCGCTTCCGGAAAGATGATGGCCGCCGCAAGGCCCTCCCACTGCCCAGGGCCGCGGCCTTCGAAGGTGACCGCGAGGGCGCGCTCGAGGGCACGGAAGAGGCGCGCTCGCCGCTCGTGCGCCGAGGACGGTAAGACACCGACGACCGGACCCGGGATGCTCGTCCTCTCAGCCTATCGCCCGGGACCGGCGTTCCAGGCCGCCGGCTCCTGGCTGCTCTTGAGCGGGCGCAGGTTCCGGTAGAACTCATCGGCCGAGGTGCCGGGCCCGAGCGGGATGCCGCAGCGCGCCACGGGTCGGGCGGGATTGCCCTGCACCATGGTCATGGCCGGCACGGCGCTGGCCACCACGCTGCCGGCGGCGACCACCGCTCCCTCGTGGATGGTGACGCCGGGCAGGATGATCGAGCCCGGACCGATGAAGGCCTGGTCTTCGATCCGCACCGAGTAGCGCTCCCGGCCCTCGCCGCGCTCGGCCGGCGTCGCACCCCGGAAGTGGGCGACGATGGTCACGCGGATGGAGATCGTCACTCCGTTGCCGATCCGTACCAGCTCCGGCCGGTCGGTCTCGATGATCGCGTCCGCCCCGATGAAGACGCGGTCTCCGATCGCCACCCCGCGACGGCGGTGCAGAAAGACCCGAACGCTGGTGGCCCCAGGCGCGTAGAGCGCCAGGAGCTGGAGCGCGCGAACTAGCAGGCGGCGCACGCGCCTTCCATCAGTTGGCGATATCCCGCTGCCCGCCTTGTGACTTCAAGCGGGCCGTGATCTGCCGCTCCAGCTCGCCGATCGAGGCGAAGCGGGAGAGCGCCTCGTCGCCCAGCTCGATCCCGAAGGCCTCCTCGATCGCGAACACGACGTTGACCTGGGCCAGCGAGTCCCAGCCGGGCACGTCGGCCGGCACGGTCTCGGCTGTCACGACCAGCTCGTCGTCGTTGAAGAAGGTGCGAAGCACCTCCTGGAGGCGCTCATGCAGCGTCATCTGATTCCGCCCAGTCGGCGATGAAGCCGTTGCGGATCGGGCCCTGGGCCGCCAGGTCGTACTCCCACGTGGTCACGCCGTCGGCCTCGCCCACCTGCACGAAACCGAATCTGCCGTAGATCTCGCGGACCAGGGCATTCTTTCCCGATGGAACGTACGTCCCCTGGATCTTCTGGATTCCTGCGGATCGCGCCAGCTCACAGAGCCGGGCCAGCATCTCCGCCTCCACCGTCCGCCCGATCACCCGGCAGCTCATGAGCCAGGTGTCGACCACCAGGGTGGTCCCGGCCCTGCATGCGATCAGCACGCTGACCAGGCCGTGGTCTCCGAACCGGTCCTTGAGCTTCAGATAGAGGTGCACAGTCGTCGGCTCGTGCATCAGGGCGCGCAGCTGCTCCAGCGTGTAGCGCCGGGTGGTCAGGTTGAACTGGTTGGTCTTGCCGACCAGCTGGGCGATCCGGGGGAGGTGAAAGTCGTCGAAGGGCCGTACCCGAGCTTCCATCTGCAGGCTCCGGTAGAAGTTCTCCATGCCGCCGCTTGCGGCCTCCAGCTCCGCGGCCGCGGTCCGCGCCCGGTACTGCTCAGTACGCGAACGGTCCTCCGCGGTCAGCGCCGCCGCCTCGAAGCGCAGGTAATCGGAGAGGGCGCGCAGGTAACCGGACGGCTCGGGCGGGAGAGGGATGACGTCGACCTCGGGGAGCACCGCTCGCACCAGGGCACGCTCGGCCGGATTGTCGTCGACCAGGGTCAGCGCGTCGAGCCCCAGGTTGAGCTGGTCGGCGACGCGACGCAGGTTGCTCGGCTTGTCCTCCCAGTTGCAGACGAACGCAGCCAGGTCGGCCAGCCGGATTCGCATGTCCGGATGCTGCTCGAAGACCGCGCGCGCGTCCGCCTCGTTGTTCTTGGAGGCGACGGCCAGCACCACCCCCCTCTGCTTGAGCTGGAGCACGTACTCCTGGAAGGCGACGAAAGCCTCCCCCGGTGGGTCCTGCCCCAGGTGGATCCCGGCCAGGCCGTCCTCGCCGACGACTCCGCCCCAGAGCGTGTTGTCCAGGTCGAGCACGAGGCATTTCCGGTTGAGCCCCAGCCCGGCGGCGAGCACGGCGACCGTATGCCGCGCCAGCAGCGGGAGCGCGTCCAGGCTCACCGCCTGCCGGGCCGCAAACCAGTAGCGATGGTCGAACCAGGCTGCCTTGCCGAAGGTCGCCGCGACACGGTCGCAATCCACGAGCAGCACCCCCTCTGTCGCCGCCTTCCCCATCAGAGCGTTCAGCCGCAGGGTCATGGTGTCGCGCGAGCCTTCGAGCCGTGGCGTCAGATGGCCGAAGGGCGCCTCTACCGGGACGGCGATGGTGTGCTGGATGATGCGGGCGCCCGAGCGCTCCGCGGCCGTCCGCCACAGGGATTGCCAGCGCGCCAGCTCCGCCGCGACCGCCTCCTCCGGGGTCTCGCTGAAAGGAGGCAGCTCGATGGCGCCATGATGTGCGGCGATCACGACGGCCTCCGGGTCGAAGCCGTAGAGCCCGCTGTCCGGGTCGCCCAGGTCCTGCCGGTACTGGTTGAAGGCGCCCTCGAAGAGGATGACGTCGATGCCTTCCCTGAGCGCGGCCAGCCGGAGCATGGCGGCCAGCTGGGTGGTGGTGTAGCTGCCGGTGAGCCCGAGCCGGACGGTCCGGCGTGCCGGCGGCCGCCCCTC
>VBIC01000107.1:0-7346 GCA_005881425.1 Chloroflexota bacterium | reverse complement strand
TCTGCTCGGCGCAGCGGGCGATCTTCAGGCAGAGGGCTCCGGCCGGCACCTCGAAGGCCTCCGCCTGCCGAAGGTACAGGTCCAGGGCGGCCTGGTACTGGCGGGCCCGGGCCAGCCCGTCGGCGCGGGCCACGGGCTCCGATGGTTCCACGTCGAGCACAGCTTAGTGGGAAATCGAATCCGGCCGGCTAGCGGAGGACCCGAACTCGTCGGTCAACTCTCGACCACCTTTGATCCGCGGTCAGGACGGCGTCCGCATTCGTGACGCTCCCCACGGCAATGACAAGGGCATCGGGTAGGCGCAACGAGGCAAATTGCGCTCGATAACGCGCTGCCGACCGAGCGATGACGCGATCGATGTCCTGGACAGAGTCCACAACCGAATCGACGAACGCCTCTGCCGTCCGCACGGCCTCCTCTCCAACTCTGCTCGCTCCCACGAGGACCTCGGCCAGCGCGGTGGCAGGAAGGACAATACGGTCTCCGGCAGCCCGAATCTGACGCCAAGCCTGGAAGGCTCCGCGATGGTGGGCGTCGCGCGGATCAAGAATGGCCAGCACGATGCTGGTGTCAACGACTACTGATCCCACTCGTCCCGCAAGCGCTCCAGATCCGTCGCCGCACTCAGACCGGGAATTGCGCCGATGAAATCAAGAAGTGGATCGTGATCGCGGACGAGCAGGATCTTTCCGTCCCCCTCGACCTGGACCCACAAGGGATCGCCGGCCTTGAGGCGAGCCGTGGCCAAAGCCGCGACCGGAAGGGTGACTTGGTTTTGGGAAGAAATGCGCGCCTTTCCCCGGTCGCTCGTCGTGCCCTTGCCGCGTCGGGTTCCATCCCTTACCGTGTAACCCGGCAGGCTGATCTGCGAGGCTCTTCGCTTTGGCTCGGCCGGAGGGTGGCCGACATGCTCGTCGTAGGCACGGCCCAGGACCATGGCCCGCCTGTACGGGAGGCCCAGTGTATGGCAGATGATCGCGAACGATGCGCCTTGCCGGCGCAGTTCGAAGGCCGCCTGCTCGATCTTTTTCGTTCTCTCGCTGCCGCCACGGCCGTCGGTGTTGCGGGCCATTCTTGCGCACCTGGCCTTTAGTTTGATCGGAACAAACTAAAGGATACACCTTTGGACGGCTGCATGTCGAGGACGATACGGCGCCCCTCGGTCCGGTCCGGATTGTGATTACCCCCAGGCGGAATCGAACCGCCGTTTCAGCCTTGAAAGGGCCGTGTCCTGGCCGCTAGACGATGGGGGCCTGCCGAATATCCTAAGAGGATGCCGGCCGATCCGCTGATCCGCAAGAAGGTGGAGCAGGCGATGAAGCTGATGGCGGAGCAGGGCGTGGACTGCTGGATCGCTCAGCTGGGGCAGGAGACCTGGTCGCATCCCGACCCGGTCCAGGCGCTGGTGGTGGGCACCTCCGTAACCTGGCCGTCCGCCTTCCTGCTCACGGCGGCAGGCGCCACCATCGCGCTGGTGGCGACGGGTGACGTCGAAAACGTACGCCGGGCGGGCGCCTACGAGCGGGTCGAGGGCTACGTCCAGGACCTGGAGCCGGAGCTGCGCCGGGTCCTGGACGAGCTCCGGCCGCGCTCGCTCGCGGTCAGCTACGCGCTCAGCGACCATGCCGCCGACGGGATCACGCACGGCTGGTTCCTCAAGCTCCAGGCGATGCTGAGCGGCACTCCCCATCTGGACCGCCTCGCCTCCGCCGAGCCGATCGTGAGCACCCTGCGGGCGCGCAAGCTGCCCGAGGAGATCGCCCGCATCCGCCATGCGGTGGAGGCGACCGTGGAGATCTTCGAGGCCATGGGCGCGTGGCTGCGGCCGGGGCTGGGCGAGCGCGACGTCTTCGAGTTCGCCCACGCCCAGATGCGGCGGCGGCAGCTCCAACCGTCCTGGGACGGCGCCTACGACCCGGGCGTGAACATCGGCCCCAAGCAGCGCCTGGGGCACGCGGGCCCAGGCGAGGCCAGGCTGGCGCCTGGCGACCTGGTCCACGTCGACCTCGGGGTGATCGTCGACGGCTTCGCCTCAGACCTCCAGAGAGTCTGGTACCTGAGGCGTCGGGGGGAGTCGGTGGCCCCCCAGGCCCTGCTGGAGGCGTTCGCCGCGGTCGACGCCTCGATCCAGGCTGGGGCGGCGGCGCTGGCGCCGGGTCGGGCCGGCTACGAGGTCGACGCCGCGGCCCGCCAGGTCATCCTGGACCACGGTTTCCCCGAGCCCGCTTTCGCCTTCGGGCACATGCTGGGGCGTGTCGCCCACGACGGCGCCGGCGTCCTCGGACCGCGCTGGCCCCGCTACGGCAGCACGCCCGAACACCTGGTAGAGGCGGGCAACGTCTTCGCTCTGGAGTTCGCGGTCCAGCCGCGTGACGGCAGCGGCGGCATCGTCGGCCTGGAGGAGAACGTGGTCGTGACCGAAGGCGGGACTGAGTTCCTCGCGCCTCCTCAACGTGAACTCTGGTACTTGTAGAGAGTCCCCGAATGCGTCACAGTGGGGACTGGGAGGATTGCGGCCTGTGACGGGAGAGGTGTCGGTCATCATTCCGACCCATGACCGGTGCGCCTCGCTCATCGACACCTTGAGGGGTCTCGACCGACAGAGCCTGCCCGCCGATCGATTCGAGGTGATCGTCGGGGTCGACGGCTCCTCGGACGGCACCACCGAGGCGCTTTCGGAGCTGGCGCCGCGGCTGCCATTCAGGCTGCGTTGGGCTCAGATCCCGGCCGCCGGCAGCGGGGCGGCGCGCAACGCGGCCGCCCGCCTGGCCAGCACTGAGCTGCTGGTCTTCCTCGATGACGACCAGGAGGCCTCGACGGAGCTGCTCGCGGTTCATGCGGCGCGCCAGCGCGAGGCGGCCGCACTGGTCCAGGGCAACTATCCCACGGCGGCGATCTACGCTCACGGCGGCGTCGCCCTCCTCTACGACCGGACTCTGCGCGGCGCGCTCTCCCGCATGGCGGCGGGACGGCGTCCCTACCTCCTGTGGGGCGGCAACTTCTCCGTCCCCCGCGCGGTATGGGATCGGGTGGGCGGCTTCGACGAATCGTTCCCCCGCAGCCAGGACACCGACTTCGGCCTGCGCGTGGCGGCGACCGGGATCCGGATCGTGATGGAGCCGCGGGCGCTCTCCTGGCATCGGTACGTCTGCCCCTATCCGGCCTTTCCCCGGCAGATGTTCGAGGAAGGGCGATCGGTGGTACGCCTGGCAAAGAAGCACGGACTTCCCGAGCAGCTTTTCCTGGACACCCGGCTTCGAGCCGCCGACCGGGTCCTGATCGCCGCCTGGCGGAGGCAGCCCTCGGTGATGCGAGCCCTGGGCCGGCTCGCGGTCCTGAGCCTGCGTACCGCCGACCGGCTCCCCCTCCCGCCCGTCCAGGTCACGGCCGCCCGCACCGTCCGCCGCTTCTACCGGCTGGGCGGGATGGCGTCGGTCTCGGGCAACGGGGCGAGCCTCGAGCCGACGGCACGGCCTGCGTGAGCCTGCGCACCACCGCTCGCCACGCCGCCAGGCGATTGCTGCCGGCCGCCGTCCGCGGACCGCTGGCTCGAATCGAGCAGCGCCTCAACGCCGTCCGCTTCACGATCCCGGATCGGGGACGGTTGGACTACCGGGTCGAGTTCGATTATCCGAGCCTGCGCAAGGCCAGGGCGGTGATCCTCTGGCACGACGACTGGGAGCTGGCCACGAAAGCGACCCTGGACGCGATCGACCGGCTCGCTCTGGTGTGCGACGGAGACCTGGTGGTCGACTACGGCTGCGGCATCGGACGGGTCACCCAGGGCCTGCGCCAGCGCCACCCGGCGCGAGTCCTGGCAGTGGACCGGTCGACGACGATGCGCGCGCACGCCAGGGGCTACGTCTCCAGCAGCGACGTGGCGGCGGGCGCGGTGGAGATCCTCTCCGACCTGGAGCTTTTCGAGCGAGGCGCCGAGCTCCAGGGATCCGTCGACTGCATCCTTCTGATCGAGGTCCTGCAGCACATCCCAGAGCCGGTGCTCGACGATCTGCTGCCCCGGCTCAGGGCGCTGCTCGCGCCCCGGGGCCGCCTCTTCCTGCTCGGCAACGACAGCCTGGACGTGGATCGGGACGGGAACAGCGGCAGCCCTGTCGAGCCGGTCCTCGCGCGCCACCTGCAGATCCTCCGCCGCGACCGGTGGAGCGACGGCTTCGCCCACGTGCGCCACTCCTTCGTCTGCGCCTGAAAGGCGAACCTGCGCGCGGTTCTACCCCAGGAACGAGAAAGCCGGAGCACGCGCTCCGGCTTCCCCGTTGCGAGTTCCTTGTCGGATCAGGTGCCTCGCCGGTCCGCGGTCAGCAGGCGCACCCCGCCCATCAGGCTCAGCGATCCAAGAAGCAGGAGCCCGAGGAGCTCCAGGCCGGCCGCCGGGCCGCCGCCGGTGTTGGCGAGTGTCGACGCCCGCGCGGCTGACGTCGTGGTCGTGGTGGTGGTCGCGGTCGTCCCGCTGACGCCGCTGGTGCTGGCGCAGGTCGGACCGTTGAAGAGGACGAATCCGCTCACCGGGCTGCCGTTGAAGCCCGATCGCGGAGCGAAGGACCCGCTGTTGGGAAGACCCATGTCGAACTGGAAGTAGCCGCACGTCTCCGTGCCGCCGCCTGTCACGGTGTTGGTCGTGCCGAAGTCGAAGTGATAGCTGGCCGTGTTGCCGGCCTCGTCGGTGCCGGACACCGCAGTCTCGGTCGCGTTATGGCCGGTCAGCACCATGTTCTCGAGCTGGGCCTCGGTGAAGCACGTGCCGGGATTCAGGTCCGCCATCTTGAAGACCTGCACGTTGAATTTCTGGTCTCGCGCGCCAAAACCGTTGGTGACGTCGACCTGGAAGCTGAACGCCGTGTCGGGCGCGTAGGCGTTGCAGTTCGTCCCTGCGCCCGGCGACTGATAGCCGGTCAGGTTCTTGAACGTGTACCCGTCGGCGATCCGTATCGTCCCCGGTTTGGGGATCATCGCGCTCGCCGCCAACGCCGTCCCTGCGATCACCGCGCCGGCCAGCCCTGCCGCGGCCAGGACTTTCATCAGTCCCCGCCGTTCCTTCCTGATCATTCGTTCGACCTCCCTCGGTCCTCTAAATCCGGTTAGTCTGACAGCTTCTGTTCTTACCGTCCAGCTTAGATTATGGTAGCGTTGTAATGAAAAGGTCAAGCCCGTTGAGAGGTTTGATCCCCAGCCGGACCTCTTCGGAGGGCCGGCGTTCCAGTGTGGTCGGCCCGGCACAGTGCCGTGGCAGGGCCGTTAGCGGGAGCCGGCCAGACGCCCCCCTTCGCGGTCGTTGTACCTGCCATGAGGAGGAGGCTCGAGACGTCCGCCTTCCTGCTGGTTCTCCTGGCACTGGTGCTCTCCTCGTCGACCCTGGTCCTGAGTCCACGCCTGCTGGCGGCGCCGTCTACGGGTACCCGCTCCACGGCGGTCGACCCGCGGGCCGGGACGGCTTCGAGCTCCACGGCGCCCCAGACCCTGCGAGCCGCCACCAGCCCGGTCCCGACTCCCGCGCCCCTGGCCTCCCGCGCGCCCGCGATCCGAATGCCGACCCCGGCGCCCGCCTCGGCGGCCACACCTAGCCGGATCCCTGCCTGCACCACCGCCTTCGGCATGTACCAGTCGAACGCACCCTGGTCCTTCAACGCCATCAGCACCCTGGAAGGCGAGCTCAACCGCCACAGCGCGATCGTCCACTGGTATGCGCAGTGGGGCAACCAGAGCGGCGTCTTCAGCCCGACCGTCCAGAACCTGCTGGCCGGGGTCAGGGCGCACGGCTCGACGCCCCTGATCACCTGGGAGCCGTGGAACCAGCCGCCCGCCACCGACAATCCCTTCCCTCTGGCCTCGATCGCTTCCGGCGCCTTCGACACCTACATCGACTCCTGGGCCACGGGGCTCGCCGCCTACAGCCATCCGGTGCTGCTCAGCTTCGCCCACGAGATGAACGGCAACTGGTACCCGTGGGGCGCCAACATCAACGGCAACACGCCGGCCCAGTACGTCGCCGCCTATCGACACGTCCACGACCGCTTCGCCCTCAAAGGCGCCGGCAACGTGCAATGGGTCTTCACCATGTCGGGCGATCCGTACGGCAGCTGGCCCAACGTCCAGGGCTTCTATCCCGGGAGCGCCTACGTCGACTGGCTGGCCAGCGACGTCTACAACTTCGGCACCACCCAGCCCTGGAGCTCGTGGCAGCCGCTCGGCTTCCTGCTCCAGCTCGATTACACCCGCCTGACGGCGCTCAGCGCGACGAAACCGCTGATGCTGGCCGAGGTGGCCAGCGTGGAGCAGGGAGGCAGCAAGGCCGCCTGGATCCAGAACGCCGCGGCCACCCTCGGCAGCCAGTTCCCGCGGGTGCAGGCGGCGGTCTGGTTCAGCCGCTCCGGCACCGGGCTCGCGCTCGACTCCTCGGCGACGGCGCTGGCCGCGGCTCGGGCGGCCTTCGGCGCCCCGCCTTACTGCCGCACCTTACCGTACTGAGACCGGGCGCCGGTCCCTTATCGGCCGGCGCTGCAGCTCGACGGTCATGCCTCCCACCCGATGGATGCGCCGGACCAGACGGGCCATGGCCACCTGCAGGGCCGGCCAGCCGCGGCGATCGGCGAGCCACAGGCCACCCGCGGCCAGGCCGCCCGCCAGGCCGGCGGCCGCTGGGCTGACCCTCCAGGCCATCGAGAGGGCCCGGTCGACAGGTCGCTTCAGCGAGCCACCCGCGAAGCCGTCGAGCGGCAGACCATGCTTGTCGGCCACCCGGATCAGCGCCCGTCCCTCGCTGAAGGCGCGCTGGCGGAACTCTGCCGGGCTGACCACATGCAGGTGCTCGGCGCTGGCTTTCGCCTCGAACACGAACGGGGTGCCCTGCGCCGCCACCCGCAATCCGAAATCGGTGTCCTCACCGCCATAATCGCGGAAGCCCTCGTCGAAGCCGCGGAGCGCGTCCCAGGTCTGGCGGCGGACGGAGAAGTTGCCGCCCCAAAGCGTCCACCTCCTGCCCCGGTCCGGGCTCGACTCGGCCAGCTCACGGGTCCGGGTTCGTTCGTAGAGCAGCGCCGCGCCTCCCGGATGCCTCATCGGCGCCAGCGGGTAAGGGCCGTGGACCAGCACCGCGCCCGACCGCTCGTGGGCGGCAAGGTGGGCGGCGACGAAACCGATTGGCACCGGCATGTCGTCGTCGAGCACGATCAGCACCGGGTGATGTGCCAGCTGGGCGGCTCGGTTCCGGGCTGCGGCGATGCCGGCGTTCGGCCCCACCGTCCAGCGCAGAGGAAAGCGCCAGCCGGCCGCCTCCATCGCCTCCACCGTCCCGTCCGTCGAGCCGTCGACGGCGACGATCACCTCGAATC
>VBIC01000069.1 GCA_005881425.1 Chloroflexota bacterium | reverse complement strand
CAGGTTCTCCCGCACGAACCCGGTGACCTTCCCCACCGGTTCGCGCAGGCCAAGGCTGGCGATGATGTCCAGCCGCACCCGCGGCGTCGCGGTCGCCGTGAACGCCCCCACCGGCGGCCGGCCGCAGGCGGCGACGGCATCGCCGAGACGGCGGTAATCGGGGCGAAAGTCGTGTCCCCAGCTGGAGATGCAGTGGGCCTCGTCGATGACGAAACGCGACACCTTCAGCCGCCCCAGGGCATCGAGGACGCCGCTCGCGCCGATCCGCTCCGGCGCCAGATAGAGGAAGCGCAGCCCGCCGGCTGAGGCCCGGGTCATCACCTCGCGGCGTTCCTCGACCGTCATCTGGCTGTGGAGGCAGGCCGCGGGGACGCCCAGCTGGGTCAGCCGCGCCACCTGATCGACCATCAGCGCGATCAGCGGCGATACCACGATCGAGAGCCCGCCCTCGACGATGCCGGGCACCCAGTAGGCGATGCTCTTGCCCGACCCGGTCGGGGCGACGAACAGGACGTCGGCGCCCGCCTCGGCCGCGGCGACGACCTCGCCTTGCCCGGGCCGGAACTCGGGCAGCCTGAAGACTTCCCGGAGAACGGTGCGTGCCGCATCCGATGGCTGGCCAGGAGGGGCCGGAGTCAAAGGCGTGGGCACCTGTCGACGCTAGCAGGTCGCAGGTGGCAGTTAGCCTGAAGAGCTCACAAGATTTGCGCTTCCGGAGCGGGCCCCCCGTCACCGGGAGCAAACCCGCGGGTCCGCTCCCGGTGAACGACTCGGTCAGGGTCGAGCGGCGTAGATGTTCTGATCGAGGCCGCCCTGCGAATTGCATGACGCAAGGGTTGAGGCGTTGCACTGCAGGATGTCGAAGCCATCGGTCGCGTTGGGATCCCGAGGATCGACCCCCGGCACCAGGTCGCGGGAGTCGGTCCAGGCCACGTTGACGGCGCCGTGGACGGCCGATACATAGATGTAGTCGCCCCAGAATCCGACCATCCGGCTGCCGTGCGTTTCCCAGTTGTAGTTGCTGGAGAAGCTGCTGACCCGCGACTCGGTCCAGCTCTGGCCGCCGTCGGTCGATCGCGCGACGAAGGTGTCCACCGCCCCGCCGGAGTTCCGGCCGTCCGCCGTGTTCCCGGTCGGCAGGGTGGGCGCGTACGCGGGATCGTTGCGTGAGTCGTAGAAGACGACCGTGATCACCCCGTCCGCCGAGGCGATGTCCGGGAAGTACTGGTGGCCGCGATCGTTGGCGTCGATGGTCGTGGCGGCCGACCAGGTGGTGCCGTCCGGCGAGTTGCGGACGAAGATCTTCGATTGGCCGCTGGCCAGCTCGCCGTTCCAGACGACGTGCACGCCGCTGCGGTCCGCGGTCACCGCCGACAGACTCGAGAACCGGGAATAGGTCAGCCCGCTGGGGCAGGCGAATGGACCGTCGCCGCAGCTGTCGCTGCCGTTCCCGCTGAACTGGGTCCCCTCGAACGGCTGGAACGTGGCCAGCACCTGCGGTTGGCTGAAGGACTGCCCGCCGTCGGTCGAGCGCTCGACGGAAATGGTATTGGTCGTGGACCCCTGGTGGGCGAAGTCTCGGTAGGTCAGGTAGACCGTGCCGTCCGGAGCCACCGCCAGGTCGGCGAACTGTTCCTCACCCAGGCCGGGCGAGACGCGTGCCGGCGGGGAGAAGGTCGCGCCGTGGTCGGTCGAGCGGGAGAACAGGATCACGTTGTTGGCAGCCTTGCCCGAATAGCGGGCCCAGGCGACGTAGACGTTCCCGGAGTTCGGCCCCCTGGTCTGGTCGACCGCGAGGTTGATCTTGTCCTGGAAGAGTCCCGAGCCGACGAACTGGGCCGAGGGCGTCCCGGCATCGACCAGGACCGTACGCAGGTAGCGGCTGCCGTCCTGATCGTAGGTCGCGACATAGGTGGAACCGTTCACCGGCTTCCCGCGGTTGAAGCAGATCAGGCCGTAGAACAGGCGCCCGTCCCGGTCGAAGGACTGGGTCGGGTCGCCCGCGGCGATGCAGGCCCCATGCGCCGGCGAGGCCAGGCCTCCCGCCGACGAGTCGTTGGGATAGCCGGGCAGGAGGCTGTCGCGCCAGCTGGCGCCGCCGTCTGTGGACCGGTAGTAGCCGGCCCAGACGTCGCCGTTCACCGGCGCGGCGCAGTAATCGTTGGAGCCGGCCACGACCACGCTGGGATTGCGCGGGTCGACCGCGACCGTCGGCTCGTTCTGCGCCCGCTTGTTGATGCTGCAGTCCGTCATGGTGGCATCCGTCCCGCCGTCATAACGGGTGTAGCTGCCGGCCCGATTGTCCTGGGTCACCCGGCTGTTCGCCGGTATGCCGTTGGCTCCCACCCCGGCAGGCGCCAGGCTGACAAGGCAGGCGACCACGGCCAGGCCCGCTCTAAGGAATCGTGCGCTCATCTCAACCCTCCTGTTGGCTCCGCCGGAATCGCATGAAGGTGTTTGTCGGCCTGATCGTCGGAGTGGCCGTAGCGTTGCTCGCCCAGTTTCCGCTCGAGCCCCTGGCCGATCAGAATGACCTCCTGCATTGGGTCCAGCACGGATTGATCTTCTGGGCCGGCATCGCCGTCGGCGTCTCTCTGACCTTCCTCTATAGACAGGGCCAGCGGAAGGCCGCATGGCCCGGGCGGTAGCCGCCGGCTCAGCAGCGCGCCGCCCCGGCCTCCCCGCCCGGTTCTCGTTGGACGCTCTGGGAGCGGGTCTGGTCTTGCTCGTGAGCCTGACCTGGCTGAGCGGGGCAGCTTACCTGCTGGCCCGCTTGAATCTTCCCTCGCCGATCCAGCTCGCGGTCATCGACGCGGTGCACGTCTACGTCGGGTTGGCCTCGATCGTCTTCTTCGCAGCAAAGCTGGCGCGAGTCCGTTTCCATCAACGGGTGGACGGGGTGCCGGAGCTCCTGCTCTGGCATCGCTGGGTCTCGTTTGGCCTTCTGGTGCTGTACTCCGGCGTTTACCTGACCGGCGTTCTGCTGCTCGTATCGTTTCCGGCGCCGTTGCGGCAGAGCCTGGCGAACGCTCATCTCCTGCTCTCGGTCTGGGCCGCCGTCCCGACCACCTGGCACGCCTCGCACCACAGCCGCCGGGGATTGGCGGTCCTTGCGAGGCTTCGCCGTCCGCCTCCTCGCCGGTTCCTGGCTGGCGCAGCCGTGGCCGTCATCCCCGCGGCGGCGTTCCTGATGGTGCCCCGGGCTCTGTCGCTCCTGTCACAGGTCGGGGCCGGTGACAGCTGGACCGCGTCGGGGCTGTCGGGCGTCTTCCTTGATCGCCTGGAGCGCACCGCCGATGGGCGCACGCTGGTGGCCGGCGGACAGGGGTTGTACGCGCGCTCCGTGTCGGGCGGCGACTGGCGCCGGATCGCGTTCCCGGCGGAGCTGGTCCTGGGGCTGGCCACCGCGAACGGTCCGGTACCGGTCTACGTCGGCACCGGGACAGGCCTGTACGCGGGCCCAGCCGTGGATGGACCCTATCGCAGGCTTCCCTTTCCGGCCCCCGAGGTGCACGGGATCGCCATCGATCCGAGCAATCCGAGAACGATCTGGGCAAGCTCGCGTCGAGGGTTCTGGCGATCGGTCGACGGCGGCGAGCACTGGGCGAGCGCCTCCACCGGGATCCGCGAGCCACCCACCGCGTGGGCGATCGCTTACTTCGATGGGACGTTGTTTGCCACCGACGTGGACTCTGTTTACCGCTGGACGGGCTCGAGCTGGGAGCAGAGCTCGAGCCAGCGCGCCGTCGTCAGCCTCGATCCAGTCGGCGACGGCCGGCTCTTTGCCAGCTCCATGGGGCAGGGCGTCGAGGTGTTCACCAACGGGGCCTGGCATCGGTCTGATTCCGGCCTGGTGGCCAACCACGGTGGTGCGCGCGTCCTCCACGTCGACAGCATCACCGCATCGCCGGGCGGACCTGCCTATGCCGCCCTGATGCTCGATGGCACGGCCACCAGCCTCGACCGCGGTCGGTGGTGGACGAAACTCAACGCCGGCCTCGCGCGAGGGGCGGTCTGGCGGATCCTCCCGGTCGGCTCCGGACTCGTCGCTGCCACGGACCATGGCATCTACACCTATCCTCTCCCGGTGCTCGAGAGGCCAGGCCCGGTCTGGTGGCTTGCCCTGATCGCAGCGGCGGGCCTGTTCGGCGCTGCAGCCATCGGCCTAGTCTTTAATGCTATTGATGCTATCATCCATGTTGATAGCGCGCTTCAGTAAAGGAGATCCCGGATGGCGGATCCATTGGACACGAGCAAGGGATGGTGCTGCGACGGCCGCACCTGGGCGGAACACGCGCAGAAGGACGGGCACTGCTGCCAACCGCAGGGCACTAGTATCGACGCTCTGCCGGCGGAAGGGCGGCAGAAGGCGCAGGGCCGGATCGCCGGACGTGGAGCCGATCTACCAGCCGATCACTAGAGGAGACCAGACAACTAGCACGACGGCGCGGGACACGTCGCTCGGTTTTTTCGTTCCGGCTTCGTGCTAGAGTCACCCCACCAAATGTCCCTGGAAAAAAGCGCCGCCATCCCCATGACCGCGGCCGGCTTCGAGGCCCTGAAGGCCGAGCTGGCCGAGCTAAGCGGGCGCCGGCCCGCCCTGGTGGCGGAGGTCGCCGCCGCCCGCTCCCAGGGTGACCTGAGCGAAAACTTCGCCTATCACGACGCCCGCCAGAACCTGGGAATGCTCGACGGCCGCATCCAGACCGTCGAAAACACCCTCAAGCGGGCACAGGTCGTGGAGGAGCCTGGCGGGACGGGCGTGGCCCGGATCGGTTCCACGGTGGTGGTCCGCGACGACTTCGGCGAGTCGAGCTACGTGATGGTAGGCCCGACCGAGGGGAACATGGCGCGCAGCCTGCTGTCAGTCGCGTCCCCCCTGGGACGCGCCCTCGTCGATCGCCGGGCCGGTGACACGGTCACCTTCAAGACCCCCGACGGCGAACGTAAGGCCACCCTCGTCAGCATCACCTAGGGCGTCCACCGGGCCGGCCGCACCGGCGGCCGCGGCCCCGCGTGACCCTGGATCCTCAGCAGGCTGATCGCCACGACCAGCGCGACCCACGCCGCCCCCAACGCGTACCCGCCGAGCACGTCCGTGAGCCAGTGCGCTCCCAGGTAGAGGCGAGAGGCTCCGACCGCGATGGTCACCAGCCCCGCGCCGATCCACACCACAGCTCTCGCCCCCAACGACCGTCCGAGCGAGAGCAGGATCGCGAGCGTGCCGTAGAAGGCGACGGCTTGCGTAGCGTGGCCCGAAGGAAAGGCGGTGCCGCTGTAGTGCCCGATCCACAGCGTGGGCGGTGGACGAGGTCGCCCGACAACCAGTTTGACGAGGTCGTAGAGGGCCACGGCGCCGGCAACGGTGATGACCAGGAGGGCGGTCCCCATCCAGTCTCGACGTCGAGCGATCAGGATGACGAGCGTCGTCAGCAGCAATGGGACGATGACGACCAGCGACCCGAGCCAGGTGACGATCTCCATCCCGCTCGAGAGCCAGGCGGTTCGCTGGGCGACGACCCAGGTCTCGACATGAGGATCGAAGAGCGCCATCTCGTCGTGCCAGACGACGTCCTGGGTCAAACCGGCGAACGCCCAGACCGCCAGCAGTCCGGCCGCAGCGGTGAAGGTGAGCCAGAATCCCCGCGGCGTACTCGGGTCCAGGCGCTCGCGGATCCACCGCACCTGCCCGGGGAACCGCGTGCCGACCCAGGCCACCGCGGGAGTTGCCGCCAACCGTTCGCCGAATGCCCCCAGCCGTCTCGACCGCTGATTGAGCCGCCGGATCAGCTGAGAGAGGATGAGGCCGACCAGGATCAGGACCAGGAGCAGCAGCCCGATCCGGCCGGCGATCTTCTCGATCTGCTTGTAGCTAGCCCCCGCGAAGTAGCCGAGCAGGGTGAACCCGGTTCCCCACGCGATGCCGCCGGCGACGTTGTAGGCGAGAAATGACGGGTAGTGCACCCTGGAGATCCCGGCCAGGCTCGGTACGAGAACCCGCAGCGCTGCGGTGAAGCGCCCGAAGAAGACCGCGCTCCCCTTCCGGCGCCGAACGTAGGCCTCGGCCGCCTCGAGGTTCCTATCGAGATGCCCGCGCAGGACCGGGAGCCGGCCCAGCGTGCCGTGCAGCAGCTGACTCCCCCACCTGCGGCCGACGAAGTAACCGATCGAGTCGCCGACGATTGCCCCCGACGCTGCCGCGACGATGAAAGCCCAGAGCGGGGCGCGGCCTTGCGAGGCCACCACACCGCCGAGGATGACGGCGACCTCGCCTGGAAAGATGAAGCCCAGGAATGCCGACGCCTCCAGGGCGGGCAAGAGGAAGACGAGGGCGACGACGAACCCGACCGGAAGCGTGAGGATCCGGTCGGCGATGCTGCCGATGCTGATCAGGCCGACCGGTGCCGGGCTGCGGTCAGGCCACCTGGATCGAGCGCTTGGACAGTCCCATCCAGTAGCCCTCGATGATGGTGGGCAGGGGCTGGCCCGCGACGTCGCCCGCGCCCAGCGTGACGAAGAGCGGCGCCAGGTGCTCGGTGCGCGGGTGCGCGTAGCGGACTGCCGGCGCCCGGTGGGAGAAATCCGTCAGCTGGTCCACGTCGCCGCGCTCGAGCGCCTCGTGCGCCCAGGCATCGAACTCGACGGACCAGTCCGGCGGCTGCGCCTCCACGCGGAAGTCGCGCAGGAAGGGCAGGCCGTGGGTCAGGAAGCCGCTGCCGATGATGAGCACCCCCTGGTCGCGCAGCGGGCGCAGCCGCTCCCCGATCCGGAAGAGCTGCTCTGGGTCGAGGCTCGGCATCGACACCTGCAGGACCGGAACGTCGGCCTGCGGGTACATGACCGTCAGCGGCACGTAGGCGCCGTGGTCCAGCCCGCGGTCCGGCGCGTCGGCGACCCGCTGGTCGGAGAGCAGCTGCTTGACCCGGGCGGCCAGTTCGGGAGCGCCCGGCGAGCGATACTGCGCGCGGTAGTAGCGCTCGGGGAAGCCGCCGAAGTCGTAGATCAGGGGCGTCCCGGTGCGGGTGGCGCCGATCGTCAGCGGGGCGTTCTCCCAGTGGGCGGAGACCATCAGGACCGCGGTCGGACGGGGGAGCGCCCTGGCCCAGGCGGCGAGCTGCGCCACCCAGAGCTCGTCATCCACCAGGGGCGGCGCCCCGTGACCGATGTAGATGGTCGGCATGCGGTCCGCCTTCAGGGCGCTCTTCGCTCGCTCCGCCACCACGCCGGCCGGCTCTTGCGCCGGGCGTTCCGGCGAGTGGGGATCGACCGGCTTCAGCTCCTCGTCCACGATCGGAGTATAGGACCGCCGGATCGAGCGGCCGGCCACCCGGCGGCCGTAAACAGGGGAGGGCGACCGCAGCCTTCGCCCAGGAAGACCACGGCCGCCCCCTTCGCTGCGACTTGTTAGACCGCTGACACCGCCGGTGTGAGAATCTCGGTGAAGTAGATTTCGAATACTTCGGTTCTGGCGTTTCGGCCGCCAAACTTGCCGATCGCCTCCGCGCGCAGCCCGCCGATGGGCGCCTCACTCTTCTCCAGGTCCTGCGCGGTGTCCCAGACGGAGCCGGCGAGCGCTTTGCCGGTCTGCCGGTTCACGAAGAACATGGCCGTCCGGGCGCCGGACTGCTTCTGGATCGAAGGCACGATCTTCTCCTTGAAGTTGGAGATGGCCTCGGAGACGTGGGCTGGATCGCCCTGGACGGTCGTGACGCGCGCCCATACGCCGGACTTCGGCTCCTTGAACCGCTCGAGGAGGGCGACTTCGCACTCGTCGTCCTCGATCATGCTGCCGCCGGTCTTGCTCAGGATCTTGATCGCCTCGGGGCGCACCTGGCCACGAGCCTCCTTCATGGTCGTTTCCGACTCCCAATAGGAGACGGACAGGCCGTCACCGGTCTCCCGGTTTCCGACCAGGGTTGCGCCGGCGAAGCCCTTCTGCTTCTTGAGCATTGGGAGGATCTCCTGCGTCCAGAGCTTGACGGCCTCATCGACCTTGTTCGGATCACCCTTGAGTCGAACAACGCGACAGTACGAATTGACGTGGTTCTGCGGCATGCGTTCTCCTTGTTCGGCCTCCACACGGAAGCCAACTGGTTGAACTATCGACTCGTAAAGGACCAGGCTCAGGCTCGTCCGCCGTCCTGAGGAAGGGAGGGACGTCAAGGCGTCCCGACGTTGCCTTGCTCCCAGGTTACCCGTTGGCGACCGCGTTCAAACCTTGAAGACGGGACACCTTACGTCTGTTTCGCCGGGGCGCAGCTGACTCCCGCCGCACCCGTGGCTCCAGTAGGCGCATACTGAGCCAGGAGACCGACGGGCTGGGGCCTCCTGGTAAGCCAGGGCCCTTCGCGGGATAGACGTCCCTGAACCGTCGGTTTTCTTTCGTGCCCCGGAATTTCTCCATGGCCAGGCTCATCTACTCGGCGATCACCTCGCTCGACGGCTACGTCGCGGACCAGGACGGCAATTTCGACTGGGCAGCGCCGGACGAGGAGCTTCACACCTTCGTCAACCACCTCGAGCGGCCGGTAGGCACCTATCTCTACGGACGCCGCATGTACGAGGTGATGGTCTACTGGGAGAGCGCGCACACCCTCGCCGGCCAGCCGCCCTTCGTCCGGGACTTCGCGCGGATATGGCAGGCAGCCGACAAGATCGTGTACTCCAGGACGCTGGCGAGCGTGTCCAGCGCCAGGACGCGGATCGAGCGAGACTTCGACCCCGAGGCTGTCCGGCGCATGAAAGCGACGGCGCGACGTGACATCACCGTGGGCGGTCCTGACCTCGCAGCCCAGGCGATCGAGGCGGGGCTCGCCGACGACTGTCACCTGTTCCTGACACCCATCGTGGTGGGAGGCGGCAAACGGGCGTTTCCCGGCGATGTCCGCCAGAAGCTCGAACTGCTGGAGGAACGCCGTTTCGGCAACGGCACGGTTCACCTCCACTATCGTCTGAATGGACTGAGGGGAAACACCTGACCGTGCCTGCCGACTGGTTCGAGTCCGCCTACCTCGGGACGCCGCCCTGGGACATAGGCCGCCCCCAGCCCGCGATCGTGCGGCTTGCTGAGACGGGCCAGATCACCGGTGCGGTGCTCGACATCGGCTGCGGGACCGGCGAAAACGCCCTCTATCTGGCCGAGCAGGGGTTCGCCGCGACGGGAATCGACGGCGCGCCGACCGCGATCGAGAAGGCGCGAGCCAAGGCAAAGGGGCGTGCTCTCGAGGTTCGGTTCGAACTGGCCGACGCGCTCGACCTCTCCGTGCCAGAGGGGCAGTTCGACACGGTCATCGACTCCGGGCTGTTTCACGTGTTCTCAGACGAAGAGCGCCCCCGCTTCAGGGACAGCCTCGGCCGAGTGCTTCGGTCCGGCGGCACCTACTTCCTGATGTGCTTCAGCGACCAGGAGCCCGGCGATTGGGGACCGCGCCGGGTCACGCAGGCCGAGATCCGATCGGTCTTCAGCGGCGCCTGGCGCGTCAATTACATTCAGCCCTCGGCCTTCGACATCAACGGGGGCCAGGCCCAGGCCTGGCTGGCGTCCATCTCCCGGTCATGAAGGAGCCTTCGCCTCGTTCGCGCGGGCGCGTTCCTTGACGACTTTCTTGACCAGCGCGAGCGGCAGCGGCTTGCCGACCGGAAACTGGAGCGTGGCCTTCGCCGCCATGTATGGCTTCAGCTCCCTGGCGTAAAGCTCTTTTTCGCGGCCGGTGATCGGGTACACCCCGACATGTTACGGTGAGCCGCGAAGTAGATCAGGCGTCCGTGATACGCGTAATAGGGCATCCCGTAGCTGAGCTTCTCTTCAGCCTTGGGGGCCGCGCCCCTGATCGCCTGCCGAAGCTGGTGGAGCATCGGCTGCACGGCTTTGGGAGCGGCGGCGATGTAGGCGTCGACGGCTTGCTCTCCGGCTGTCGCCATGTCCTTACGGACAGATCATAGGATGCGCTCGGGGCCGGCCGGGTCTTGGTTTGCCGCCGCGGTCAGCCGATGTTGTCCGGATTGTGGAAGCCGGCGAACCAATCGGCGGCGCTGTTGAACCCGAGCACGAAATCGTAGCGGTTGCTCGGTCCGCTGTTCCAGCACTCGTAGCTGGCATACCCAGCAGGCATACTCCCGGCTGCTTGCGCACCGCCTCGAAGGCCTCCGATTCCGCGAATCCCCGCGGCGCCTTCCGCATCAGTTCCACCAGGCGCCGGCCCAGGTCCTCCGGGCGCAGCCGGTACGGCGTCCACTGATCGGCGGCGTCTTCCTCCATGCTGGCCTGGAAGCTGAACACCGGCTGTCCGGCCCGGATGGTGCGCCGGCAGTGCGCGTGCACCAGGCTTGCCGGCACCAGGAAGACCCACTCGGACAGCCGCTGGCCCCGCAGGTCGAGGTAGGCGAACAGGTACCAGTAGTGCGGGTCGTCCACATGGTTGGCGAGCGGCAGCTCGAAGGTCATCCGCAGAAGTCGAAGGCGGCCGCGCCGGAGCAGCCGGGCCGAGACCTTGACCTGCACCGCGAAGTCTGCCTTGAACCTGCCGCCCAGGTGGATCTCCACGTCCCGGCCCTCGTCGTCGACGATGGGCACGCCGGCCTTGAGCACGCCGCCGCTGCCGACCATGGCCAGCACCGCGACCAGCAGCTGACCGGCCATCCCCTCAGCCGTCTGTGTCAGCCCGCTCCGGGCGCGCCGTCCTCGGCCCGTACCGCGGCCCGCCGCGGCTCCCGATCTCCTGGCGTCGAGCCGCTCGAGGATCTGCACCAGCCGCCGTCCCAGCTCCGCCCGGGTGACCCGGTATCTGACCCAGCGGTCCCGCGACCGCCAGGAGAGCGAGGGCATTCTCTGCAGGCTGCCCTTGCCGCGCCGCCGGAACGCCTCGGACGGAATCAGCAGCAGCGGGTCGACGAAGTCCATCAGGCGAAGGTCGAAGTAACCGCCCAGGAACCAATACGCGCGGTCCACCGGCATCTTGCGGGCGCGGCTGAGGCGCAGATGCAGGTGCTGGCCGAACTCCAGCGAGGTCGCCGCCTTCACCTGAATCGACAGCGGTACGCCAAACCGGTGCTTGAGATGTATCTCGAAGTCGCGACGCTCGTCATCGGCCAGCGGTGGCACCAGCTCCAGGGCGCCCCCGCTGCCCGCGATCGCCAGCGAGGCGAATCGCAGCTCCGCCGCCTTGCCGATCTGCAGCGAGTCGGGCTCATCGACGCTGTCGAGGTGCGAGCCGACGGACGGCCGGTTCATGGCCGAGCTCCCCTCGAAGTCCGGCGCAGGATACGGGCGCGCCGGCTTCGCTCAAGCTACTCGCCCATCGAGTGAAGGGCCTGTCCCCTTCTCGTCAGCCTGGCCGGCCGCTCCGGCGACTGACGGATTGCCTGGCTCCATTCTCGCGGGCGAGCGGGTAGAAATCTCGGTTTCCGGGAAACCTTCTGGCAACGATCGCGTTCCCGGCTCTGCCGGTAGAGCTGGGCTATCTCCTTGACCGTCGTCGCGTCCTCCGACCTTTTGTCCGCGCCCCGGAACGAGACCACCCGGGGAAAACGAAGCGCAAAGCCCGGCTCGTCGCCCACCCTGCCGGCCGTGTGTCTCGGGCTGGGCGTGATCTCGTCGGCCATCACCTCCACCACCACCTCGGGCTCGAGCCAGACATCTGGAACCAGGATGGAATCGACGCGCGCCGGCCGGTGATCGACCTGCAGCTTGTCCGCGCGCTCGTGGATCTGCCTCCATTCCGCGTCCGACAGGCCGGTGCCGAGCTTGGTGATGGTCGCGAAGCGGTCCTTCTCCGCATCGTAGACGCCGGCCAGCAGTGCGCCCACGCCGAACCCCGCGCGCTTGCCCTTCCCGTAGTAGTAGCCGAGCAGGACCAGGTCGACCGTGTCGTTGAGCTCACCGCTGGTGTGGCGCTTCAGCTTGACCCAGTTGAAGTTGCGCGCGCCGGCCTGGTATTTGGAGTCCGGCCGCTTGACCACCACACCCTCCAGGCCCTGGCTGATGTAGTCGAGCAGCGTTTTCGTCAGCACCTCGACCGAGTCGGTCTTGATGATCGGAGCCGGGAGCAGCACCGTGGAGCCGGCGATCACCTCGTCGACCAGCGCCAGCCGCTCCTCGTAAGGCATGTCGGTGAGGTCCCGGCCGTTGCGGTAGAGGATGTCGAAGACGAAGGCGACGAGTGGCAGCTCCTGCGCCGCTTGCTCGATGCCGTGCTGCCGCCGGCGGCTCGACGTCAGCTGGAACGGAAGATATTCCTCCTGCTCCTTGCTGTAGGCGATCGCTTCGCCGTCGAGGATCAGGGTCTCGTCCTTCAGGCTGCGAGCGGCCGCGGTCAGCTCCGAGAACATGAGCGTGAAGTCCTCGAGGTTGCGCGAGAAGACCCGCACCGCCGCGCCGTTCTTGTGGATCTGGACCCGGATTCCGTCGTACTTGGGCTGTACCGCGACCAGTCCCAGCCGCTTGATCACGGCTTCCGGGTTGGGCAGGCGTTCCGCGAGCTGGCTGCGGATCGGCCTTCCGACCGTGACCTCCAGGGCCTTGACGGCACTCTCCCCGCCGGACCAGAAGGTATTCGCGATCAGGCCCAGGTCGGAGACCCGGTTGTAAGCGCCTTCCAGCACCGGTCGCAGGGAGCGGTCGCCCTTTCTCGCAAATGAGAGCGCGTCGAGCACGGTGGGATCGCCGATCCCCAGCCTCAGGCGGCCGAGCGCGATCCGCACCAGGTG
>VBIC01000173.1 GCA_005881425.1 Chloroflexota bacterium | reverse complement strand
CCACCCAGCGTGCTCGCCAGCCCCGGCCCGCCCCGGTGATTGCTGAGGAATATCAGCCGGAGATAGGCCACGGCTGACGGATGAGGGAGCGCTGCCCCGGGCTTCGATCGCGACCACGAACCGGTCCGAGGCCAGGGCGCCGACCGCGGCCGGTGTCACCAGCGTGATGAAGGCGGCCAGCACCATCGCCATGGCTCGTCCCATCTCCCTCCGACCGTCGTTCCAGAGGGCCGTTTCGCACTCGTTGTGCGATGGTGCGGCATTACCTTGCTAACGCGAATCGTACCCTTTGCCGGACCACTGATGTTGGCGGCCGGCTCAGCGCAGGTAGCGGTCAAAGAAGGCGAGAATGCGCCGCCAGGCGTGCTGCGATGCGCTAGGGTCATATCCGAATCCAATCACTCTGATAACAGCCGCGAGCGGCCCGTATCGGTTGAGGGGGCCATAGTCGTTCATGAAGGAGTGCCCGCTGCCCGGATACGGCTCAGGAAAGTCATTGGCCACGCCGGCGGCAGCCAGCGCTGCGCGAAGGCGAGTCAGGTCCTCGCCCTTGTTATATGGATCGCGCGCGCCGTAACTCGCGACGATTGGGCACGCACCCTTGAAGACCTGTTTGGCATCCGCCGGCACTTCCCCGTAATTGACGGCCGACACCTGAAATTGGCGACCAGCGGCCATCAGCAGGGCGAAGCCACCGCCCAGGCAGAAGCCGATGATGGCGATCTTCCTGTTGCAGTCCTGCCGCCCGGCTAGCCACGCGCGTGCAGCGTCGATGTCATCGAAGGCCCTTCCTGAACGGCGCCGGTAGCTCTGAAAAGTCGCCCAGACGCACCGTAAGAAGCCGCCGTCCGTGTACAGATCTGGAGCAAGCGCCAGGTATCCCTCGCGGGCGAAACGATCAGCGTATGCTTCGACGTCGCACGCCATTCCCAGAATGTCGTGGACCACGACCACGCCAGACCAGGGCGGCTGCGTCGACGGTGTGGCGAGAAGAGCGTTGACCTGCCCTCGGGTACTGGAGTAGCTAACGCTCTTAGCCACTTCAGGTGCAAGGCCCGAGGTCAAACCAGCAGGGGAAGAAGAACCAAGGGTAATGAGTGCGGCGAACCATGGGTTGCGTTTGGTCCAGGGCTGGATCCGTTCAGCTATGGTCGCGCGGTGCTGGCTTCCCAGCCACGCATCCAGTGTCGCTGTGGCGTAGACGAAGCCGATCCCTACGAAGCCGACGACGCGGAGAATGAGCGTAGACCAGTGTATCGTCATGCTCGCAATCCCGGCCTGTACCAGAGCCACTTGCCGAAGAAGCCCGACATCGACATGACAATGGGCAGGGCGGCCAGCCAGGCCAATCGAGAGGCGCACCGCACGAACCATGTCAGGGGCCAGAACTCCCCTGTATTCGAGTTGAGAGGCGACAGCGACCAGGCTTCATAGCCGAGTAGAGCCGCGAGCACAGCCAACCCGATAAGGAGCGCGATTTGAAGCACTGTTCGCGGTTGTGTCTTTTTCGCGCCTAGAGCGTCCGGCGGAGGCCCGCGGGTTCCTCTTGTCACCAATCCGCCCACCGCGAACGAGCCGATACAAGCGAGCATATATATGAATTTCGCTGGAGCTGGAACGATCCGGCCGCCGTTACAACTCGAGAGATCCCTCGGCCCACTCAGCAGGTAGAAGACGAGGGCGATGGTAGCGACAACGCCCAGGCCCGCGGCGAGAGCGGTTACATACGCGCCAACTGGTCGCTCTCGCCCGGCCGTCCGGCTGCTCATAGGTCAGTGGAAGACTATCCCATCGATGGCCATGCCAATCACGAAAGATGCCGGTACAAGGATCAAATGCCTCCAGGGCGGCCAGGGCCTGGCCAGGTCTGTCACGAGATTGGGCAGGGGCAACCAGTCGCCCAGGAAATCGAAGGAGGCGATTACGAACAGCTCGAAGGCTCCAATGCACAAGGTCAACCAAAACCAGACGGTCCTCTTGTCTGCAGTGTCGGAGGGGATACTAACCCAGGCTATGACGGCAGCCATGATGAGGACAGCGGTGGCGCCCACGGCAACTCGAATCCGCGGCCTGCGTCCATTCCCTCCGGATCGTCCCATGTGCCTCAGCCCCTCCAGTGAGGTACGCGAGGCGAAAATACAGCGCCTGCAGAGTTCTGTCAAGCCCCTGCCTAGGTGCTGTGGTGTTCAGGGAAAATGACCGCCCTTAATCGGGCGTCGAGGCACCCCGCGATCTGCCCCCATCTCCCCCAGGAGCGGAGTTATACGCCGAGCTCCCAGCGGCGCCGCTCGAGGGCTACGCCGCTTCGGGCAGTCCTAGCGCCTTGGGCTCGAGCGCGTGCTCCAGCACCTCCCGTACGTCCTTGACCAGGTGGATCCGCATCGCCTCGCGCACGCTCTGGGGAACGTCGTCCAGGTCTGCCTCGTTGCGGTAGGGAAGGATGACCTCGGTCAGGCCGGCGCGGTGCGCCGCGAGCAGCTTCTGCTTGACGCCGCCGATCGGCAGCACCTTGCCCTGCAGCGTCACCTCACCCGTCATTCCCACCGTGCTCCGCACCGGGCGCCCGGTCAGCAGGCTGGTCAGCGCGGTGACCATGGTCACTCCCGCCGACGGCCCGTCCTTGGGCACTGCGCCCGCCGGCACGTGGACGTGGATCGACTTCTCTTCCAGGCTGGTCTCGATGCCCAGCTCCCTGGCGTGCGACTTGACGTAGGACAGCCCGATCTGGGCCGACTCCTTCATCACGTCGCCCAGCTGCCCGGTCAGGGTCAGCCCCTTGGGGCCGTCCATGATCGCGGCCTCGACGAAGAGCACCTCGCCGCCGGTGCCTGTGACCGCCAGCCCCGTGGCCACACCCGGAACCGACGTCCGCTCCGCGACCTCGGCGTGGAACCTGGCGCGTCCCAGGTGCTCGCGGACCTGCGCCGGCTCGATCCGCACGGGCGCCGTCAGCTTCGCGCTCTCGATCCCGGTCGCGATCTTGCGCAGCAGCCGGCCCAGCTCTCGCTCCAGGTTGCGCACGCCGGCCTCGCGCGTGTAGTCCGCGATCACGGCGCGCAGCGCCTCGTCACTGGCCGACACCTCGTCGGCGGTGAGCCCGTTGCGCTCCAGCTGGCGCGCCATCAGGTGGTCGCGCGCGATGGCCAGCTTCTCCTCCTCGGTGTAGCCGTCCAGGCGCACGATCTCCATCCGGTCCAGCAGCGGCGCCGGGATGGTGTCCGAGACGTTCGCCGTGGGGATGAACAGGACCTCGGAGAGGTCGAGATCGACCTCCAGGTAGTGGTCCCGGAAGGAGTGGTTCTGCGCCGGATCGAGCACCTCGAGCAGCGCCGAGGATGGATCGCCCCGCCAGTCGCTGCCGACCTTGTCGATCTCGTCCAGCATGATCACCGGATTGCGCGTCCCGGCTTCCTTGAGGGCGCGCGCGATCCGTCCGGGCAGGGCCCATCTCGGCCTCGTCGTGGATCCCGCCCAGCGAGATGCGGGTGAACTTGCGTCCCAGGGCGCGGGCCACCGACTCGCCGAGCGAGGTCTTGCCCACGCCGGGCGGCCCGACCAGGGTGATGATGGCGCCCGACCCGCGTCCGCCGACGATTCCCAGGCCGCGGGCCTCTCGCCGCTTGCGCACCGCGAGGAACTCGATGATCCGGTCCTTGACGTCCTCCAGGCCGGTGTGATCCTGGTCCAGGATCCGCCGCGCTTCGACCACGTCGAACCGGTCCTCGGTCCGCTTGTTCCAGGGCAGCTCCAGCATCCAGTCGAGGTAGTTGCGGATCCAGCCCTGCTCCGGGTTCTGCTCGCTCATGCGCTCGAAGCGTGAAAGCTCGCGCTCCACTTCCTGGCGCACGGCGTCCGGCATCCCCGCCTCCTCGATCTTGCGCCGGTACTCGGCGGCCACGTCCGAGTCCTGCTCGCCCAGCTCCTTCTTGATCGCGTCCAGCTGCTGCCGGAGCAGGAACTCCCGCTGCCGCTTCTCCATCCCCGACTCGACCTCGCTGCGGATCTTGTCCTTGAGCGAGGCCTCAGCCAGGATGTCACGGGTCCACTCGATCAGCTTCTTCAGGCGGGCCTCGACGTCGAGCGTCTCCAGGATCTCCACCTTGCGCTCCAGTGAAAGATCAGGGGAATATCCGGCCAGGTCGGCCAGGTGACTGGGCTGGTCGATGCCGCGCACCATCTGGACCACCTGGTCCGCGCCGCGCAGCTCGAGCAGGTTCTCGATCAGGGCCTTGTACTCGCGGGCCAGGACGCGCGCCTGCTCGCTGTGGTCGTGGACGTCTGTCGCCGGCTGCGCCATGACGCGCAGCGCCGGTCCGGTCCCGCCGGCCGCGCTCCCCAGCGAGGCGCGGTAGAGGCCCTGCAGCACCGCGACCTCGACGTTCCCGACCCGGCGGGAGTCCTCGAGGCGGGCCACGGTGCCGAGATTGGCAAAGCGTCCCTCCACACGAGGCACCAGCAGCACCAGGCGGTCGCCTTCGCGGGCGGCGGCGATGGCCGCCCTGGCCTCCTCCCTCTCGATCGGGATCGTCACCACCATCTGCGGTAGGACGACGCCGTTGTGGAGTGGAAGTAGAGGGATGGGTTCGGTCTTGACGTCAGCCATTTAGGTTCTCCTGTTGGTCCTTGCACCGGCGCAAACCCGCCGGCCCTCCTATTTATGCCCACATTCGGCAGGGGCAAACAAACAACCTCCCTCCCCCTCGATGGGAGGGTGGGGTGGTGTGTCGCGGATTACCGCCGCGAGAGCCTCCAGACGAGCTTGAGCCCCGACCAGTCCTGGTCGAGAGCCGCCACCTTGACGTCGACCAGCCCCAGCGGCAGGACCAGTTCCCGGATCGCATTGTCGGTGACGTCGCTCGAGTGCCCGCCGGCCTTTCGGGGCCAGGCCACCCACAGGCTGGCCGTCGGCCGGGTTGCCCCGGCCATCTTCTTCAGGCCTGCGCGCAGCTCGTGGAGCGAGCGCACGAACCAGACCGCGACCTCG
>VBIC01000182.1 GCA_005881425.1 Chloroflexota bacterium | reverse complement strand
GCCGCGGTCAGCTCCAGGACGGCCCCCACCACCTGGTCGGCCACGAAGCGGACGGTCGCTGCCGTATCCATGCTCTCGAACTCATCCCGGAAGTTGGTCAGCAGTCCCTTGGCGACCAGCTGGAGCAGCACCGTGTTGTCCCCCTCGAAGGTCGTGAAGACATCGGTGTCGGCCCTCAGCTCGGTGAGCCGGTTGACCGACAGGTAGCCGGCTCCCCCGCAGGCCTCCCGGCAGGTCTGGATGGTCTTCGTCGTGTGCCAGGTCGAGATCGCCTTGACGCCTGCCGCCAGGGTCTCGAGCTGCCGCTGCTCCCTCGAATCAGGATTGGCGTCCTCCGCGACCTCGTGCAGTGAAGACACCAGCGCTTCCTGAGCGAAGTGCATTGCATAGGTGGTGCAGAGCGCGGGCAGGAGCCTTCGCTGGTGCTGGAGATAGTCGAGCAGGATCACCTCCCGGTCCTGGCCCGGAGCCCGGAACCCGTAGCGGACCGCGATCGTGAGCGCCAGCTTGCAGGCGCTCAGCCCGGCGCCCGCCACGCTGATGCGCCCGGAGACGAGCGTTCCGAGCATGGTGAAGAACCGCCTCGACTCGCTCGCTATCGGACTGCGGTAGCTGCCGTCCGGCGCGACCGTGCCGAATCGATCCAGCAGCGCCTCGCGGGGCACCCGGACGCGGTCGAACCAGAGGCGACCGTTGTCGACGCCATTGAGACCGCCCTTGTCGCCGCAGTCCTCGATCCGCACGCCGGAGCAGGGCCACCCCCGTTGATCCCGGATCGGGACCAGGAAGGCGTGCACTCCGCGGCTGGCGTCGCCGGTGATCAGCTGGGCGAAGACCGCCGCCAGGCGTCCGTCGCGGGCGGCATTGCCGATGTAGTCCTTGCGCGCGTCATCGTCGGGCGTGTTGATGACGAATTCCTGGCGCTCCGGGTCGTAGGTCGCCGTGGTCCGGATCGACTGCACGTCGGAGCCGTGCCCGGTCTCGGTCATGGCGAAGCAGCCGGGAAGGGCCATGGTCATGGCATCGCGCAGATAACGCCGGTGGTGCTGCGCCGTTCCGAGCCGGCGGATGACCCCGCCGAACAGCCCCCACTGCACTCCCAGCTTGACCAGCAGCGACAGGTCGACCAGCGCCAGGACCTCGAAGGCGGCAAGCGCGCCACCCAGGTCGCCTTCACCGCCATGCTCGCGAGGGAAGAAAAGGCGCGCGCCTCTGCTCCCGCTCACCAGCCGGGCCTGCTCCAGCACCCGCTCGCGATAGGCCTCCACCGGCAGCCCGTGCGCCGGCCGGAGGAGCTCCGAGGCCTCGATCTGGGCGCGCACCTCCTGCCGGATCGGCCCCCAGCGTCCATCCAGGCAGGCGCGGAGTCGCCCGCTACTGACAGTCACCTGTACCATTCATTACAGCATTGAACCCAGATAACCGACAACTCCCCAGTGGCTGAGCGCCGTCGGGCGGCCATCCTGGGCGGCAACCGGATCCCCTTCGCTCGGGCCAACGGGCCGTACGCACGGGCCTCCAACCAGGACATGCTCACGGCCGCGCTCGACGGGCTGGTGGCCCGCTTCGGCCTCCAGACCCTGCGCCTGGGCGAGGTCGCCGGAGGCGCCGTCCTCAAGCACAGCCGGGACTTCAACCTGACCCGGGAGGCGGTTCTGGGGACGCCGCTCTCCGCCTACACGCCGGCCTACGACGTGCAGCAGGCGTGCGGCACCGGGCTGGAGACGACCATCCATGTCGCCAACAAGATCGCTCTAGGCCAGATCGACTGCGGGATCGCGGCCGGGGTGGACAGCGCGAGCGACGCGCCGATAGCCGTCAACGAGGATCTGCGCCGCGTCCTGCTCCAGATCAACCGGGCCCGGAGCGTCCCCCAGCGGCTGGCCCAGCTCCGCAAGCTGCGACCGACCCAGGTCGTGCCCGAGATCCCCAGGAATGCCGAGCCTCGAACCGGCATGTCGATGGGCGAGCACGCCGCCCTCACCGCCCGCCAGTGGGAGATCGGCCGCGAGCCGCAGGACCAGCTCGCCGTCCTCAGCCATCGCAACCTGGCGGCGGCCTACGCGCGCGGCTTCTTCGACGACCTGCTGACCCCATATCTCGGGCTGCAGAGGGATCAGAACCTGCGCCCCGACGCCAGCCTGGAATCGCTGAGCCGGCTGAAGCCTGTCTTCGGTCGGGACGGCGCCGCCACCATGACCGCCGGCAACTCGACGCCCCTCTCAGACGGGGCGGCCGCGGTCCTGCTGGGCAGCGAGGCCTGGGCCAGAGAGCGCCGCCTGCCGGTACTGGCACACCTGGTCGACGCCGAGACGGCGGCGGTCGATTACGTTCACGGGGGCGAAGGCCTGCTCATGGCGCCGGTCTACGCCGTCCCACGGCTCCTCGAGCGCAACCGCCTGACGCTGCAGGACTTCGACTTTTACGAGATCCACGAGGCCTTCGCCTCCACCGTGCTCGCCACTCTAAAGGCCTGGGAGGATCCGGGGTTCTGCAAGGACCGCCTCGGCCTGTCCGCGCCGCTCGGGTCGATCGATCGCACCCGGCTCAACGTCAACGGCTCCTCGCTCGCCGTGGGTCATCCCTTCGCCGCGACGGGCGGAAGGATCGTGGCCACCATGGCCAAGCTGCTGGCGCAGAAGGGATCAGGCCGCGGTCTCGTCTCCATCTGCGCGGCCGGCGGGCAGGGAGTCGTCGCCATTCTCGAAGCGACGTGAGCGACTGGTATCAACAGCTGACCTGGAGCCCTGTGGGCCGGGTCGTCACCCGACGGCTGGGGCTGCCCCGCCCACCGCGATTGCGCCGCTACGCCCCCGGCCAGGCGCTGCTCGAAGGACCGGCCCTCCTCGGTGGCGCTCCGGGCGCGCGGCTGCTTCCGGGCGTCGGTCCGCTGCTGGCCCGGGCCGGGGTCGAGGTCCGTTCCGAAGGCGGTCCGTCTGAACGCTGGGCGGCCATCGTCTTCGACGCGACCGGGATCACCGACGTCAGCGAGCTCAGCGGCATGCCCGCTTTCCTGGCGCCGGCCTTCAGGCGGCTGCTCCCGTCCGGCAGGCTGATC
>VBIC01000106.1:2598-32349 GCA_005881425.1 Chloroflexota bacterium | reverse complement strand
CGCTCGCGCGCGCCCACGGCGGGCAGCTGCCCACCCATCTGGCGCCGTCGGAGGCGACCACGGGAAGCTGGAAGGTGACGCTACCCGGCTGGTGCCAGGACCAGCGCAACCAGATGACCGGGCCGGCCGACGACGGGGAGCTGGTGGTCAAGATGCTCAACTCGGGCGCGCCCGGGGTGATGCTCGACCTGGAGGACTCCGTGGCCAACGCCTGGCCCAATATCCTCCACGGCGCCGGCAACATCGTCCTGGCGCTTCGCGGCAGCCTCCAGTACGCCGACAAGAAGCGGAACCGCCAGGTCTCCATCGCCGAGAGCCGGACCGTGATCACCGTCCGGCCCCGCGGACTCCACCTGAACCAGGCGGGGGTGATCAAGGACGAGCTGCTGTCCGCCTCGCTCTTCGACGTGGCGCTGGTCGCCTTCCAGGTCGACCCGGCCTGGCTCAAGCATCCGCTCTCGATCTACATCCCCAAGTCGGAGTCCGCCGAGGAGGGGCTGTGGTGGCGAGACGTCTTCCGGGCCGTGGCCCAGGCACGCGGCTGGCCCCAGGATTACATCAAGTGCATGGCCCTGGTGGAAGCGCATCCCATGGCCTTTCAGATGGAGGAGTTCATCCACCACCTTCGGGACCACATCATGGCCCTCAACCTGGGGCGCTGGGACTACATGGCGAGCCTGATCGATTTCACGCTCTCCGACCCCGCCTGGGTGCTGCCCGACCGCAACACCATCCCCCACAACGTGGCCTTCTTCCAGGCGCTGCGCGAGATCATGCCCGAGATCTGCCACAAGCGGGGGATCCTGGCCATCGGCGGGATGACCGCCCTCTATCCCAGCCGGGAGGACCCGGAGCTGAACGCGCGGGCGCTCAAGGTGCTCGAAGAGGACAAGAAGAACGAGGCCAGCCAGGGCATGGACGGGGCCTGGACCGGCCATCCCGACCAGAACGAGATCGCGGTCAACCAGTTCCCCTACCCCAACCAGCTTCACTTCCGCCGCGGCGACGCGGACCTGCACCGGGACCTGCGTCCCAGCCCGAAGGCAGTCGGACGCCGAACGCTCGAGGGGACGAGGGCGGCGGTGCGGACCGTGATCCGCTACCGCAACGGGGTGCTCAACGGGAAGGGCGCCAGCCTGCTCGACGGATACATGGAGGACCTGGCGACCGACCGCATCTACCGCTACATGATCGCCCAGCGGGTCCTGCACCAGCTCCGGGTGGCGGACGGCGGCGGCGAGACGGTCCATAACTCCCAGCTGCTCAGCCGGCTCTTCGATGAGGAGCTGGCGCGCCTGCTGCGGGAGCAAGCGGCGGGCCAGGTCAGGGACCTGGGCGGGGAGCCGACCTTCACCCAGGCGCGGCAGCAGGGCGAGGGCATGGTGCTGGGGATCCTGGAGGCGCAGCGCGCCGCCGTCAGCTGACCTGAGTGCGCTAGTGATGGGCTAGGGCGGCGAAGACCACGGCGGCGGCGACGATCGCGGCCGCCGCCACGATGCCGATGATCAGCATCCTGACCATCCGTTCCGCCCGGCGCAGGACCGGTTCGAAGCTCGAGGGCCGCATCCCGATCTCCAGGTCGCCGCGCTCGGCCAGGCTCATCAGGCGGCGCAGCTGCTGAGGCAGCTCCAGCGCCAGGCGGCCCCAGTCGAGGGCGCCCTGGCCCGCCCATCGCCCCAGCACGCCGGGCGAGAGCTGGCGCAGGCTGACCCGCCGGGAGTAGGAGGCCATCGCCGAGGACAGGTCGAAATCGGGATCGAGCCGGCGCACCAGTCCCTCGTGCATGGCCAGGGTCTTGGCCAGGAGCGCCAGGTTCGCCGGGAGCTGGAGACGATGCCGCCGGGCGAACGCGATGCCGTCGCCCACCGCCTGCCGGACCTGGATCTCACCCAATGAGCGCCCGGCGTAGCGGCTCCTCAGCTGCGCCAGGTCGCGCCGCAGGGCCTCCCGCTCCACCCTCGGTCGTGCGATGCCCAGCTCGAGGAGGACGTCGACCTGACGCTCGAGGTCGCCGCCGCTGAAGGCCAGCAGGGCCCACACCAGCTGGTCCTGGAGCCGCTGGTCGATTCGACCGACCATGCCGAAGTCCACCATCCCGATGCTGGCGTCGTCGGCGACGAAGAAGTTGCCGGGGTGAGGATCGGCGTGGAAGAAGCCGTCGCGTAAGACCATGGTCAGCACCATCGCCGCGACGCGCTCGGCGACCGCCCGGCGGTCGATTCCGTGCGCGTCGAGAGTGTCCAGGTCGTCGATCTTGACGCCCATGATCCGTTCCAGGGTTAGGACCCGTTCGCTGGTCGCCTCCCAGACCACGCGCGGCACGCGAAGCCAGGGCGTCGATGCGAACGCCATCCGAAACCGCTCGGCATGGCGTGCCTCGTGCAGGTAGTCGGTCTCGCCGCGCAGCGTGTGGGCGAACTCCTCCACCAGGGCCACCAGGTCGTACTCCGCGAGCAGGCGCGAGCGGCGGCTGGCGGCGGCGGCCAGCGTGCGCAGGATCTCGAGGTCCTCACGGATGCGCTCGACCACCCCGGGACGCCTGACCTTGACCGCCACCTCGGTTCCGTCGAGCAGCGTCGCGGCGTGCACCTGGCCGATGGAGGCTGCCGCCAGCGGCGTGTCGTCGAAGTGAAGGAAGACCCGGCTCAGAGGCCGTGCCAGGTCGTCCTCGACGATGCGCGTGATGACCTCCGAAGGCAGCGGCCGGGCCGAGTCCTGGAGCAGGGCCAGCTCGGCGATGTAATCCGGCGGCAGGAGGTCGACCCGCCAGCTCTTCGAGCGCCAGGCGCAGCCGCTCCGGGCGGCCGTAGGGCTCGACCGCGCTGCGGCTGCCGAACAGGCGCCGGTGGAAGGGCAGGTAGCGCTCCACGCCCAGCGCGCTGGCCAGGAAGCCGAGCCCGTGGCGGGCGAGCACGCGGCCGATCTCCGTGTAGCGCGCCATCGACGCGCGGGCCTGCGGTCGATCGCTGCGCCCTGCCACCGTCATCTACTCTATCCACCGATGAGCGCGCTGCTCGACGTAGCCGAGGCCCTGGACCAGATTCCAGAGTGGCGCGGGCGGGTCCAGGTGGTCGCTCCGCTGGAAGGTGGGATCACGAACCGGAACTACCGGGTGCTGGTCGATGGCGCGAGCTTCGTGGTGCGCATCCCGGCCGCCAACGGGCACCTGCTCGGCATCGACCGCGCCGTCGAGCACCTGGCCACACGGCTCGCGGCGGCCGCCGGGGTCGGTCCGGAGGTGGTGGCCTTCGTCTCGCCGCCGGGACTGCTCGTCACCCGCTTCATCGAGGGAACGCCGGTCGGGCTGGAGGCGATCAAGGCTCCCGAGACGATGCGCCGGATCGTCGAGTCGCTGCGGCGGGTGCACGGGGCGGGCTCGCTGCCGGCAAGCTTCTCGCCCTTCCGGGTGGTGGAAGCCTATGCGGAGACCTCCCTCGCCCACGGCGTGAAGCTGCCTGAGGTATACGCGGAATTGCGCCTGCACGCGGCGGAGATCGAGCGGGCGCTCGCGGGCGAGCCCGCCTGTCTCTGCCACAATGACCTGCTCAACGCCAACTTCATCGACGACGGCGCCGCGATTCGCATCGTCGACTGGGAGTACGCGGGCATGGGCGATCGCTTCTTCGACTTCGGCAACTTTGCCGTCAACCACGAGCTGGGCGAGGAGGAGGAGCGGATGCTGCTGGCGGAGTACTTCGGGTCCGGTACGCCGCGGGATCTGGCGCGGCTGCGGCTGATGCGGATCATGTCCGACTTCCGCGAGGCGATGTGGGGCCTGGTCCAGCAGGGGGTCTCGACCCTCGAAGTCGACTTCGCCGATTACGCCCAGCGGCATTTCGAACGCCTGCTGCGCGCGACCGCTGATGTCCGCTACCCGCGGTGGCTGTCGGCCTGCGCGTGAGCGCGCTCAGCCTTCCCCAGCGGGCACGGGTGGTGGTCGTGGGCGGCGGCGTGGGAGGCACGAGCATCGCCTACCACCTGGCCCAGCGCGGCTGGAGCGACGTGGTCCTGCTGGAACGGGCTCAGCTGACGAGCGGCTCCACCTTCCATTCCGCCGGACTGGTGGGCCAGCTTCGCTCCACCCTGCCGCTGACCCGGATGATGATGCAGAGCGTCGAGCTCTACCGGCGGCTGCGGGAGGAGACGGGTGTCGACCCCGGCTGGCGCGAGGTGGGCAGCCTGCGCCTGGCCTCTTCGAGGGCCCGGCTCGAGGAGCTGGAACGGCAGTCCGGCTGGGGCAAGAGCTTCGGCCTTCCCATCGAGCTCATCAGCGCCGCCGAAGCCGTGCGCCGCTTCCCCCTGATGCGGGCCGACGGGATCCTGGGCGCCGCCTATCTGCCCAGCGACGGATACCTGGATCCGAGCGGGCTGACCAATGCGCTGGCGGAAGGCGGGCGGCGCATGGGCGTCCGCGTCTGCGAGGGGGTGCGGCTCAACGGCGTGCGGGTGGAGCGCGGCGCGGTCAGCGGTGTAGAGACCAGCGGCGGAGCGATCGAGTGCGAGGTGGTGGTCGACGCGGGCGGCATTTACGCCAACGAGATCGCTGCCCTGGCGGGGGTGAGGGTGCCGCTGGCGGCGATGGCGCACCAGTACCTGGTCGCGCGCCTGCCCGAGGCGGTCCCCGAGAGCCTGCCCACCATGCGCGACCCGGACCTGCTCGTCTACTTCAGGCGAGAGGCGGGCGGCCTGGTGATGGGCGGGTACGAGCGCAATCCGGCGCCCTGGGGACTCGATGGGATTCCCCGGGACTTCAACAACCGCCTCCTGGAGGCGGACTGGGAGCGGTTCATGCCACTCTCCGAGAACGCCGTCCGGCGCGTGCCCGGGCTGGAGGGGGCGGAGATCGTCCGGCTGATCAACGGCCCCGAGGCCTTCACGCCGGACAACGAGTTCATCCTCGGCCCCTCACGGCTGCGCGGCTTCTACGTCGCCGCCGGCTTCTGCGCCCACGGGATCGCCGGCGCCGGCGGCATGGGGAAGCAGGTCGCCTCCTGGATCGTCGACGGGGAGCCGGAGCTGGACTTGTGGCGGATGGACATCCGGCGCTTCCCGGCGCACCACGCCAGCCCAGGCTACACCCTGGAGCGGACGGTGGAGGTCTACTCGACCTACTACGACGTCCACTATCCGAACGAGGAGCGCCGCGCCGGCAGGCCGCTGCGCCTCTCCCCCACCTATGCCAGGCTGGTCGCACTGGGCGCGTGCTTCGGCGAGAAGGCCGGGTGGGAGCGGCCCAACTGGTTCGAGCCGAACGCGGCGCTGGTCGAAGTCCAGCGTCCCGCGGGCTGGGCGGGTGAGCACTGGTCCGCGGCCATCGCGGCCGAGCACCAGGCCACCCGCGAGCGCGTCGCCCTCTTCGACGAGACCTCGTTCGCCAAGATCGCGGTTGCCGGGCCGGGCGCGCTGGCCTTCCTGCAGCGGCTCTGCGCCAACGACGTCGACCGGGCGCCCGGCAGCATCGTCTACACCTCGATGCTCAACAGGCGGGGTGGGATCGAGTGCGACTTCACGGTGACCCGGCTGGAGGAGGAGAGCTTCGCCATCATCACCGGCACCGCCTTCGGGACGCACGACCTGGACTGGATCAGCCGCCATCAGCCGGAGGACGGCAGCGTGACGGTCAGCGACGAGACCTCCCGCTGGGCGTGCCTGGGGATGTGGGGACCGCGTGCCAGGGACGTGCTCCAGCAGCTGACCGACACCGACCTCTCGAGCGCGGCCTTCCCCTACCTCACCGGGCGGCATATCGTGGTCGGCGCGGTTCCCTGCCTGGCCCTGCGGGTGACCTACGTCGGTGAGCTGGGCTGGGAGCTCTACTGCGCGACCGAATATGGACTGCGGCTGTGGGACTCGCTGTGGGAGGCGGGGAACGAGCACGGCATGGTGGCGGGCGGCTACCGGGCGATCGAGTCGCTCCGGCTGGAGAAGGGCTATCGCGTCTGGAGCTCGGACATCACGCCTCAGGACAATCCCTTCGAGGCCGGGCTCGGATTCGCCGTCCGGCTGCAGAAGCCCCACGACTTCATCGGCAAGGCGGCGCTCCAGCGGGCCCGGTCCGAGGGGATCCAGCGGCGGCTGAAACCGATCGTGCTCGACGACCCGCGGGCGGTCGCCCTGGGCGGGGAACCGGTCCAGGCCGGAGGCGAGGTCGTGGGCCGGGTGACCAGCGGCGGCTTCGGCTACACCCTGGGCGCGAGCATCGCCTACGCCTACCTGCCGGCGGCCCTGGCCCAGCCCGAGCAGGAGGTGGCGGTAGAAGTCTTCGGCCGCTGGATGGCGGGGCGGGTCAGGGCGGAGCCCCTCTTCGATCCCGCCGGGGCGCGGGTGCGGGCGTGAGCGAGTCCGAGCAGCTGCTGGCCTTCGCCCAGGGATGCTGCGACGCCGCCGACCGGATCGCGATGCGGTGGTTCCTCAAGGGGTCGCGAGCCCAGCGCAAGCCGGACGGCAGCTACGTGACGCCCGCCGATACCGAGATCGAGCGGGAGCTGCGGGAGCGGATCCTGGCCGCCTATCCGCGCCACGGCATCCTGGGCGAGGAGCTGGCCCAGGAGGCGGGCGACGGCGAGACCCGCTGGATCATCGACCCCATCGACGCCACCCACAGCTTCCTTCGCGGAGTGCCGGTGTTCGCCACCCTGCTGGCGCTGGAGCGGGCGAGCGAGGTGTTGCTGGGCGTGATCTCCGCTCCCGCCATGGGCCGGCGCTGGCACGCGCGCAGGGGGGCTGGAGCGTGGTCAGGGGAACGCCGCCTCCAGGTTTCGCGCGTCTCCCGGCTGGAGCAGGCACAGGTCTTCTACGCCTCGCGGACAGCCTTCGTCAAGGTCGGACGGGCCGCCGGCTTCGACGCCGTGGTCAGCTCGACCTGGCGCGACCGGGGCTTCGGTGACTTCTGGGGCTACACCCTGGTGGCCGAGGGCGCGGGCGAGGCGATGATGGAACCTGAGCTGGCCGCCTGGGACCTGGCCGCGCCCATGGTGCTGATCGAGGAGGCCGGTGGCCGGCTCACCGACCTGCAGGGGCGGCGCACCTTCTCCGGCGGCGACGCCCTGGCCAGCAACGGCCTGCTGCACGACACGATCCTCTCGGCGCTGAACCGCGCCTGAGACTCAGGTGGCGCCACTTCCCGCTTCGTTCCTGGAGCAGCTCCAGGGTCGGGAGGAGCTGATCGTCAGCTCCAGAGAGGGATCCATCGAGGGATCGGTGCCGATGTGGTTCGCGGTGGCCCCCGATGGGAAGGTGCTGCTCTTCACCTCCGCCTTTTCAGTCAAGGCCAGGCGATGGCGGTCGGACCCGTGGGTCCGCCTGACCCTACCGGGGACGGCAATGGCCGTCGAGGGCGCGGTGCATGCCGTCTCGGCGGAGGACGTGGGGACGCTGGCGCCGCTGGTGATCGAGCGCTGGGCGGACTGGGGCGTGACGCACGTGGAGGGGCTGCGCCGGATGCTGCGGGCCGGCACCCACACCCTATTCCGGGTCGAGGCCTGAAGGCGGCTAGCGGCCGCGGTCGGGCGTGGCGGGAATGCCCGGCTGAGGCACCTCTACCGGCGCCGGCGGGGGCTCCTGGATCTCCGGCCCGGGCCGGGGCGCCAGCGTGGGGCCCTGCGGGTTGGGCACCTCGATCTCGCCAGGGTTCTCGATCACCGGGTCCGGGGTCTTCCTTTCCATGCCGACATGATACCGCTATGAACAGAAAATGCTATACTTAGGCCCACAAGCGAGGAGCGAGTTCGGACGACGGCCCCCCTCTCGTCGAAGCCCTCCCGACCAGAAGCGGGAGGGCTTCTCTCTTGGCCGGGGCCGACGCCCTGCTTTGACGGTTTCCCAACAGGACCGCTATAATGTTTTGGATTCGGCTGGAGGATTCGGGTTCAGTTCGAGGAAGGAGGAGCGCATGGCCAGCGATTCCGATCGGCCCGCGACCGCGACGGCGGCGCCGGTCGACGCCAACGGACGGCGCGGCGTGATCGATCTCGCCCGCACGGCCGTCGAGGACACGGTCCGCCTGGTCCGGCTGGAGATCCAGCTGGCCCGCCTCGAGCTGCAGGAGATGGTCACTGCCAACCTGCGCGCGGCGCTGACGCTGGCGCTGGCCGGCGGATTCCTCTTCCTGGCCCTGATCATGCTGCTGGTCTGGATCGCGCTGGCGGTTCCCAACCACGCCCTGGCCGCGCTGATCGAGCTGGCCGTCCTCGCGGTCCTGGGTCTGATCCTGGGCGCCATCGGCGCCATTTCGCTGATGCGGAACATCCGGTCTCTGAAATCCGGACCGCTCCCGAAGACCATGACCACCCTCAAGGAGGATGCGGAGTGGGCGAAACATCTGCTGAAGCGAAACGGCAAGTAGAGGAGACGCGCGCCCACCTTCAGGGGACGATCGAGGCGCTCGAGTTCAAGGCCCGGCGCAACCTCGACGTCCGCCATCAGCTGCAGAGCAATCCCGGAGTGCAGGCATTGACCGGCGCGCTGGTGCTGGGCGCGGGTGCGCTCACGGTGCTGGTGCTTATGCGCCGCCGCCGCCGCTCCCCCGCCGAGCGCCTGGCCCGGCGCCTCAAGCTGGACGAGCTGCGCGACCGGCTCAACGACTTCAGGGAGGACGCCCGGGCCTGGACGGCGGCACAGCGCCGGATCGTGCGAGCGGACAGCAAGAGCAAGGAGGCCGAGCTGGAACGGCGCGAGAGCGTCATCCGCCGCCTCCTGGTCAGCGCCGCCGAAGCTGCCCTGACGGCCGCGGCAGCCGGACTCGCTCGCCGTCTTATCAGCCCGCCCCAGCGATCGCACGGGGAGCGCGCGGTCATGTCCAAGGCGCGGTAGGCGGCCGGCCGAGCACGCGCATGAGGGGACCGCGTGGCTGATCCGATCCCGCCTCAACGCGGGTCGGAGGCCGCGGATGGATCGCCGGCTGCGGCTCGCCCGCCGGCCCGCCGGGTTCGGGCCGGGCTCAGGCCGCTGTCTGTGGCGGCGGGAGACGACGGCCGCCGGCGCCTGGCGCTGATCGCGGCGGGCGCCCTCGCGGCGCTCTTGCTCCTGTTCGTGGCCACGCTGGCCTATGCCTACGCCACGCTCCCCGATCCCTCGCGCCTCGACCTGGCCGCCGGCTCGGTTGCCTTCGTCGACCGGCACGGGTCCCTGATCGAGGAGCGCAACGCCCAGGGCGCCCGGGTCACTCCGGTCCATCTGAGCGACATCAGCCCCGCGCTTCAGGAGGCGACGATCGCGGCCGAGGACCGTCACTTCTACCAGCACGCCGGCATCGACTGGCCCCGGGTGGCCAAGGCGCTGCTGGTCGATGTGATCGCGCGCCGGGCGGAGCAGGGGGCGAGCACCATCGAAGAACAGCTGGCCAAGATCGCCATCCTCAACTCGCCCAACCGCTCCGGGCTGACCAAGCTGCGAGAGCTGCTGCTGGCCACCGCCCTCGACCAGCGCTACAGCAAGCGGCAGGTACTCGAGCTCTACCTGAACAGCATCTACTACGGCCATCGAGCGACCGGTATCGAAGCCGCGGCCCAGGTCTACTTCAGCAAGCACGCCAAGGACCTGGACGTGGCCGAAGCCTCACTGCTCGCGGGCCTGCCTCGAGGACCCAGCCTCTACGACCCCAAGACCGACCCCGGCCTGGCCAAGGCGCGCCAGCGTTACGTCCTTAACGGAATGGTCACGACCGGCGCCATCAGCCGCAGCCAGGCCGATCAAGCCTACGCGCAGCCGCTGCATTACACCTTCAAGGAGGAGCGCAGCACGCAGGCGCCCCACTTCATCGACTACCTGATGCAGGTGCTGGAGCAGGAGCTGGGACCCAACGCCGTGGCTCACGGCGGCTTCGTGGTGAAGACGACGCTGGACCTGCGCCTGCAGCAGGCGGCTGAGCACGCGGTCGCCGTCGGCATGCAGCAGCTCGGTCCGCTGGGCGCCGACAACGGCGACCTGATCGCGATCGATCCCAGGACCGGCGAGATCCTGGCCATGGTCGGCTCGGCCGACTTCTACAACGAGGCCATCAAGGGCCAGTTCAACGTCGTGACCAGTCCGCGCCAGCCCGGCTCCTCGTTCAAGCCCTACGTCTACGAGGCTTCCTTCCATAATCACAAGCTGAGCATGGGCTCGATCGTCGACGACACCTCCCGGCACTTCGCCAACGGCCAGTTCCACGACTTCGACTTCCGCGACATGGGCCTGATCACGACCCACGCCTCGCTCCTGCTCTCGCGCAACGTGTCGACGCTGCAGGTGATGCAGCAGACCGGTATCTCGACCGTCATCGACATGGCCAAGGCCTTCGGCATCCGGAGCCCGCTCAAGTCCGAGGTGGGGACGGCGATCGGATCGAGCGCGATCACCATGCTCGACCACGCCGTCGGCTACGGCGTCTTCGCCAACGGCGGCACCCGACGTCCCGCCAGCGGGATCCTGGAGGTCGACGACCAGAACGGGAACGTGGTCGACAAGCCGAACCCGGGTGACAGCCAGCAGGTGATCAGCCAGCAAGAGGCCTACCTGATCACCTACATCCTCAAGGACTACTCGCGGCAGTGGCACCTCGGCTGGAACCGTCCGATGGCCGGCAAGTCGGGGACGACCAACGATTTCAAGGACGCCTGGATGATGGCCTACGCCCCCAACATCGTGGTCGGAGCCTGGGTCGGGCACACCGGAGGGGGCAGTCCCAGCATGAACGGTGTCTACGGGACGATGGTGGGCAGCACCGTCCTGCGCGACTTCATCAACAACGGCCTGTCCCAGGCCAGGGTCCCGGTGGAGAACTTTCAGCGTCCCTCCGGCCTCGAGGAGGGCGGCCCGTGCGCGGGACCCAACGGATCGAGCGGCAAGCCGACCTCGGCGGTCAGCGTCTTCAGCGGTCCGGAGCTGTTCCTGCCGGGGACCAAGGACCTCTGCCCCACGCCGAGCCCCAGCGCCTCACCGACTCCCACGCCGAGCTTGACTCCTTCCATCCTGCCCTCGATCCTGCCCTCCATCCTTCCCAGCGCCAGCCCGACGCCCACACCGGCGGGTAGCGCCACGCCTCCGCCGGCGGGAGGCTGAGTCCTCAGTCGTCGAGCAGGGGGATGAACGCCGCCAGGGTGGCGCCCACCCGGCTCGCCCCCGCGGCGCTGAGCTCGACCTCGCGGCCGGCGCCCGTGAGCACGGCCCAGAACGCGGTGCCGAGCCTGGCGGCCGCCTCCCCATCCCAGCGGGTGTCGCCGATGGCGACCGCCGATGCCGCCTGCAGGCCGGTTCGTTTCAGCGCCACGGCGAAGGCGTCAGGCGCGGGCTTGGAGGTCCGGATGTCGTCCCTGTCGACCACCACGGGAAAGTTCTCCACCTTCTCACCGATCACGGCCAGGTTGGCGTCGACCTCGTCGGGGTTGGAGGAGCTGGCCAGGCCCAGGACCAGGCGCCTGCGGCGGGCCTCGCGCAGGAAGCGCTCGACCTCGGGGATCGGTCCGACCTCGGGCATCCGGCGGCGGTAGTTCTCGGAGTGAAGCCTGCGGCAGGCGTCGCCATGCTCACGGTCCCAGTCCTCGCCGGCGACGGCCTTGACGAACAGGTCGCCCCCCTTGCCGATCTGGGCGCGCAGCGTTTCATCGTCTGCCCGGCACCCGAGCGCGGCGAGCGCGTCGCGCCAGGCGGCGAGGTGCTGCGCCGTGTTGTCGACCAGGGTTCCGTCGATGTCGAGGAGCAGGGCCTGCGGGGGCATCTCCATCGAGGATAGCCGCGCCTACAATGGCCGCGTGGCCCGCAAACCGGTCCCCGGCCGCGCAACGCCGCGTCGCAAGAGGGGCGTCGTCCAGAAGGCGGAGCAAGGTATAGAACACCTGGCGGAGGTCATCGAGTCGCGCCTGCTGGAGGCGGGCCAGGTCGCGACCGGCACGACTTCGGCGGAGGTCAACCTGGCTGCGGCGGCGATGGAAGCGATCGAAGGCGCAGGCACGACGGAGAGCGGGCCGGTCGCCCGGCGGGCTCTCCCGCGACCCAGGCCGAAGACCGGCCGGAAGAAAAGCCGGGGCTCCTGAATCCTCGGACCGCCGATCCCTTTCCGATCTACGACGCCGAGATCCGGCGCCTGCGCCGGCACCTGCGCGCGCTTGGGCCGTCCGGTTATCGAGCACCCAGCCACTGCCGCGGCTGGTCGGTCAAAGACGTGGTCGCCCACCTCTGCGACGACGAGATCTACAACCAGGCCTGTCTCGACGAGACTTTCGCCGACCTCGACTTCTCCGGCGGGCTCGACGCTTCGAACCAGCGCGGCGTGCGCCGGCGGCGGGCGATGACGCCCGCGGCCGTGCGCCTGGAGTGGGAGCGCCGCCAGCGGCGCGTCCGGCGCGCCTGGGGCCGGATCGGACTCGAGGGAAAGATCGATACCGCCGGCGCCGGACGGTATCCGCTGCGGCTCCAGGTCTGGCACCTGGCGCAGGAGTACGCGATCCACGCCGACGACATCGAGGTCCCGGTGGCGGCGCGCGCCCGCGCCGGCAGGGCCGCGTGGCGGATCGCGTTCGGGCTCTTCGCGGCTCGTGAGGACGGCTCGCCGATCGACGCTCGTCTGCGGCCGGATGGATCGGTCCTCCTCCGCCGCCGCGGCCGCCGCGTCCCGCTCGAGGCGGAGACCTTCATCGCCTACCTGACGCGGCGGCCGCAGCAGCTGAAGGATCCGGCGCAGCGCCGGATGGTCGAACGCCTGCTCGGTCAGTAGATCGGGGCGTTGAACGCCGGCCGGCGGGCTGGACTTCACGCTCAGTCCAAGTCGCAAGGCGATCGCGGCGACCGCCGTTCTCTGCGGCATGCTCTTCTCACCACGCGAGGTCTCGATCGCCCTGAGTGCCGGCGTGCTGATCGCGCTCCCCGGCACGCTCCTGCTGAACGCGCATGCGACGGCGCGGAATTCCGAACCGGTCGCGTTGCGGACTCTCCCCAGCGAACCCGCACACGACTGGTACACGATGCCGAGGCACGCGCCGGTGATACCGACGCCGACGCCCGCCCCACCTCCACCACCTCCACCGGCCGCCCACGCAGCCGCCCCGCCTCCACCACCGGCCGCCCCGGTGGCGGTCCGTCCCGCGCCGCCTCCGCCGCCGCGCCCGGCGGTCGTGATCGGCTCGCGCCAGCAGGCGTTGATCAACGCCGATCGCGCCGCCTCGGGGCTCGCGCCGCTGACCTGGAGTCCCTGCCTGGCGTCCATCGCCGCCCAGAATGCCCGGCGCATGGCGGCGCAGGGATTCATCTCCCACGCCAATGGGGTCCAGCTCGACCTGGGCTGCCGCCTCGGCTACCGCGCCGGCGAGAACGTCGGCTACACCTCGGGCGGGATCAACGACGCGCAGCTCAACACGCTCTTCATGAACAGCGCCGAGCACCGGGCCAACATCCTGGGGCCCTACCGCTTCGTCGGCACCGCCTGGGCGATCGCGGCCAACGGCTACGCCTACATCGCCGTGGAGTTCGGCTAGGAGCGACGGGCCAGGCGCGCAGCGCCCAGCCCGAGGAGCGAGACGCCGCTACGAGCCCGCAGGGCGAGTCGCGCTTTCGCGCGTAAGCGCCGGCGCCGCATGGGCGAGGCGCGAGCCACCGAGCGAGCCACTCCGTGTGGCAGCGAGGGCGCCGGGGAGCCCTGGACGGCGCATCGGCGCGCGTAAGTACTGGTCCCGCGAGCCGCAAATGCGCCCGGTAAGTTAAAGCGCCGTCAACTGAGCGCTGACTTCCCACAGCCTCCGGGCTGACTCGGCATCATAGGAGACCGGCGAAGAGCGGACGGGCCGCTCCTCGAAAAAGTACTTGCCGCTCACTCCCTCGACCTGCGGGGAGGCGGCCAGGTAGACGATTGTCCGCGCGCCCTCCTCCGGGCTGATCGCGAACCGATGGGCGATCGGCATCAGCAGTCCCATCACGCCGCCCTCGCGGCGGCCGAAGCTGGTGGCGACGAAGCCCGGATGGAGCGCGTTGGAGGTCACGACGCCGCCATCCAACCGGCGGGCCAGCTCGTAGGTGAAATAGAGGTTGCAGAGTTTCGACTGCCCGTAGACGCGGAAGCCGGAGTAGCCGCGCCGGTTCTGCAGGTCGTCGAAGTCCAGGGCGGCTCGCTGGTGCGCCCCCGAGGCCACCGTCACCACGCGCGCCGGAGCGTTCCGCCGCAACAGGTCGAGGAGCAGGTTGGTGAGCAGGAACGGGGCCAGGTGATTGAGCGCCAGCGTCATCTCCAGGCCGTCCACGGTTTCCAGGCGGCGGCCGAAGGTCGCGCCCGCGTTGTTGACCAGGACGTCGAGCCCGGGAAAGCGCTGGCTGACCTCGGACGCCAGACGGCGCACCTCGGCCTGGGAGGCCAGGTCGGCGAGCACCACGTCGACCGAGGCGGATGGGACGCGTTCGATCATCGCGCGCCGGGTCTGCTCCGCCCGCTGCGAATCGCGACCGTGCAGGATGACGTGTGCGCCGCGCGCCGCCAGCTCCCGGGCGGCCACCCGGCCGATGCCCGAGGTCGCCCCGGTGACCAGGATCACCCGGTCGCGGAGCGAGTCGCCCTCAGCCGGCCTTACGGCGGCCAATGAAGTTGACCCACGACATGCTGAGCACGATCTCTCCGGCCTGGTTGCGCGCCTCGCCCTTCCAGCGCACGATGCCCATCTCGGCCCGGCTCAGCGAGGGCCGGATGGCGACCACAGTCAGCTGCCCTGAGATCAGGTCGCCGGGGCGGACCGGCTGCGGCCAGCGGACCTCCTCGACCCCCGGCGATCCCATGCTCGGGGTCTGCGAGAGGACACGGTCGACCAGCAGCCGCATGTAGCCGGCCACGGTCTGCCATCCACTCGCCACCAGCCCGCCGAAGATCGAGCCGCGGGCCGCGACCGGGTCGAGGTGAAAGGGCTGGGGGTCGTACTGACCGGCGAAGGCGACGATGCTCGCCTCGGTGAAGCGCGGCATCGCGCCCAGGTCGAACGATTCGCCCACCGTGAAGTCTTCGAAGAACCGTGTCGGCGTCGAGGCAGGCGGGCTCAGCGGCTGAGGCACGGACCCAGCTTACGCCCGGCGGCGGCCGAAGAAGCGGACGTAATGGAAGGGCACGGCGCGGTCCGACGACCACGGCGCCCAGGGCGCCATGGTCAGCGACGCCAGCTCCCGGACCACGGTGTCGTAGTTGACCCGCCAGCCGCTGAAGTCGCGCCAGGCCTGCTCCTGGTCAGGCTTGAGCGGCAGCCCCTCCTGGGCGAGGTCCTCGAAGAGCGCACTGAACTCCTCTCGCTTGATGGAGATGGGATCGGTGGGCTGGGGATCCGGGTCATAGCGGATGCCGAAGAAATCGGCCAGCCGTCGCAGGGCGACGTAGCCCGAACGGATGCAGATCTGGGCCTCGGCCGAGGCCGGCAGGTCGAGACAGGCCAGGGTGACGGCGGCGGCGTCGAGGATACAGCCCGCGGCTGTGACCCAGGAGCGGCCGGGCTGCGGGGAGCGGAAGAAGACCAGCGCCGCGATCGAGGTGTGGCTTTCCTCGATGTCGGCGAACCATTCCTGCCAGCGCCGCCAGACCAGGTCCAGGCGTCCCAGTCCTTGAATCCGGGCGCTGCGGATCAGCATCTCGCGCGCGGAGGGCGGCGTGCCCGCATCCGTCTCCAGCAGGGCGACGGCCGTTTCCCGACGGGAGAAGGCGGCGTAGATGGTGGGCAGGTAGCTGATCAGGAGGGCGACCAGCGCCAGGCCGAGGGCCGCCTCGACGAAGGTGAGCAGGATCGCGGGGAAGAGAAGGGGCCGCTCGAAACCCAGCGTGAAGAGCGACGAGCCGCTGGTTACGACGGCCTCCGCGAGCGGGTGGACTCCGACGCCCCAGAACATGGCGCTGAAGCCGGCGCCGATCAGGAGCAGCCAGACCGCCGGCAGGGCGAGCAGGCTGGTCGGCGCGTACATCGCCATGACCGCGTCGCGGACCAGAAAGGGCCGCGATGGCCGCGCGAACAGGTTGAAGATGCGGCGCACGGCCACGAAGGTGGCGCGGCTGATGAAGACCGCCGCGGCGCGGGGCAGGACGAAGGTCTTGACCGCGGAGACGACCGTGACCACGACCAGGTAAGCGCCGAGCACGAAGACCAGAAGGTGCAGGAGGGTGCGCACGGCGGTAGATTAGTCCGTGGCACCCCCACCCTACCCTCCCCCGTCAAAGGGGGAGGGAGCTAGCCTGTGGCTTCGGCCTCGGTGGCCAGGCCCTTGAGCAGAGCTGGGAAGCTCTCCGCGATCCGTCCCGCCATCATCCCGGTGAAGATCGGGGCCAGCGGGCCGCGCAGGCGGACTCCCTGGCTGATCCGGCTCCCAGCACCCGAGGGGACCACCTGGCAGCGGAAGACCAGCCTGGTCAGCGGCAGACCGGTGGAGACCAGCTCGAAGGCGCGCCCCGGTTCGACGGCCTCGATCGAGACCTCGTGGCGTCCGCCCGATTTCGTGGTCATGCTCCCGGCCGCCCCGGTGCGCAGCGGTCCGCCGAGGTTCACCTCGCTGACGTCCGGGTTCCATCTCGGCCAGGTGGATGGATCGGACCAGATCCTCCAGACCACCTCGGGCTTGGCACGCGTTTCCAGGGACCTCTCGGCTGCGCTCATCGACTCCTCCTCCGGCTGGTGCTCAGGCTATTCTGTCACGCGATAGGTCGACGAACAACGAGCCGCCTGGATCGACCGGTGAGTCGAAATGGAGCCTCCAGGAGGAGCAGAACGACGAGCGCGAGCAGCGCGCCGGTCAGGACGTACCAGGGCCATGGACCCATGTAGTCGAGGAGGCTGGCGTTCAGCGGCCGCTGCCGCAGGTAGAGGTAGTTGCCGCCGGTCACCAGGTCCACGAGCGCGTCGGCCAGGCCCAGCGCCAGGGTCAGGCCGAATATCTTAGGCACGGAGCCGGGCCGCGGCGGGCGGCCGAAGCCGACAGTGAGGAGGAGGGCAGCCGCGATGACGCCCCCGTGCGCCAGGTAGAACTGCCAGTAAGGATAGGAGGGGAAGTGCTCCCTGAGGTCAGGGGTCAGCAGCGCCTGCAGCGTGCCCCCGAGTCCCCAGAAGTAGGTCAGCTCGACCAGGATCGGCTTGGGCCAGAGCAGGGCCACACCGGCGATGAACGCCGCCAGGTCGCAGAGCTGCAGAGGCAGACCCCAGGCCGGCGACCAGCTCCCACGCAAAGGGAGCCAGAGGAGCCACCAGCTGCTCTCGATCGCGATGATGCCCACGCCGAGGGCGCGCGCCGCCGGCCTGGTCCAGGCTCCCGGCCAGCGACGGGCAGCGAGCGAGAGGCCCGCGGCGCCCAGCGCGATGCAGGCCACGGCCCAGAGGTGCTCCTGCGCCAGGAGCTTCACGCCGGGTCCTCGAGGAACCGGTTAAATGAGGGGCCGTGAGCGATTTCGCGCGCCGGATCCCCAAGGCCGAGCTGCACGTCCACATCGAAGGAACCCTCGAACCCGAGCTGATGTTCGAGCTCGCCCAGCGCAACGGCCTGACCCTCCCCTACCTGTCCGCGCAGGCGGCGCGCGAGGCCCACACCTTCCAGAACCTTCAGGCCTTCCTCGACCTCTACTACGCGGGCTGCTCGGTGCTGCGGACCGAGGGCGATTTCTTCGAGCTGACCCGAGCCTACCTGGCGCGGGCGGCCGGGCAGGGTGTCCGGCACGCCGAGGTCTTCTTCGACCCGCAGACCCACACCGTCCGCGGCGTCCCCATGGAGGCGGTGGTGCACGGAATCCAGCGGGCTCTGCAGGAGGGCGAAGCGCGCTTCGGCATCAGCTCCCGGCTGATCCTGTGCTTCCTGCGACACCTTCCCGAGCAGGCCGCGGACCAGACTCTGGACCAGGCGCTGGCCCTCGGCAACGCCATCACCGCCGTCGGTCTCGACTCCAGCGAGGCGGGCAATCCCCCCTCCCGCTTCCAGCGGGTCTTCGAACGCGCCGCCGACGCCGGGCTGCTCGCGGTGGCGCACGCGGGCGAGGAGGGCCCGCCGGAGTACATCTGGGAAGCGCTGGACCTGCTTCACGCGCGCCGGATCGACCACGGCGTGCGCTGCGCCAGGGACGAGCGGCTGATGGAGCGGCTGGCGGACGAGCAGGTGCCGCTCACCATCTGCCCGCTGTCCAACGTCAAGCTCCGCGTCTTCGCCTCGCTGGAGCAGCACAACCTGAGGTGGCTGCTGGAACGGGGACTGCTGGTCACGGTCAACTCCGACGACCCCGCCTACTTCGGCGGCTACGTCGCCGACAACTTCGAAGCCGTGGAAGAGGCGCTCGGCCTGGACCAGGACCAGGTGGTCACCCTGGCCAAGAATTCGTTCCTGGCCTCCTTCCTGACGCCGGACGAAAAGGCGCGCCAGCTGCAAGAGGTCGACCGCTTTAACGCTCAGGCCTCTTCGAAGACCACGTCCTGAGCGCCCTCCCAGAGCACCCGCCGTCCCAGCTCCCCGAGCTGCTCCCGGCCGCCGTCGATGGTGGCGAAGTGGTTGCCCGCCAGCTGCCCGGCCTTGCTGGCGAAGCAGGTGAAGCCGTAGGGAAAGAGGATCTCCGTCTCGCTCAGGCCACCCGGATAGAGGAGCAGCTGACCCGCCGACGGGTAACTGGTGGCGTTCTCGAAGGAGACACCGACCTCGAGCTGCCCCAGCGGCACCCAGGCCGATTCGCCGCTCCAGCGAGCCTGGATCAGCTTCCCACGAAGCGGAAGGCAGCGGCGGAAGGCGGCGCAGGTCCGGGGCGCGAGTCCTTCCTCCAGCCGGGCGGTGAACTCCAGGCCGCCGGCTCGAATCCGGATCACGTCGACTCCCGCCGGAGGCTGAGGAAGATGGAGCCGTGCGCGGGGCGCGGATCCGCGAAGACCCGCAGCAGTGGCTCTGCCTCGGACACCTTCACCGTGTCCCAGAGCCGGTTCTGGGCTTCGAAGGTCGTCTCCACCAGGTCGGGGAAACGCTCGAAGAGGCGCCGGCCCATCTCGTGGACCAGGTGCTGGATCGAGAGGCTGACGAAGTCGTCGAAGGTCCGGATCACCGCATCGCGAATCTCGCCCGATCCGTAGAGCTGCCCGCCGCTGAGCGCCTGTGCGGCATCCCGGTAGCGCCAGCCGAGATCGAGGTGGATGAAGAGGGGACGGTCCTGGACCTCGGGCAGGGTGGTGAAGCGGTCCCGAGCAAAGTTCCTGAAGGCGCTGCCGGTGAGCTTGACCAGGCGGAGGTTGGCGCGCCCGCAGTAGAGGTCGTGGACGCGCTGCCGGTCCAGCCGCAGGTCGACGGTCTCGTAGTCGTCGGCCAGCGGGCTGAACAGCTTGCCGCTGTGTCCCGCAAACGGCTGCTCCCGGACGCGAAGCCGCAGCTCCCGCATCTGCGGATACTCGTCGAGGAAACGCCGGCCCAGGAAGTGGGCAAAGGTCTCGTAGCGATCGCCGGGATACTCCAGCGCCATCGCGTGGACGAAGTTCTTCATGGTGTCGGTGGCGACCACGTTGCGGTTGTCGCCTTCGCTGTAGGCGGGCATGAAATTGTCGCCGAAGACGTCCACCGCGACGCGCCCGGCGAAGATGCCGCGCTCGGGATGGGAGCGGTAGAAGGAGATGTCGTGCTTGCCATAACGGATCTCGGTCATCCGCGGGACCGGTCCTCGGCGATGTCGACGATCGCCCGCAGCCCTGCCTCCAGCTCCTCGGCCCGGGTCCGGTTGAGCCGCTGCCTCAGGACTGCCGCGATCTCCGATTTGGGGCGTCGGTTGACGAAGACCACGAAGCGGAAGCCGAAGCGGTCTTCGTACTCGGCGTTGAGGCGGGCCAGCTCGGGGAGCGCGTCCTCCTGCCCCTGCTCCGCGCGCGACCGCACGCTCATCCGGTGGGGGTCCTCACCGATGCGCGGGTGCGCGTTGAGAGTGGCGATCTTCTCCTCCTCGGTCAGGGCATCGACCAGCACCCGGGCGCGGTCGATGAGCGCATGCTGCGACGAGTATGGGCCCTCGCGCGCCAGCCTGCGGGCAAGCGGGGTCGAGCCCTCGAAGAGCTCCTCCAGGGTGGGCGGCATCGGTCAGCTGCCGCGGTAGGAGACGCAGGAGAAGGGACCGATCAGCAGGGGCACGTGGTGGTGCGCCGGCTGGGCGATGGCCAGGGTGAGAGACACGGTCTGAAAGAGGTGCGGACGCCCGGCGAAGTATTCCTCCAGGTCGAAGACCAGGAGATAGCTGCCCGGGTCGATCCCGCCCGGGACCAGCTCGGCGACGCGGCCGTCGAGCCCGGTCACGCCCTGGCCCACCGGATCGCCCGACTCGCGGCGCAGGCTGACGCGGACGCCGGCCGCGGGCCCGCCCCTGGCGGTGTCGAGCACGTGGGTCGAGAGCGTGGCCCGGCTCATGGCGGCGGCCGGTAGCCGGGGAAGGTCCGAAGGCCGACCAGGTCGTCCGGCTTGACCGGGGCGCGGCTGAGCGCCCGTCCGGTCGCGGCTCGCAGCGCCGCCACCACGGCCGCGGGCACGACCACTGTCGAGGGCTCGCCCACACCCTTGGCTCCGAAGGGCATCCCGGGCTCCGGCTCCTCCACCAGGAGCGAGACCACCGGCGGCATGTCGAGGGTAGTGGGCAGCAGGTAATCCGTGAAGGAGGCGTTGCGGACCAGCCCGCCGGCGAGGTCGATCTCCTCCATCAGGGCGAAGCCCAGCCCCTGGGCGCTCCCGCCCTCGATCTGGCCCAGGACGCTCTGCGGATTCAGCGCCCTGCCCACGTCCTGGGCGACCGCCAGCTGCACCACCCGCACCAGCCCCAGGTCGCGGTCGACCTCTACCACCGCCCGGGCGGCGCCGAAGGCGAAGGCGACGTGCGGCTCGCCCTGGCCGGTGCCGTCGAGCGCGCGGGTGGGCCGGTGATGGAAGGTGCGCACGGCCTCGATCGGCGAGTCGAGGAACTCGATCAGGTCGGGTACCTCGTGGTGGCCGGCGCGGGCCTCGAGCTCGGCCCGGACGGCCTGGCAGGCGAGCTGTACCGCGCCCCCCGTCATCATCGTCTGGCGTGAGGCGGAGCTGGAGCCGGCCGATCCGATCGCGGTGTCGGGCGGGAGCTGGACGACGCGCTCCACGCCCAGCTCGCTGCGCACTATCTGGGCCACGATCGTGTCCAGGCCCTGGCCGACCTCGACCGCGGCGGTCTTGACCTCGGCCATCGCGCCCTGCCCGTCGCGGGAGAGCCGGACCCAGGCCTGGGAGGAGTCGTCGAAGCCCTCGCTGTAGGCCAGGTTCTTGAAGCCCACCGCGTAGCCGGCGCCGCGGGCCAGGCCCTCACCTCGCGAGGTGTTGCCCGCGCCGCCCGGCAGGCGGATTGGATCGCGCCCGCCAGCGGCTTCCTCGGGGGGCAGGGGCATGGCGGCACAGCCCTGGATCAGCTTGCGCACCGGCGCGCTGCCCCCCACCACCTGCCCGGTGGGCATCACCGTCCCCGGGCGCATCGCGTTCTTAAGGCGAAGCGCGAGCGGGTCCATGTACAGGGCGGCCGCCAGCCGGTCCATCTGGGCCTCGTAGGCGAAGCAGGCCTGGACCGCGCCGAAACCGCGCATGGCGCCGCAGGGCGGATTGTTGGTGAAGACGGCCGTGCCGTGGAGGCTGGCGTTGGGCACGTCGTAGGGACCGGCGGCGAAGGTGGTGGCATTCCCGATCACGGCCGGCGAGGTGGAGGTGTAGGCGCCGCCGTCGATCAGCAGCCGGGCATGGACCACGACCAGCGTGCCGTCACGGCGGGCGCCGTGCCGCATCCAGATCCGAGAGGGGTGGCGGTGCACGTGGCCGGAGAAGGATTCAGGCCGGGAGTAGGCCATCTTCACCGGGCGGCCGGTGCGCAGCGCGAGGAGGCAGGCGTGGATCTGCATGCTCACGTCCTCCCGGGCGCCGAAGGCTCCGCCGACCCCGCTCAGGTGGAGCCTGACCTTTTCTTCGGGAAGGCCCAGGCAGGGGGCGATCTGCTCGTGGTCGGCGTGCAGCCACTGGGTCGCGACGTGGAGGTCGACGCCGCCGTCGACAGCGGGGACCGCGAGTCCCGCCTCCGGCCCGAGGGGGGCCTGGTCCTGCATCCCGGTCTCGTAGTAGCCCTCCACCCAGACCTCGGCCGCGGCGTCAGGATCCCCGTGGAGTATGCGGACGTCGCGCACGACGTTGCCGCCCGGGTGAACCCGGGGCGCATCGGGATGGAGCGCGGCCTCCATGTCGGTGAGCGGCTGCAGGACCTCGTAGTCGACCGCGATCGCCCGGATGGCCTGGCGAGCGGCCTCCTGGGAGTCGGCTGCCACGACGGCGACCGGTTCGCCCGCGTAGCGCACCACCTCCGCCGCCAGCACCGGCTGGTCCTTGACGTCGAGGCCGAAGCGGGGGCGGCCGGGCACGTCCGCCGCGACCAGCACCGCGCGCACGCCCGGGCGGACCGCGGCCTGGCTGACGTCGATGGAGCGGATCCGGGCGGAGGGATGCGGGCTGCGAAGCGTCTCGCCCCAGAGCATGCCCTCACGCCTCAGGTCGCTGGCGTACTCGAACTCACCCTTGACCTTGGGCAGGCCGTCGACGCGCGGCGCCGACTCGCCGACGCCGCCAATCCCCGCCCGCGGTCTGATCGCGGTCACGCCGGGACTCCGGTTCTGACCTGTCCCGCGCTGACCACGGCGCGCCCTTCGATGAAGAGATGGTGCACCGGACGGGGGGCCAGGAAGACGAGGGCAGCCACCTGGTCCGCGACGCCGTCCGCCGAGCGGTCGTCGACCTGGAAGAGAGCTACGTCGGCCCGCTTTCCCGCCTCGAGCGACCCGATGTCGTCACGGCCGAGGCAGGCGGCCCCGCCCCGAGTTGCGATCCGCAAGGCCTGGCGCGCGCTCAGCGCCGCGGGACCGGAGCGGGCCCGGGCCATCAGCATGCCCTGGCGCACCTCGGCCAGCATGTCGCCGCCGTCATTGGAGGCGGACCCGTCGACCGCGAAGCCCACCCTGACTCCCGCCGCCAGCAGCTCGGGGACAGGCGCGATCCCGGAGCCCAGCCGTCCGTTGGAGGTGGGACAGGAGGCGACCGCCGTACCGGTCGCGCGCAGCCGCTCCACGTCGTCCTGGCTCAGGTGGACGCAGTGGGCCAGCCAGACGTCGCTGCCCAGGTACCCCTGGTCCTGGAGCAGCTCGATCGGACGCTTGCCGAACCGCCGGCGGCAGAATTCTTCCTCCTCGAGCGTCTCCGCGATGTGGGTGTGGAGGCGGACCTTCAGCCTGCGGGCGAGGGCGGCGGACTCGCGCATCAGGCGGTCGCTCACCGAGAACGGTGAGCAGGGGCCGACCGCGATCCGCAGCATCGAGCCCGGATTCGGGTCGTGGAAGCGCTGCACCGCGGCCTCGGTTTCGGCCAGGACAGCCTCGGGCTCTTCCACGATCGAGTCAGGCGGGAGCCCGCCGGCCGAGGCGCCCAGGTCCATCGACCCGCGGCAGGGATGGAAACGGATACCGAGCGCGGCCGCGGCCTCGATCTCGGCTTCCAGGAGCCCGCTCGTGCCTGCCGGGAAGACGTAGTGATGGTCGGTGGTGGTCGAGCAGCCGGACCGAACCAGATCCGCCAGGCCGATGGCGGCGGCGGCGCGCACCCAGCTCGCGTCCAGCCGCGCCCAGACCGGATAGAGCTCGGTCAGCCAGCCGAACAGGCCCTGCTCCTGGGCTCGGACCCGGGTCAGGACCTGAAACAGATGGTGGTGGGCGTTGACCAGCCCGGGGACGGCGATCAGTCCCCGGCCGTCGACCACCTCGGCCCGCTCGGCGCCCGCCGGCCTGCCCTTCCCCACCCAGGTGATCCTCCCGCCGTCGATCAGGATGGACCCGCCCGCTATCTCGGTGCCGGTGTCGTCCATCACCGCCACGAGGTCGCAGTCCTGGATCAGGATCATGCCGGTGAATCTCGCAGGCGGCCGGCCGCCAGGTTGACGGCGTCGAGGATCTTGGCGTAGCCGGTGCAGCGGCAGAGGTTGCCGGAGAGGGCCTCGCGGATCGACGCCTCCGACGGCGCGGGGTCGTTGCTCAGCAGGTCGGTCACGGCCACCACGAAGCCCGGCGTGCAGAAGCCGCACTGGACGGCGCCCGCCTCGACGAAGGCCGCCTGCACCGCGCCGGCCTGCCGCTCCAGGTTCAGGCCTTCGACTGTCAGGACCTCGCGGCCGCCCGCCTGCGCCCCCAGCACCAGGCAGCTGCAGACCAGCTCACCGTCGAGCCACACCGAGCAGGAGCCGCATTCGCCCTGCTCGCAGGCGTTCTTCGATCCATAGAGCCCGAGGTGGTCGCGCAGCAGGGTCAGCAGGCTCGTCCCCGGCCAGACGTCGGCCTCGCGCCGCGCTCCGTTGACCTGCAGCCTGACGATCACCGTCCCTGCCTCCGGTCCTCGAGCGCCCAGGCCAGGGCCCGCCGGGCAAGGACCCGCAGGCCGTGCCGCCGGTAGGCGGCCGTGCCGCGTACGTCGTCGATGGGCCGGGCCGCGTCCGCCACCCGCTCCGCGAAGGCGTCGATCACAGGCTGTCCGAGCCTGCAGGCCGGATCGTCCCACGAGCCGGCCCGCCGCAGCTCGGCGGTGAGATAGTCCTCCGCCGCGGCGGCCCGGAGGATGGTCGGCCCGCAGGATCCCAGGGCGGCCCGCACCTGGCGGGCGTCCTCGTCCAGCACCAGGCAGAGTGAGGCCACCGCGATCACCATCGCGTTGCGGGTGCCGATCTTGGAGAACGAGCCGGTGCCCCGAAAGACCTTCCAGCGGACACCCGCGATGAGCTCGTCGGGCGCGATGGCGGTGCGCTTCGGGCCGAGCAGGAACCGATCCCAGGCCAGAGCCCGGGTGTCTCCCGGCCGGACCAGGTCGACCTCAGCCTGGTAGACGGCGAGCACGGGAAGGATGTCGCCGGCGGGCGAGGCGGTGCCCAGGTTTCCGCCCACGGTTCCGCGGTTGCGGATCTGGGGTGAGCCGACCGACCGGCTGGCCTGGGCGAGCGGCCTGAACTCGCCCAGCTCGGCGGTGATCCGGCTGTAGGGGACGCCGGCGCCCAGAAAGCAGTGGCCGTCCTCCCTGCTCAGGACCCGCAGCTCGGGCAGGCGGGAGACGTCCAGGATCGAGGGCGGCCGTAGGCGCCCGAAGTTGAGGTCGACCATCAGGTCCGTCCCCCCGGCCAGGGGCACGGTCTGGGGATGGGCGGCCTTCATCTCCAGCGCTTCCTCAAGGGTACGGGGCAGCAGGACATCCATCAAATGGGGCCTTCCACGGCCTACATTATCGGGACCTGAGCACCGGTGGACGGGGCTCGGCGCCGCCGGTACTATGTAGTCTTTCGACGGCGTCAAGGGAGAGGTGAAGGGATGAAGAGTCGTGTGATCGGTTGTCTGACTGTGCTCGCGGGGCTGGCGCTCAGCGCCTGCGGCACCGGTGGGTCGGGCTCGACCTCACCGAGCGCGGGCGCTCCGCTCAAGGTGGCGTGGATCTATGTGGGCAGCCGCAGCGACGCGGGCTGGACCAAGGCCCACGACGACGGCCGGCTGATGGTCGAGCAGCATTTCGGGAGCCGCGTGCAGACCACCTACAAGGAGAACGTGCCCGAGGGCCCGCAAGTCCAGCAGGTGATCGAGCAGCTGGTGCAGGACGGCAACAAGCTGATCTTCGCCACCTCCTTCGGCTTCCAGGACGCGATGGACGCCGAGGCCAAGCTGCACCCGGACGTGTTCTTCGAGCAGGCCACCGGTTTCAAGACCGAGACCAACCTGGCGGAGTACTTCGGCGCGGCGGAGGATGCCGACTACCTGACCGGGATGGCGCTGGGGGCGGCGACCCGCAACGGCAAGATCGGGTTCGTGGCGCCCTTCCCGATCCCCGAGGTGATCCGTGAGATCAACGCCGTGACCCTGGGAGCCCAGGCGCTGCACCCGGGCGCGACGGTGCAGGTGGAGTGGACGAACACCTGGTTCGACCCGGCCAAGGAGAAGCAGGCGGCCCAGAGCCTGATCCAGCGAGGCGTCGATGCCATCGGCCAGGGCCAGGACAGCCCGGCGACCGGTGACGCGGCCAAGGCGGCGGGCGTCAAGTGGACCGGTTACGACTCCAATCAGCAGCAGTTCGCCCCCGACGTCTGGCTGACGGGCACGGTGTACAACTGGGGACCCTATTACACCCGGCGGGTACAGGCGGTCATGGACGGGACCTGGAAGAGCGGCAGCTACTACGGCAGCATGAAGGACAACTTCGTGGACATCGCGCCGTTCGGGACCTCGGTCCCGCAGAGTGCGCGCGACGCGATCAATCAGAAGAAGGCGGCTCTCAAGAGCGGCAGCTTCTACGAGTTCACCGGGCCGATCAAGGACCAGAGCGGCGCGGTCCACGTGACCGCCGGCCAGAAGCTGACCTTGAACGACATCCTGACGATGGACTGGTTCGTCCAGGGAGTGATCGGGAATCCGAAGGGATCCTGAGCCAGCTACCCGAATCGTCTGACGGGCAGGCCACCGCCGGGGCGGCCCCGGCGGTGAGCCTGCGCGGTATCGTCAAGCGCTTTCCCGAGGTGGTCGCCAACGACCACGTCGATTTCGAGGCCCGGGCCGGCGAGATCCATGCCCTGCTGGGGGAGAACGGCGCCGGCAAGTCCACCCTCTCCAACATCATCACCGGGCTCTACCGTCCGGACGAAGGCGAGATCGAGGTCAGGGGCCGTCCGGTGCAGTTCCACGCTCCCCGAGACGCTCTCGCGGCCGGCATCTTCATGGTGCACCAGCATTTCCGGCTGGTCACCTCATTCACCGTGGCCGAGAACGTCGTGCTCGGCCACCACCAGGCGTCCGGCCAGCCGCTGCTGGTGGACCCGCGCCGGGTCGAACGAACCGTCGCCGCCCTGAGCCAGCGCTACCGGATGCCGGTCAAGGTCCGGGCGCGCATCTGGCAGCTCTCGGCCGGCGAGCAGCAGCGGGTCGAGATCCTGAAGGCCCTGCAGCGGGGAGCGCGGATCCTGATCCTGGACGAGCCGACGGCGCTGCTCACGCCCCAGGAGAGCACGTCCCTGTTCGAGACCCTGCGCCTGATGGCGGGTGAGGGCCGGACCGTGATCTTCATCTCGCACAAGCTGGAGGAGGTGATGGCCGTCTCCGACCGGGTCACCATCCTGCGCCGGGGGCGGTCGGTCGGGACGGTCTCGACCCGGGACACGAGTCCCCGCCAGCTGGCCCGGCTGATGGTGGGCCGGGAGGTGGTCTTCCCACCGCGCGCCCAGGACCACGCCGTCGCCAGGACGCCCGTGATGGAGATCAGCTCACTGTCGGCGCAGTCTGCCATCGAGACCCCCGCCCTGCGCCAGGTCGACCTGTCGGTCAACGCCGGGGAGATCGTGGGGGTGGCGGGCGTGGCCGGCAACGGCCAGCGGGAGCTGGCGGAGGCGATCACCGGCGTCCGGCCTTCCAGCGGCGGCAGTGTGACGGTGGCCGGCCGGCGCCTGCGATCGAGCTCGCCCCGGCAGGCGATCGCCGTGGGCATCGCCCACATTCCCGAGGACCGGCTGGGCACCGGCGTCGCGCCCGGGCTGGCGATCTGGGAGAACCTGGTGCTCAAGTCCTACCGGCAGCCGCCGCTGTCGGTGGCGGGCTTGCTGCGCCGGGGCCTGGCCCGCCGCCGGGCGGGCGAGCTGATCAGCCGCTTCCGGATCGCAGGGACCCCGGAGACGGCGGCCCGCCTGCTCTCGGGCGGCAACCTGCAGAAGGTGGTCCTGGCCCGGGAGCTCTCCTCGCCGCTGCGCGTCCTGATCGCGGCCTCGCCCACACGCGGGCTGGACGTGGCGGCGACCGAGTCCGTGCGCGGCATGCTGCTGGACGCCGCCCGGTCCGGGGTGGCGATCCTTCTCATCAGCGAAGACCTGGACGAGATCCTGGCCCTCTCCGACCGGATCGCGGTGCTCTACGAGGGGCGGATCGTGGGCGTGCTCGACCGCGATCACGCCCAGGTGGAGGAGATCGGCCTGATGATGGCCGGCACCGGACGGGCGACCGAACACGCATGAGCCTGCGGATAGAGCGCCGGCTGAGTATTCCCGGCTGGCTCCCGGTCGCGGTGCCGGTGGGCTCGGTCATCCTGGTCTTGACCGGGCACGACCCGGTGGCCACGGACCGGCGCCTGCTGGAGCGGGGCTTCTTCGCCTCCGGGGCCATCAGCGGCACGCTGGTCACGGCTACCCCTCTCCTGCTCACCGCCCTGGCCGCCGCCGCCGCCTTCCGGATGCAGGTCTGGAACATCGGCGCCGAGGGCCAGCTCTACCTGGGCGCGGTGGGCGCCTCCGGAGCCGGCATCGCGCTGCACGCGCTGCCCGGTCCACTGATCATCGCGGCCATGGTCGTGGCCGGCATCCTGGCCGGCGCGGCCTGGGGCGCGATCCCCGGCATCCTGCGCGCGGCCTTCCGCACCAACGAGATCATCACCTCGCTGATGCTCAACTACGTGGCCGGGCTCTTCATCACCTATCTGATCTACGACAGTCATTCCTACTGGCGCGACCTGAGCACCTTCACGGCGCGCGTCTTCCCGCAGGGCAAGTACCTCGCCGACGCCGCCAGCTGGCCGCGTTTCGACCTACTGGGGATGATGATCCCCTTTGGCTTCCTGCTCGGCATCCTGGCCGCCGCCCTGGTCTGGTTGACGGCGACGGCGACCCGCTTCGGCTTCGAGATGCGGGTGATCGGAGACTCGCCCAACGCGGCGCGCTACGCGGGGATGCGGGTGCGGCGCCGGATCGTGACGGTGATGGCGATGGCCGGTGGCCTGGCCGGTCTCGGCGGCGCGAGCGAGGTCGGCGACTTCCGTCACGTGCTCGACCCGCGCGGCATCCAGCAGGCCGGCTTCGGATACGCCGGTATCGTGGTCGCGGCGCTGGCCCGCCTCAACCCCTTCGCCGTGATCGTGGTCGCCGTCCTGCTGGGCGGGCTGGCCAATGCCGGCTACAGCCTGCAGGGTCCGGACTTCCCCGCCGGGTTGGTGGGGACGCTGCAGGGCTTGATCCTGTTCTTCGCCCTGGGCGGCGAGATGCTGGTGCGCTACCGGATCCGCTGGCGCGGTCCGCAGACGGCGGCGCCGGCCCCGGCGCCGGTCGCGGTCGCCGAGGCCGGCTCGTGAACGTCAACGGGACGGTGCTGATCGTGGTCCTGGCCTCGGCCATCTTCTATGGCACGCCGCTCCTCTTCGCCGCGGTGGGCGAGCTCCTGGCGGAGCGGTCGGGCGTCCTCAACCTGGGAGTGGAGGGCATGATGCTGATCGGCGCCGTCACCGGGTTCTGGACCGTGCAGCACGTGGGCGGCCCCGGCTGGGTGGGGCTGACCACCGCTGTTTGCGTCGCGGCGCTTGCGGCTTCGGCGGCGTCGTCGATCCACGCCATCCTGGTGATCAGCCTGCGGGCCAATCAGATCGTCTCCGGCCTGGCGCTGACGATCTTCGCCGGCGCCTCGGGGCTCTCCTCTTATCTGGGCGCGGTCGGGCGCCTGGGCGGGCACCCGGCGCTTCACGAGCTGAAGGCCATCGACCTGTTCGGGTTGGGCAACGCACCGATCGTCGGCCCGCTCCTGTTCCACCAGAACGCGCTGGTCTACGTGTCGTGGGCGCTGGTCGCGGTCACGGTCTTCTACCTGACGAGGACCCGCCCCGGGCTGCACCTGCGGGCGGTGGGCGAATCCCCGGCGACCGCGGACGCGATGGGCATCAGCGTCGCGGGCTATCGCTACGCGCACACCCTGATCGGTGGCGCGCTGGCGGGCGTGGGCGGCGCCTTCTTCAGCCTGG
>VBIC01000106.1:1936-2432 GCA_005881425.1 Chloroflexota bacterium | reverse complement strand
GCCCGAGGTCTTCGCCTCCCTCCCCTACCTGATGACGATCGTGGTCCTGGTCTTCGTCTCCACCAGCTGGGGCAAGCGCCGCCTGGGCGCGCCGGCCGCGCTCGGGGTGCCGTATATACGCGAGGAACGCTGACCGCGGAAAGCTCGACCGGGGCCAGATGAGGCCCGCATTTGGGTCGCGGCGGGGGCGCCGCCGATAATCGAGGGAGAAGCTCCATGGACGGCGCCGAGCGCGTTGCCGGACGTCCGGGAGGGGTCTCGGTCAGCCGGGGCTGCGTGGCGACGGCGCTGCTCGCAGCCGACGGAAGCCTGATCGCATCGCAGCCTGCCGGCATGGCCTTTCCGGCCGCGGCGCTGACCGCGATCCAGCGGCGCCTTGGGCGGGGGCGGCCATCTGACTTCCGGACGGGGGCGGGGCCGGATTACCAGGCGGAGGTCAGACCCCTGCCTGACGGCCAGATCCTGGTCAACCTCTTCAGCCGCTCGCCTGCCGCGG
>VBIC01000106.1:0-1849 GCA_005881425.1 Chloroflexota bacterium | reverse complement strand
TCCCGCCCCCATCAGGGGGGAGGGTAACAATCGCGGTGCCTTCCTTCACTCTGGCTTCAAGGGCCAGGGAAAGTGCCTCGCGGGAGAAAGTGCCGTCCGTTCTCGTGCTTACGGCTCCGTCCTATCAGCCCGAGCTGCCGCTCGAGCCGTACGCGGCACCCCCGCCCTACCCTCCCCCATCAAGGGGGAGGGAAAGCGTGGCCTCGCCTCGATCGGCTCCTCGCCTCAACTGGAGGCAGGTGGCGGCAGCGGCCGTTCCTCTCCTGCTGGTCGTGGCACTGGTGGCGGCGTTGCCGCATCTCGCGCCGCTGATCGCACGCCCGACCCCCAGCCCCTCGGCGTCGAGCGGCGTGCTTGGGCAGTCGATCACCGGGCCGCTTCCGACACCGCCAGCCGCGTCGCCCATCATCCTTCAAGCGGGCGGCCCGCTGGCAAGGGGAACCTCCGGCGACGCGGTCAGGATGCTGCAGTCACGCCTGCGGCAGCTCGGCTATTTCACCTATCCGCAGGACACGGGCTATTTCGGCGATGCGACCTACGGTGCGGTCTTCACCTTCCAGGCGGGGCATGGCTTGCCGGCGACCGGGGTCGCCGACGCGGCGACGATCGACGCCCTCAACGCCTGCGACCTCTCCTGCGCCTTCACGCCGCCTGCGGCGTAACCGGTCGTGACCCGAGGCTCACCTCCGGTTGACGAGCTTGACAAGGGCTCTTGGCTGGTTAGAGTGCAAGACAGGAGGCGGAAGCCTCAGCCATCGATCATTTCAAAGGGGGCATTTGCCATGAAACGCATCCTTGCCGTCCTGTTGGCCGCTGCGGGGCTGTCGGTCGCTTCGGTGTCGGCACTGGCGGACGTCACCTTCGTCGACCAGGTCTCACAGATCCGGGTAGGATCGACGCTTTGCCCGCTCCCCGCTTCCGCCGTCAGGTTCTCGGGGCAGGCCACCGGCGGGCTCCCAGGGACCTTCAACGACACCTTCTGCTACACAGGCCCGCAGCCCGGTCCGAACGTCAAGGAGACGATCACGAGCGGACCCTGGACCCTGGCCGGCAGCAACGTCAGCTACTCGGGCCAGTTCTGCAACGGCGGCACCATCCAGTGGAATCCCGCCGGCACCCAGGCCTCGGTCAACACCAAGCTGCGCACGAACAACTCCACCTGCGGGGCTCCGATCGGGACCGGAACGCTGACCGGCACCTGGTCGCGTCTCTCCGTCCAGGAAACCTTCAAGGGCACGTTCACGCTGACGGTGTAGTCAAAGCAATTCGCGGACGGCCTGGAGGAGGGTCTCGACTCCCAGCACCAGGTGCTCGTCGCTGGTGTCCTCCTCGGGCGCGTGGCTGATGCCGCGCTTGCTGGGCACGAAGAGCATCGCGCTCGGCACGTGGCGGGCCATCACCTGCGCGTCGTGACCGGCGCCGCTCGGTATCCGCGTGAAGGGGCGGCCGGTTGCGCGGCAGGCTCGCTCCAGGGCTTCCATCAGCTTCGGGTCCATGCGCGCGGGCGGGACCGAGGAGCGGACCGCGGTGCGCGCCCGGCAGCCATCCTCGGCGCAGATCTCTCGCAGGCGCGCCTCGAAGGCGTCGAGGACACGGTCGACCACCGTGGCCTCCAGGTGGCGGACCTCCAGGTCGAACTCGGCGCGACCGGGTACCACGTTGATCCCGCCCGGATCGAATCGGATGACGCCGACGTTGGCCACGGCGTCCCCATCGACGCCCTGAACCAGCTCGCGCAGGCCGGCGACGGCGCGCGCGGCCGCCCGGCCGGCGTCGCGGCGCAGGCGAAAGGGGGTGGTCCCGGCATGGTTCTGCTCGCCCTCGATAATCACGTGCCGGCGTGCCACCC
>VBIC01000168.1 GCA_005881425.1 Chloroflexota bacterium | reverse complement strand
AGTACGCCGGCCTCAACCGGATCAACCCCATGGCCATGATGCTCTCCGGAGTCATGATGCTGCGCCACCTTCAGGAGACCTACGCCGCCAACCTGCTGGAGGGCGCGATCGCCGAGACCATCCGGGAGGGCCGCTCCGTCACCTACGACATGAAGGCCGACCGCAACGATCCCACGGCGGTCGGTACCACCGAGGTGGCCGACGCCATCGTCGAGAAGATCGAGAAGGCCCGCACCCCCACCGCCATCTAGCCGAAGACCACCTCATCCCCCCTGGCGTTCGAGGACGACCACCGGGATGATGCGGCTGGTGCGCTTCTGGTAATCGAGAAATCCAGGCCAGATCTTCGCTTGCTCGGCGTACAGGCGGTCGTGCTCCGCTCCCTCGGCGATGATCCGGGCGCGGGCTTTGAACCTGTCCGTGCCCCCGTTTTTCGCCACCTCGACCTCGACTTCCGGGTCTGCCTTGAGGTTGGCAAGCCACTGCGGATGCGTGGGCGCCCCGCCCTTGGAGGCGATCACGATGTAGCCGTCGCCCTCGCGCCGGTAAACCAGCGGGTTGATGATGCTCTCGCCGCTCTTTGCTCCTGTTGAGGTCATGAGCAGCAGATGATCTCCCCACATTCCGACGCCAAGCCCGTTCTTCGCATGGAACTCATCGATCGTCTTCTGGTTGAACGCAGTCGCTTTCATCAGACGAATTTAGCGTTTTTCCCCGCCAGCAGCCGGAGCACCCTTCGGCCCAGGTCCCGCTGCCGCACCTGGTAGGCGGCCCACTTGTCGTGACTCGTCGGATCCAGGCTGGCATTGAAGGTGAGGTGCCAGTAGCGTCCCGTCTGGCGCAGCCTGGCCATGCGGTGCAGCGCGATCGAGGGAACCAGGAAGACAGGGTCGCGAAAGCGCATGACCGCAGGGTCGAACCAGGCCAGGAAGTAATAGAAGGATGCGCTCGCCCTGGGCCGGCGCCGCATCTTGTTGATCGGGATCACGAGCTTGGCCCGTCCCTTCTTCGGCTGGAAGAGCTGGAGCGCGCTCTTGGACTGGATGCTGAGCGACCGCCCGAACCGGCCCTTGAGGTGAAGCTCGAAGTCCCGGCGCTCGTCGTCGCTCTTGGGCGGATTCAGCTCGATGCGCCCATCGCTGGCGAGCATCAGGAGCTTGGCGAACTCGTTCTGAGTGATGACGCCCTGCTGGACTTTGCTGATCCTCATCGGAGGCCACCCCACAGCAGTCCCGGAACGCGGAAAAGCGGCGGCGGGATCTCCGCCGCGGAAAGCCGGCGGCGCTGCGCCTGCTCTATGACCTCGCGGACGCGCTCGCCCAGCTCGAACTGGGAGCAGCGGTAGGGCGACCACTGGTCGTGGCTGCTGGGCTGGATCGAGGCCACGAACTCGATCTGCCGGTTGCCGTTCGCCTTCCGCTTCGGATCCGCGTGCCGGTGCACTTCCTTCGAGGGCGGGAAGAAGACCGGGTCCACGGCCCCCAGCCAGCCGGGGTTCAGATGCGCGAAGAAGTAGTGGTAGAGGTCGTGGCTCACGAAGGCCTCGTCCGAGACCTCGAAGGTGACCTTCAGTAGTGAATACCTCCGCTGCAGCTCCATGGAGCTCTTCACCTGGATCGCCAGAGGGAGGACGAACCGGCGCTTGATGGTGGCCTGGACGTCGATCCGCTGGTCGTCGCTGTAGGGCGCGAACAGCTCCACCTGGCCGCCCGTACCGACGGTGACGAACTTCACGAACTCGTCCTGCACGATCACGCCCTGCTGCACGTAGCTGAGCCCCATGTCGAGCACCTCCCGGACTGAGATTTCGCGAGCGGCCACAGGCGCGGAATCTCTACTCGGCTGGCGCCGACTTCGGAGGGCTGCGGCTTCGGAGGCCTCGGCCTCGGCAGAAGGTCCGCAGCCTCAGCCTACCGCATGCCTGTGACGCCCGCCGCCCGATTTCTGCATCGGCTGGGTAAACATCTCCCTCCCCCTTCAGGGGGGAGGGTTGGGTGGGGGTGCTGCAGCCGGTAGGGAGCCGGGAATAGAACGGCCCG
>VBIC01000167.1:3189-3689 GCA_005881425.1 Chloroflexota bacterium | reverse complement strand
GCGCCCGTGGGTCCAGGCGACCAGCTCGTTGTTCTTGGTGAAGCTGAGCGCGTTGACCTTGACGTTGGGCAGGTTGCCCAGGATCGACCAGGCCGGGACCGGCGCGGCGCCGTTGCAGGCGGTGCAGACCATGATCCCGTTCTCGGTCCCCAGGTAGAGCTTGCTCGACGTGGAATCGAAGGCGATGGCGTCGGCGGGGACGTCTGGGACGGCGGTCGTGCTGGCGCTGTCGATGTTCGACCAGGTGGTGGTCGTGCCGTTGTTCAGGTTGGTGGTGTGCCAAACGTGCTGCACATGGAGGCCGCCGATGGCGACCCAGGCCTCGTTGGCGTTGGCCGGGTTGATCGTGATGCCGCTGAACCACCCGTTGGGCTCGACCGCGGTCGGGGCGCCGCCAGGCACGCCATAGCAGGGGAAGGGGGGCAGGCCGCTGGTGACGTCCTTCCAGGTGGTGAGGTTCGGTCGCATGCCCGCTATCTGGGTGCTGACGGAGACCTCGC
>VBIC01000167.1:530-3163 GCA_005881425.1 Chloroflexota bacterium | reverse complement strand
TGCCGAGTTCGGACAAGGGATGCTCGGGTTGACCAGGGCGCCCGAGATGGCGGTCCAGCTTCCGGGAGTACCGCCGGAGCCCGAGTAATAGACCTTGCTGGTCCCGGCGACAAGCTGCTGGCCGCCGCCGCTGGAATCGAGCAGGTAGGGGGCGACGAACTCGACTGGATCGTGGCAGGCCGCCTCGCTGCCGGTGCTGCAGGGGGCGGCCAGATTCATGCTGCTCAGCGGGGCGCTGCTGGAGCCCTTGAAGATGCCGAGCCCGGGGTAGCTGGCCCAGACGGCGGTGGAGTTGGGATCGACCGCGGTGTAGGTGCCGTCGCCGTCGAGGTACTCGGCCGCCGTCGGCAGCGAGCCTGTCCCGGCGCCGGCGAAGTTGCCCGGGCTGCCGTTGTCCTGCGCACCGCCCAGGACGCGGCCGGCGTCGAGCGCCACGCCGCCGTAGTACTGGAGCGTGTCCATGCCGGCACTGACGTTGGTCCAGTCCCCGCCGAAGCCGGTGCCGCCGAGATCGTTGGTCTTGTAGACGCCGCCGTCGGTTCCAGCGAATAGATGATCGTGGCTCCAGAAGGCGAAGGCATGGTAGTCGGGATGGATCAGGCCTTTGTTGGCCTGGTAGGCGTGGCCGACGTCGGTGAAGCCGCCACCGGCGGTGATCGTGGTCAGGGCGGTTACTCCGCCGAAGACGGCCCGGGCAGGACTGCTGGGGTCGACCGCTATGCTGTTGTCATAGCTGCCCTGCCCGAAGCTGGTGTGCGAGGTGGGATCGGAGTTGAAGTAGTTGACCAGGCCGGGCGACGCGAGATGGACCTGATAGGGTTGCACCGGATTCACGAACGGGTCATACTCGGTCGCGCCGAAGAGCTGGACCCAACCGGTTCCGCCGTTGAGGCTGACCTCCGCGTCGATGAGGTTGCCGGAGCAGCCGGCGGCGCTCAGGTAGGCGATGCCGCCCGTGCCGGCGCCGACCGCGATCCGAGAGGCAGCCTGCCCGGCCACGCCCGCCAGCGGCATCACCGCCCACGTAGCGCCGTTGTTCGTGCTGCGCAGGACGTCGCCGCCCTCCGACTGGCAGTCGTCGGAGACCGAGAGCCAGTAGTCGTTGGCGTTGGCGTCGCTCGGGTCCTGGATGATCTGCCGGACCGCGCCGGAGGTGGCCGGGCCGCCCTGGAGGCTGGAGATGCTGGTGATGTAGCTGGCCACGTCAGATTGCCAGGTCGAGCCGCCGTCGCCGGTCTCGTAGAGGCCGACGTCCGAGGCGACGAAGACGTGGTTGGTGTTGTTGCGGTCGATCGCGATCCCGCCGATGTAGTGGTTGGCGAAGATCGACTGCCCGGAGAGCGTCCAGGTCAAGCCTCCGTTGATGCTGATCAGCACCCCCTGGCCGATCTGGCTGTCGGAGCGGTTGTCCTCGCCGGTCCCCGCGTAGATAGTTTGGCCGTTGGGGCTGATGGCCAGGGCGCCGATGGCGAGCGAGGCCTGGGTGTCGGTGAGCGGAGTCCAGCTCACGCCGGCGTTGGTCGACTTCCAGACCCCGCCGCCGGCCGAGCCGGCGAAGACGGTGTTGGGGTTGGTCGGATCGACGGCCAGGCTGGTCACACGACCGGCGGCCGAACCGTAGGAGCCGCACTGCTGCAGGTTGGGTGGCGAGGTGCAGAGAGAGACCTCGTTCTGCACCGGGTTGGCGCCCAGCGCCGTCCAGGCGGCCGGGACGACAGGGTTGGCCGCGGGCAGGCGGGGCGCGAGGCGCGTGGTTGCGCTCGAGCTCCGTGGCGCGGGGGTCGCCAGCGCATCGTTGGAGCTGAAGACCGAGAGGCGGTTTCCGGCGGTGCGCGCTCCTGACGGCTGGTGCGTGATCCGCGGGAAGAAGGCCCGATGCGGCGCGATCGCGGCGGGTCGGCGATGGGAGGCGGCGGCCCAAGCGGGCAGCGTCGAGGGGAGAGCGGTCAGGAGCAGGCCGCCAAGGGCCGCTCCGAGCACGAATCGCCTCACCATCCCGTCAGCCATCCCCTCTTGTTCCCGGAGAGGATACGCGCGCAGGCGGCGCCATGCAAGTGCTGCCGGTGTCGGGTTTCAGCTGTAGTAGCCGACGACGTCGACGACCACGTCGGTCAGCCCGGCGGCGTTGAAGATGTCGATCTTGCCGTTGGCTCCGAGCTTCACCACCACCAGGTTGGGCACGATCTGCCCGCCAGTGAAGTTCAGGTCCGAGACCACCGGCTGTTGGGGCGCGTTGTCAGGCCAGAGGGTGAGGTAGCTGCCCGGGGCGGTCGAATTGACGACCGTGACGTTGATCACCACGGCGGTCGGCGGGTGCATGGAGGCCAGGGTCGGGATGACGCCCCCGCCGGCCCCGGCGACCGTGAAATGGGCCGGCGACTGGCCGATCTTCTGGTGAACCCCGCCGGTCCCATCCCGAGTGTCCAGGATGCGGGTCGGAACCAGCGGAGTGAAGCCGGCGCCGGCTCCGCCCGCGGAAGTATCGGTGAACCAGCCGTTCACGTCGACGATCACGTGCGTGAAGCCGGCCGCGTTATAGATGTTGATCGCGCCCGTCGGCCCCAGCTTGACCACGGCCCGGTTGCTGCGCGTCTGTCCGGCCGCGAAGTTCAGATTGGAAACGGTCGGCCTGG
>VBIC01000167.1:0-440 GCA_005881425.1 Chloroflexota bacterium | reverse complement strand
AAGGGCTGCCGTTCTGAGCGTTGCTCCCGCTCACTTGGAGCGTGTAAACCTGTCCCGGACCGAGCGCCGCGTGCAGCCCCCCTGTCCCGTCACGGGTGTCCATGATCCGCGCCGGCGTCAGGGGGTTGAAGAAGCCGGCGTTGCCAGGCGGATTGGGTTCGGCCGCCACGTAGCCGGCGACGTCCAGAATCACGTCTGCATTGCCCAGAGCGTTGAAGAGGGCCAGCCTGCCAGCGTTGTCGAGCCCGACCTCGACCAGGTTCCCAACCGTCTGTCCCGCCGTCCAGTTGAGATTGGCGGCGTTGGGCGGCGAGCCGCCCGCGGGAAAGACCGTCAGGTAGCTGGAGGCGGTCGTATCCGTCACCGTGGCGTTGAGGATCACAGCTGTCGCACCGGCCGGGACGTTGACACCGGTCACACCGGTCACCTGGATCTGGCGG
>VBIC01000068.1 GCA_005881425.1 Chloroflexota bacterium | reverse complement strand
CTGTCGGGGCGCGCGCTCGGCCACAGCGGCGGCACTCTGGACAAGCTGGAGGCGATCCCGGGCCTGCGGGTCGACCTCAGCATCGAGGCCTTCATCAGCCAGGTGCGCGAGGTCGGGATCGCGATCGCCGGCCAGACCGCGGACATGGTGCCCGCCGACCGGGTCCTCTACGCCCTGCGCGATGGGACCGCGACCGTGGACTCGGTGCCTCTGATCGCGAGCAGCGTGATGAGCAAGAAGCTGGCCGCCGGGGCGGACGCCATCGTGCTCGACGTCAAGAGCGGTCGCGGCGCCTTCGTGGGGACGGTCGAGGAGGCCGAGCGTCTCGCCCTGGCCCTGGTCACGATCGGCAGCGGCGCCGGCCGGGAGACCGTGGCCTACGTAACCGACATGGAGCAGCCGCTGGGACGCGCGGTCGGCAACGCGCTCGAGGTCCGGGAGGCGATCGACACCCTCGCCGGGCGCGGGCCCGCCGAGCTGGAGGGACTCAGCCTGCGGCTGGGCGCGGAGATGCTCCGCTGCGCGGGCATGCCCGGCGACCTCGCGGTCCACGAGGCTTCGCTGCTGGAAGCGATCCACAGTGGCCGGGCGCTGGCCGCCTTTCGCCGCCTGATCGAAGCCCAGTCCGGCGACCCGCGGGTGTGCGACGACCCGGACCGGCTGCCGACGGCGCCCGTCCGGCATGTGGTTCCGGCCCGCCGCGGCGGCGTGGTGACCGCGGTCGATGCCCTCGCCGTCGGACTGGCCAGCAAGTCCCTGGGAGCGGGTCGCGACCGCAAGGACGATCCGATCGATTACGCGGTCGGGATCGTGGTGCAAAAGAAAGTTGGCGACGCCGTCGAGCCGGACGAGCCACTGGCCGTGATCCACGCCCAGGACGCCGGTCGGGCCGCCCTGCTGAGCGAGCGCGTCGAAGCCGCCTTCACCCTGGGCGAGCGCGTCGCGCCCCGCCCCATGCTCCTGCGCCGGATCAGTCAGGCTGGGATCGAGCGCCTGGGCGCGGAGCCGTAACCCTGCCGGCAAGGCGCGGGGCCTGTCCTTAAGGGCGGCTGCAAGGGCGGCGCGCGATCCTGAAGAGCGTGAGCAGGCGGCAGCGGGGCCAGGTCGCAGCCGAGTTCGCCCTGGTGGCGGCCTTTGCAGTCGCCGGCGGCGCCGCCGGCCTGCAGTTCCTGGGACTGGCCGGCGACAGCCTGCGGGTCGCGCACGCCGCCCAGGAGGCGGCCTACGTGGCCGGCAGCCTTCCGGCCGCCGATCGCGCCGCCTCCCTCACCCCCTGCTGGCAGGTCGGCGGCGGCCTTCTCGATCCGGGCGGCCTGGGCGAGGCGCCCGTCTGCCGCTCGGTGGTCGAGAACTTCGGGGTCATGGACCCCTCCCGGGCGCAGTTGACGGTCGCCCCCGAGCAGGGCCGCTACCACGTCACCGTGAGGTACGCCGAGCCGGTCGGCTCTCCTTTCCTGCGCCTGTTCTTCGGCGACACCTTCACCACCACCCAGGACGCCTGGTCGCGCTAGGCGCGCGCGGGACCGCCGCGACTCCGCTGCTAGACTCGCCGGTGGATGGAGCGGGTCGACAAGCCCAAGACCGCTGATGAGCACACCAGCCTGGACGCGTTCCTGGACTGGTACCGGGCGACGGTCTGCCTCAAGGTGGCTGGCATGCCGGATGCCAGCGCTCGCCGCGCCCTCGTGCCGTCGTCCCTGACCACCTGCGCCGGAATCGTCCGCCACCTGACCTGGGTGGAGCGGAAATGGTTCCGGCAGGTGCTGCAGGGTGAGACCCTCAGGCCGCCCCGGCCGCCCGACGACCAGGACTTCATCGTCACCGAGCGGGACTCTCTGCCCGACCTGCTGCGCGACTACGAGGTGGAGTGCGAGAACAGCCGCAAGGTTTCCGCAGCCTGGAATCTCGACGACGTCGCCCGCGATCCCGAGCACCGCGAATCGTGCCGCTGGGTGCTGCTCCACATGATCGAGGAGACGGCACGGCACGTCGGCCATCTCGACCTGCTGCGGGAGGTCCTGGACGGGGTCGTCGGCTACTGACCGGCTCCAGAGAATCGTCATCGGGACGAACGGTTAGACTCCTTCTGGCCATGGCGGGCCTCCAGTACCACATCCGCTGTAAGCCGGGCGACGTCGGCGACGCCGTCCTGCTGCCCGGCGACCCCGGCCGCTGCGAGGCGATCGCGAGGCATTTCGACTCGCCCCGGCTGGTCGCGCGCAATCGCGAGTTCACCACCTATACCGGGTTGGTCGACGGCCGGCCCATCTCCGTCTGCTCCACGGGCATCGGCTCGCCCTCGACGGCGATCGCGCTGGAGGAGCTCGCCGCCATCGGGGCCACCACCTTCATCCGCGTGGGCACGACCGGATCGATCCAGCCGGGCATCGGCTTCGCCGACCTGGTGGTCGCGACCGGCGCCGTCCGTGACGAGGGCACGACCGTGGCCTACGTCCCGCTCGCCTACCCGGCGGTCGCCGATGAGACGCTGGTCCGGGGCATGCTCGAGGCCGGCCGCCGGCTCGACCACCGCGTCCACGCCGGCGTCGTGCGCAGCCACGACGCCCTCTATCCGGATCTCCAGGCGCAGGCCATGCCCCGGCGGCAGGAGATCGAGCAGGCGGCCCGCACATGGCAGCGGGCAGGCGTCCTCTGCAACGACATGGAGACCTCGACCATCCTCACCCTCTGCTCCCTGCGCTCACTGCGCGGCGGCGCCGTGCTGACGGTGGTCAACGAGCCGGGCGAGGAGGAGATCGATCCGGCGCGGGTCGCCTCCCTCGACCTCTCCCCCATGTTCCAGGTCGCGATCGAGGCCATCCGCGGCCTGCGGCCGGCGGCGGCCACGGGGGCCGGCTGAGTGGCCCTCCACCTGGTCGACCATCCGCTGGTGGCGCACTACCTGACCCGCCTGCGTGACCGCGAGACCGAGCCCGACGGATTCCGCGAAGCCTCGGGCAAGATCATCACCCTCCTTCTCTACGAGGCGACCCGCGACCTGCGCACCAACCCCGCCCCGATAAAAACCCCCCTCGAATCCTTCGAAGGCCGGACGGTCTCGGACCGGGTGGTCGCGGTCCCCATACTCCGGGCCGGCCTGGGCCTGCTGCCGCCGGTCCTCGACCTCCTTCCCCAGGTGACGGTCGGCTACATCGGCCTGGAGCGGGACGAGCGCACCGCGATCGCCTCCCGCTACTACGTCAAGCTGCCTCCCGACATCCAGGGCAAGGTCGCCATCATCCTCGACCCCATGCTGGCAACCGGAGGCACCGCCTGCAAGGCGGTGGAGATCCTGGAGGAGTACCGGCCGGCCAGCGTCCGGCTGGTCTGCGTGGTCGCGGCGCCCGAGGGGATCAGCGCGCTGCAGGCCGCGCACCCCTCGGTGGACGTCTTCACCGCGGCCCGCGACCGGGAGCTCAACGCCCAGAAGTACATCCTGCCCGGGCTGGGTGACTACGGCGACCGGCTCTTCGGGACCTGACCGCCCGGGGACCGTTAATAATCGCTCAGAGTGGCGTGTTACAATACCGCCCGCTGGAGAGGGCTGGCGGGTACTGGACGCATTGCCGCTTCAAATCCTAATTCTCTCGAAGGGGGAGAACGCATGGTGCATTCGGGCCTTCGTGTAGTGACGGCGCTCGCCGCGGCGGGCGCCCTGTTGAGCGCCTGCGGCGGGACGGGCAGCCCCGGCGCGTCGGCGTCGAAGACGATCAAGGTCGGACTCGTGACCGACATCGGCGGACTGAACGACAAGAGCTTCAACCACCTGGCGTACGTCGGCTTGCAGAAGGCGAAGAGCGACTTCGGGGTCCAGGGCGACGTCACCGAATCGCACAGCGGCGACGACTACGTGCCCAACCTGACCAACTACGCGAGCAAGAAATACGACCTGGTCATCGGGGTCGGCTTCCTGATGCAGCAGGCGGTGGGGACGGTGTCGGGCCAGTTCCCCAGCGTCCACTTCGCCATCATCGACGGGGCCGGCACCGACGCCAATGGCACCGATCTCAAGCACTCCAACGTGGAGTCCCTGTTCTTCAAGGAGCAGGACGCGGGGGCGCTAGTGGGCGTCATCTCCGGGGTCCTGGAGAAGGACGGGGCCACGCCGAAGAAGAGCCACAAGATCGGGGCGGTCGGCGGCGTCAGCATCCCGCCGGTCAACCACTACATCGCCGGCTACAAGTGGGCGGCCAAGATGGAGGACCCATCGGTCAAGGTCTTCGTCGGCTACTCCAACAACTTCACCGACCCGGCCAAGTGCGCGGGTGTGGCCAGCAGCCAGATCTCGCAGGGCGCGGACGTCCTCTTCCAGGTGGCGGGCGGTTGCGGTCTGGGCGTGCTCCAGTCCGCGGGCCAGGCGCACGTCTACAGCATCGGCGTCGACGCCGACCAGAAGGATGCCGACGCCTCCGTGATCGCGAGCGCCCTGAAGCGGGTCGACGTGGCCACCTACGACGCCATCAAGGGCGTCAAGGACGGCACCTTCCAGGGCGGCGCGCTGACCTTCAGCCTGCAGAACGACGGCGTCGGCTACCAGGCCGACAACCTGCAGCTGCCCTCGGACGTGATGACCGCGGTGCAGGACGTGAGCGCCAAGATCAAGTCGGGCGCGCTGACTCCCCCTGCCGACATCCCTGATCCCACGGTTCCCTAGCCGAGGAGACCTCGGCCTGTCGCCGGGCGGGCGGGTGCTTGCAACCCGCCCGCTCCTGACGTAGGGTCTCTAGGAAGACGACCATGGCCGCGAGCTCGACCGCCGCCGCGGGCCGACCGGCCCCTCCCCTGGCCGCCTCCCTTCGACGGGCCGGCCGCGCCGTCGCCGTCCCGGCGGGGTCGGTGGTCTTCGCCTTCCTCATGGGAGCCGTGATCGTGGCCGTCACCGGCGGCAACCCCTTCGCCGCCTACCAGGCCCTGATCTGCGGCGGATTCGGCCTCCTCTGCAGCGGCGGCGAGAACGCCGGGCTGCAGGTCTCCAACACCATCGTCTTCCTCACCCCCCTGATCATGGCCGGGGTGGCGGTCGCCCTCCCCTTCAGGGCCGGCCTCTTCAACATCGGCGCCGAGGGGCAGCTGATCGTGGGCGCGATCGCCTGCACCACCGTGGGCATCCACTTCGCGGCCGCCCCCGCCCCGGTCCTGCTGCCGGCGGTGCTGCTCGCGGGGATGGCGGCGGGCGCCGCCTGGGCCGGGATCGTGGGCGTGCTCAAGGCTCTGACCGGCGCCCACGAGGTGGTGACCACGATCATGCTCAACTACATCGCCCAGTGGCTGCTGCGGTTCCTGATCATCGGCGGCCCGCTCCAGCTCCACAACGGCTTCTCGGTCTCCTCCCCGATCGGAGCCGGAGCCCACCTCAGCACGCTCCTCCCCCACGACGACAAGCTGATCGTCTTCGGTCTCCCGGCGTCCGTCTATCGCGTCCACGTCGGGTTGCTGATCGCCCTGCTGGCCGCCGGGACCTACGCCTTCCTCCTCTGGCGAAGCTCGTTCGGCTACGAGGTGCGGGCGGTGGGCCAGAGCCAGAAGGCGGCCCGCTACGCGGGCATGAGCGTTCGCCGCACCATCATCCTCACCATGCTGATCTCGGGTGCCTTTGCCGGCCTGGCGGGAGCCGTCCAGATCGCCGCGGTCGACCACAACCTGACCGACAAGTACTTCTCCGACACCACCGGGTTCGACGCCATCGCGGTCGCCCTGCTCGGCCTGGGCACGGCCACCGGGATCGTCTTCGCCGCCATCCTATTCGGCGCGCTGCACGGCGGAGGAGCCGTGATGCAGAGCGACGCCGGGATCTCGGGCAACCTGGTCTACGTGCTGCAGGCCCTGATCCTGTTCAGCATCGCGGCCAACTTCCTGCGCACCCTCAAGCTGCGCCTGCCCGCGGTGGGCCGGGCCGCGGGCACGCCGGCGGCGGAGGCTCCGGCGGGAGCGCTGGCGGGCGAGTCCGCGACCGCCCTCGCCGACGACGAGGGGCTGGCATGACCGTCCTTTCCGACATCGGCCATCTCCTGCTCACAGCCGACCTCTGGCACGCCGCCCTGGCTGCCGCCGTACTGCTCCTGCTGCCGGCGCTGGGCGGCGTGATCTCGGAGCGCAGCGGCGTGGTCAACATCGCCATGGAGGGCATGATGCTGACCGGCGCCTTCTTCGCCGTGGCCGCCGACCTCATCCTCCACGATCCCTGGCTGAGCGCGCTGGTGGCCATGGTGGCGGGAGGCCTGATGGCGCTGATCCACGCCGTGGTATCGATCCGCTTCCGAGCCGACCAGATCGTCAGCGGGATAGCGATCAACATCTTCGCCACCGGGATCACGGTCTTCCTGATCAACCGCTTCTACGGCCTGCAGGACGTGGGCCACCTCCCGCCCTCCGAGCTCCTGCCCAACCTGCAGATCCCGCTGCTCGACCAGATCCCCTTCCTGGGCCGGGTCCTCTTCCAGCAGAACGTGATCGTCTACGTCGCGCTCATCCTTCTCCTGCTGGTCCACGTGCTGCTCTTCCGCACCCGGCTGGGGCTGCGCATCCGGGCGGTGGGCGAGCACCCGGAGGCGGCGGACACCGCCGGCATCAACGTCTACCGGCTGCGCTACGGCGCGGTCATCAGCAGCGGCCTGCTCTCGGGCCTCTCGGGCGCCTTCCTGGCCATCGGGATCTCCAACACCTTCGTCCCCAACATGACCGACGGCCGCGGCTACATCGCGCTGGCCGCGATGATCTTCGGCAAGTGGACGCCCTTCGGAGCCTTCATCGCCTGCCTCATCTTCGGCCTGGGCCAGGCGATCTACGACAACAACTCGATCATCCACGTCTCGCAGTACCTGCTCAGCATGCTTCCCTACATCCTCACCCTGGTCGTCCTGGCCGGCGTGGTCGGCCGCAGCCAGCCGCCGGCGGCCGACGGGATTCCCTACGCGCCGGGGACGGAATGACCGAGCAGCCGCAAGACGAGGCCCCGCTCGCAGTCGAGATGCGCCAGATCGTGAAGGCCTGGCCCGGAGTGGTGGCCAACGATCACGTCGACTTCGAGGTCCGCCAGGGCGAGATCCACGCCCTGGTGGGTGAGAATGGGGCCGGCAAGTCGACCTTGATGAACGTCCTCTACGGGCTGCTCCAGCCGGACAGCGGGGAGATCCGGGTCCGCGGCCGGCCCGTCCGCCTGCACGGCCCGCGCGACGCGATCGCGCAGGGGATCGGGATGGTGCACCAGCACTTCATGCTGATTCCGGTATTCACCACCGGCGAGAACATCATGCTGGGACGCGAGCCGGTCCGCCCGGGCGGCTTCTACGACCATGCCCGGGCGGGGCAGGAGATCGCCGCCCTGGCCCGCCGCTACGGGCTGGCGCTGGACCCCAACGCCCGGATGGGTGACCTGCCGGTCGGCCTGCAGCAGCGAGCCGAGATCGTCAAGGTGCTCTACCGGGGAGCGGAGATCCTGATCCTGGACGAGCCCACCGGCGTGCTCACGCCGCAGGAGAGCGCCGAGCTCTTCGGCGTCCTCCGGGACCTCGTCAAGAGCGGCAAGACCATCATCTTCATCAGCCACAAGCTGAAGGAGGTGCTCGAGGTCTCCGATCGGATCACGGTCATGCGCCGGGGCAGGGTCGTCGGCCACCTGCTGACCAGACAGACCAGTGAGGCGGAGATCGCGCGCCAGATGGTCGGGCGCGACGTGCTGCTGCGGGTCGACCTGAAGCCGGCGCGGCCGGGTCCGGTGGCCCTGGCCGTGGAAGGGCTCGGGGCCAACTCGGACCGGGGCGTGCCGGCCCTGCGAGGGGTCTCGCTGGAGGTGCGTCGCGGCGAGATACTGGGGATCGCCGGCGTCGAGGGCAACGGGCAGAGCGAGCTGATGGAGGTGCTGGCCGGCACCCGCCGGCCGACCGCAGGCCGGATCCGGCTCGGCGACCGTGACATCACCGCCCTGGACGCCGCCGCCATCCGCACCGCGGGCATCGCCCACATCCCCGAGGACCGGCGCGGCGCGGGCCTGATCCTGAACTATTCGGTGGCCGGCAACCTGATCCTCGGCCACCAGCGCGATGGCAGCTTTGCCTGGCGCCAGTTCGTGCTCCGGTTGCGGGCGATCCTGGAATGGGCGCGCCGCCTGATCGGGGAGTTCGACATCCGGACCCCGACTCCACAGACGCCCGCTCGATCGCTGTCCGGAGGCAACCAGCAGAAGATCATCGTGGCCCGGGAGCTGGGAGCGCGGCCGACGGTGCTGCTCGCGGCCCAGCCGACCCGCGGCGTCGACATCGGGGCGATCGAGTTCATCCACCGCCGCATCGTCGCCGAGCGAGACGGGGGCGCCGCGGTCCTGCTCGTCTCCGCCGAGCTGGACGAGATCCGCTCGCTCTCGGACCGGATCGCCGTCATCTACGAGGGGCGGATCGTCAGCATCGAATCGGGTGACGCGCCGGAGGACCGTCTCGGCCTCCTGATGACGGGCGGCTCGGCCAGGTGAGGTCTCCCGACCCTCGCCCGCCCGCCCTGCGGGCGCGAGGAGGGCTGGGGAGGCGCCTTGCCGCCGCGCTGGCGGCGGCGTTCTGCCTCAACGCCTGCTCCGGGCCGCCCTCGCTCCACCCCTCCCCCACCCCCACGCCCTTCACCGTCTGCCTGGTCCCGACCGTCGACGGCGTGCGCGACGGGAGCGTCAACCAGCTGACCCTGCAGGGGATCCAGTCGGCCGGCGTCCGGGTCCACGTGATGCAGCCGGCGGCCGCCGACGACTACCTGACCGACATCGAGGCCTGCGTCGCGACCCGCCCGGCGCTGGTCGTGACCGTCTCCGCGGAGGAGGCCCAGGCGGTCTGGAGCGGCGCCTCCCATTCGCCTCAGATCCGTTTCCTGCTCGTCGACGCGGAGCCGATCGACCCTTCCGGCAGGACGGCGGCCCTGAGCAACGTCCTGTCGCTGACCTTCGACGAGAAGGACGCGGCCTACCTGGTGGGGGCTCTGGCCGGACTGATGGAGAGCGAGAAGGTGGGCGCGGCGGCCCACAACACGACCGCGATCCTGGGCTTGAACCACTCGCCCCAGGTCGACTCCTACATCGCGGGATACGTCAGCGGCGCCCGCGCCGCCAACCCGAAGATCTTGATCAAGCTC
>VBIC01000067.1 GCA_005881425.1 Chloroflexota bacterium | reverse complement strand
ACGAGGTTGGTGAGACCACTGGAGACTTGAGTGCCAAACGCGTTCAACTTCCTTGGGGGGGAGCCTGAGCTCGAGGGCCCGCCTCTGCGTCATACCCCTCTCCAGGACAATGATGCCAGTCGTATAACGGCGGCGTCCAGCTTTCCTCTCGTAATTGACCGGAATCGAACGCTCGTTCGGCCGGCCGGGCTCGAATTGGAGCCCAGTTCGAGAGCCGCCCTTGACCAGCCCCCTGCCCAACCGTAGAATTCGGCCCATGGCAGGGGTTGTTTTCGAGCACGTGTACAAGCGCTACTCGGGCAACGTGACCGCGATCGCCGACATGAACGTGGAGATCAAGGACAAGGAGTTCATGGTCCTGGTCGGCCCCTCCGGCTGCGGCAAGTCCACCGCGCTGCGGATGGTGGCCGGCCTGGAGGAGATCAGCGACGGGATGGTCAAGATCGGCGAGCGGGTGGTCAACGACGTGGCCCCCAAGGACCGGGACATCGCCATGGTATTCCAGTCCTACGCTCTCTATCCCCACATGACCGTCTACGACAACCTCTCCTTCGGGCTCAAGCTGCGCAAGACACCCAAGGCCGAGATCGACAAGCGGGTGCGGGAGGCGGCCCGGATCCTGGGGCTCGAGAACTACCTCAGCCGCAAGCCCAAGGCGCTCTCCGGCGGCCAGCGCCAGCGCGTCGCCCTGGGCCGGGCGATCGTGCGCAAGCCCCAGGCCTTCCTGATGGACGAGCCGCTCTCCAACCTCGACGCCAAGCTGCGGGTGCAGACGCGGGTCGAGATCCTGAAGCTGCACAAGAGCCTGCAGACGACCTTCATCTACGTCACCCACGACCAGGTCGAGGCGATGACGATGGGGGATCGGATCGTGGTCATGAAGGACGGCCTGGTCCAGCAGGTGGACACGCCCCAGACCCTGTACCACAAGCCGGTCAACGTCTTCGTCGCCGGATTCATCGGCAGCCCGGCCATGAACTTCCTCAGCGCCAGGGTCACCGGCGACGGCCGCGCCTCTCTCAAGGGCGACGGCTTCGAGATCCCCATGGAGGAGCGCGTCCTGAGCGGCGCGGGCGCCAGGCGCGACCAGGACGTCATCGTCGGCCTGCGTCCCGAGGACCTCAAGGACGCCCGCTTCCCGGGCCGCGAGGGCATGCCCAGGGTCCCGGCCAAGGTCGAGGTCGTGGAGAGCATGGGCAGCGAGATCTTCGCCTACATCACGGTGGGCGGCAAGACGCTGACCTCGCGCATGGATCCTCGCAGCGAGGACCTGCAGCCGGGTCAGCCGGTCCAGCTCGCGGTCGACACCGACCACCTGCACCTCTTCGACCCCAAGACGGAGAGGGCGCTGGTCCTGCAGGGGGAGCCGGCGCGGGTCTGATCCCAGGCCGGCGCTAGCCCTGCCGATGGAGCTGGGACTCAGCGGCCGGGTCGCCGCGATCACCGGCGGCGGTCGGGGCCTCGGCCTGGCGATCGCCACGACGCTGGCCCGAGAGGGCTGCCGGATCGCGATCTGCGGCCGCACCCCGGCCACGCTGGAGGCGGCCCGGGCCCGGCTCGTCGCGGAAGGCGCGCAGGTCCTGATCCAGGCCTGCGACGTCACCGGCCCGGGCCAGGTGGAGGCCTTCGTCGAATCGGCGGCGAATCACTTCGGCGGCCTCGGGGTGCTGGTCCACAACGCGGGCGGGGCCTCGGGGAGCGGCGCGCTCGAGACCCCGGACGACGCCTACCGCGAGGGCTTCAGCCTCAACGCGCTGGCCGGGCTGCGCGCGGCCCGCGCGGCCGTGCCCTGGATGCGGCGGGCCAGGGGCGGCCGGATCATCTTCATCGCCTCCATCTACGGGCGCGAGAGCGGCGGGCGGGCCGCCTACAACCTGGCCAAGGCGGCCGAGATCAGCCTGGCCCGCGCCCTGGCCCGGGAGCTGGCGCCCGAGGGCATCCTGGTCAACGCCGTGGCCCCCGGCTCGCTGATGTTCCCCGGCAGCAGCTGGGAGCGCCGCCGGGAGCAGGACCCGGCCGGGATCGAGGCCTTTACCCGCTCCGAGCTGCCGCTGGGGCGTTTCGGCAGCGCGGAAGAGGTGGCCGAGGTGGTCGCCTTCATGGCCTCGGACCGGGCCAGCCTGGTGACCGGCGCCTGCTGGACCGTGGACGGCGGCCAGTCGCGCAGCCTGATCTGACCTCGACGGCAGCGGGCCGCGACGCGAAGACAGGCGCGGGAAACCCCGCGCCTGTGGAGCCGGATCGAGCGTCAGCTGCGCCGCAGGACCAGGAACGCGCCCTCGGCGAGGAGCAGCACCAGCAGGATCGCGAGCGGCGTCCCGACCGGCGCCGTGGGCAGGTTGAGGGCCCGGCCGCCGCCTGGCCCGTCGACGATCGCCATCGGCGCCGTTCCGAAGGGGGCGAGCTTGACCACGCCCATCGGGGTCACGCTCAGGTCGTAGGTCACGTTTTGCGGCGCCGCGTCCAGGGTCAGGTAGCTGAGCCAGCCGCTGGTGGGCACCCAGCCCATGTTCTTGTCGGTGGAAAGGTCGTGGAAGAGGCTGGCGTTCATGGATTCCTGGAAGGCCATGCGAAGCCCCGGCGCGCCCGGGACCTCCTGCCCGACCGCTGACTGTCCCACCATCGCGCCCAGCGCTGAGGTATTCAGCGGCTGGTCCGTGAGCAGGTAGAGATCGGCCTGCGTCTGCTGGCCGTCGATGGCCAGGACCTCGAGCGGGATCCAGGGATGAGCCGTCTTCATGGTGATCAGGACCGGCGTCCCGTCACCGAAGAGCAGGCCCTGCTGGCGGGCCCGGCTCAGGTCGTACTTCGCGGCCAGGAAGATCGGGCTCCCCTTGGCGTAGGCGAGCAGGTGCTCCCTGGTCTCCTGGTCGAGCACGAAGTGATTCGAGGCGGTCCAGTCGATGACCGCCTGCCCGCTGCCGCGCAGGACGGTGATGTCGAGGGCTTTGACCTGGACCTGCTGCAGGACGTCGACCGAGGACGCCGCGGCCTTCCCGTGACCGGCAGCGAAGAAATCGAGCGCGAGGGGCGCGGGATGGGTCTCCCGGAAGAGCCGCTGCAGGGTCCAGTCTCCACCCTCCTTGACCGGCTCGACGGGGACCGCCGGCAGGGGGATGATATAGCCCACGTCGGGGACGTTGCCCGCGTAGCTGAAGTTGGTCAGGTAATGCTCCACGCCGTCGTGCCAGGCAACCAGCGTGGCGGCATGGGTGAGGCGGACTGAGCCGTTGGGAGCGATCAGGCTGCCGCAGGCGGCGGCGGGGACCGCCTGGGTCAGGGCGGCGGCGAGCGAGGCTAAACCGGCGGCGGACAGCAGCTTGCGGAGCATGGCGCGTCCTCCTTGTCGGGGTCGAGACTTCATACCTCAGACGGGACAGCCGGCAAAAAGTTCCCGTATCGAGAGGAGCGCCGGCCTATAGTGATGCCAGCATGGGCCGGATCCTCAACGTCGTGGCCAGGCCGAGGTCGCAGGCGGCACGGGCCTACCGGACCTGGGTCGGTCTCGCCCCCGACGCCATCGCTCCCGGGATCGCCCCCAGTCCCGGGCACGACCTGGTCGACCATGGTGGCAGGACCTTTCCCAGCCTCGACTACGTCAGCTTCTTTCTGGGCGGTTCCGGACAGTGGTCCGCCTCCGACGTCAAGGCCATCGACGCCGCTCTGGCCGGCGCCATGACCGATCCCGGCCTGAACGAGATCATGGGCCAGTACTTCGGTGGCAAGCCGCCGACGACCAGCCCGCACCAGTCGCAGGTGCTCGCCGTCCAACCGCCCAGGCGCACCGACAAGACAGCCGTGGAGCGGATCGTCGCCCAGCTCCAGTCCGGCGGTCATCTGAGCCAGCTCGATCGCAGCCGGACGGTAGTGAACCTGATGCTGCCGGCGGGCACCGTGCTCGCGGACAGCGGAGGCGCGCAGAAGCGCCAGGGCCTGGACGAGGAGGCTGCCGACTCGCTGCACGGGCTGGGCGGCTTCCACGGCTCCCTTCACCTCGGCGGCGGCGTCACCTATTACGCGGTCGGCGTCTTCTCCCAGCGGCTCAACGGCGGCCAGGAGAACGGGATCGTCGCCTTCGACGAGCCCTGGAAGAACGTCGTCGCCACCTTCTACCACGAGCTCAACGAAGCCCGCACCGACGCCGACGTCGAGGATGCGATCCGAGCCGGCGACGATCCCAAGGCCGACGCCCTGCTGGGCTGGACGTCAGCCCAGGGATTCGAGGTCGGCGACTTCCCGGTCTTCGAGGCGGGGACCGACCTGGGGCTGGTCTTCAAGGAGGTCCGACTCGGGGCCGGCGGGACTGCTCCCATCCAGCTGATGTGGTCGAACCGCGTGCACGGTCCGGAGGCGCCTTCCTAGCCGACCGGCACGGCCTTCAGGTGCCGGGAGAACCAGTCGATCGTCCGCTCCCAGGCCTGCCTGGCCGACTCCGGCCGGTGGCCCGGCTTGGTGTCGTTGAAGAAGGCGTGCGGCGCTCCCATGTAGATGTGGCATTCGGCCGTGCGCCCGGCCTCTTTGAGCGTCCGCTCGATGTGGGCCCGGTCGTCGCTACCGATGGAGTGGTCCTCCTCGCCGAAATGGATCAGGATGGGCGCCTTCAGCTGGCGCGCGTCCTCGACCGTCGGCCGGTACCCGCCGGGATAGAAGGCCGCGATCGCTCCTACCAGCTCTGAGGCGGCGCCGAAGGCGAGCGCCAGCCGGCCGCCCATACAGAAGCCGATCACGCCCACCTTCTTGGGCTGCACGTCGGAGCGTCCGGTCAGGTAGCGGGCCGCGCCGGCGATCTCCCTGACCGCCTGGGGCAGGTCGAGCGCCATGGCCAGCTTGCGCGCTTCATCGGGCTCCTTCGCGACCTTTCCGTGATAGAGGTCGGGAGCGAGGGCGACGAATCCATGCTCTGTGAAGCGGCCGGCGACGTCCTTGATGTGAGGCTCGAGTCCCCAGTACTCCTGGATGACCACCACCCCCGGGTGCGGCCCTTTAGCGTCCGGCACCGCGAGGTGGCCGGAGGCGCTGCCGCCGTTGGCCCGGTAGGATACCGTCTCCCTATGCACGGGCTTCGGTCTTCTCGAAGGCGTGCACCGGCTTCAGCGTCTCGACCTTGATCGGGTCGCATTCCCGCTTGAACAGATCCGCATCCGCCGGCGTGCCCACCACGAAGCCGTAGTGCATGGGGACCGCGAGCTGGGGCTTGATCGCCTTGACCAGCCCGGCCGCCTCCGGCGCCTCCATGGTGTAGGTGCCGCCAATGGGCACGAATGCCACGTCGGTCTTGATCCTGTCCAGCTCGGGGGCATGGTCGGTGTCACCCGCGTGGTAGTAGTGGCGGCCGCCCAGGTCGAGGACGTAACCGACCCATTGCTTCGATTTCGGGTGATTCTCGAGCCGTTCCGCGGCCGTGTTGTAGGCGGGCACCGCCTGGCCCTTGATCCCACCCACCTCGAAGGAGTCGCCCGGACGGACCGCCTTCACGTCACCGCTCAGCTCCTTCGCGATGTCGTGGGGGGCGACGAACTTGGTCTTCGCCGTCTTGACCTTGGCGATCTCTTCCGGCTGGTAATGATCGAAGTGGGCGTGGGTGATGAAGATCACGTCGGCCGGGCCGTCCTGGGCGCTGACGCCCCAGGGGTCGATGTAAACGGTCATGCCGTTCCCCCGCCAGCGATAGGCGGACTGCTTGTACCAGGTGAAGGCTTCCAGCATCTTGATCCCTCCTGTTGCGCGATCGCGAGCGTGGCTGCCGCGCTCAGGCAATTCTAGGGAAAGGACCGGAGGGCGCGGTCGCTCGCGTCAGGCGCCGAAGACCTGCACCAGCACCTGCCGGTCGCGGGCACGGTCGAGCTCGAGCAGGAAGATCCGCTGCCAGCGGCCCAGCTCCATCCGCCCCTGCGCGATCGGGACCTGCTCGCTGCTTCCCAGCAACAGATGCTGGCAGTGGGCGTGGCCGTTGGCGCACTCCTCGGCATCCATCGGTCCTGAACGGCGGCTCAGGTCGTTGTGGCCGTAATCGCCCGAGACCGCTGCCAGCCGCTCGAGGAGGTTGCCCAGGTCTTCCAGCAGCAGCGGCTCGTTCTCGTTGATGATCACCGCGGCGGTGGTGTGCCTGCTGAAGATCCCGACCCAGCCCTGGTCGACCGCCGACCTCGAGACCACGGCGTCGACCCTATCGGTCAGGTCGATGAACTGCCGCGGCCGCTGAGTGCGGAGATCGAGGGTCTCGGCCCAGAAGGTCAGCCCGCCGACCCTGCGGACGCGCGCTCTCAAGTGGTCCTCGGGATCGTCACCGAGGAGGCGGACGGGACGGCCACCGGTATGTGCCATCGTCAAGCTCTGAAGGCGGCGGACCCTCGGACCCGCGGCCTCTCGACCTCATGCTGGCCTGGCGACCTTACGGCCGCCATTACACCGTTACGCCGTTGTTACCGCCGCGTGGTGCGCACCTTGTCGAAGCAGTCGCTGCAGTAGACCGGCCGTCCCATGGTGGGCAGGAAGGGGACCTGGGCCGGCTTACCGCACTCGGCGCAGATCACCTCGTGCAGCTCGCGGGGCCGGCCGCCGCCGGTGGTGCCGCGTACGTTCCGGTTGATGGAGCGGCAATCAGGGCAGCGCGACGGCTCGTGCTGGAAACCTTTGGCGGCGTAGAACTGCTGCTCTCCGGTGGTGAAAACGAAGTTCAATCCGCAGTCGCGACAGGTCAGGGTCTTGTCGGCCATGCTCACGGGAGGCTCTCCTTTCTTTCGATTTTGGATCGGAGTCCGCCTCGAGCCCCACCAATGGCCTCGACCCAAATACGGGGGCGAATTATACGGTTTCAGCCACCCTTTAGCAAGCGCCAACGGACGTCCGCGGCCATGAAGCGGCCGGGCCCGGTCTATCCTGGGCTGATGCCGCGCCCGCTGCTCGTAGCCCAGGACGACCTCTTTTTCAGCGCCCGGGTCGAGGCCGCGGCACGCCGCCTGGGGCTCACTGCCGAGCTCGTTTCGCCGCGCGAGGTGGAAGCTCGGGCCAGGGCGGTGGTTGTGATGCAGCTGACCCTGAGGCCGGAGCAGCAGCTGGCGCTGCTGGAGCGCCTGCGCCAGAGCCGGCCGGCGCCCACCGTGCTGGCGGTCACCGGCCACCTGGAGCGGGACCTCCGCCGCCGGGCCAGGGCGCTGGGGGCGCGGCTGGCCACGCATTCCGGACTGGATCGTGCCCTGGCGCGGGCCGCGGCGCTCAGTGATGAGGGTGATGGGCGTGATGATCGTGCCTAGTACCGGACTCAGCCGGGCCCTCCATCATGCGCAGCATCTGTAGCCCGCCGGTTCTCAGGAAGCGCCAGCCCAGGAGCGCCATCACGAGCAGGGCGAGCAGGTTCAGGACCGTCGTGTAGTCCAGCGACGGCGCCGACCGCAGGGCGGTCACGTGGTGGTCCGAGGGCACCAGGCCAAGCACCTGGAAGAGCAGCTCGATCGCCATACCGGCGGCGACCATCGCCACGTAGGAGACGGCGAGCAGGTAGATGCCGACCCGGAGCCCGTAGTACTTCCTGTAGATGTCCAGGATGGGCAGGATGATCAGGTCGGCGAAGATGAAGGCGATCACACCGCCGAAGGAGATGCCGCCGTTCCAGAGCACGGCCGCCAGCGGGACGTTGCCGACCGAGCAGACGAAGCTGACCATGGAGATCAGCGGCCCCACCAGCGGACCCCAGACGAAGGCCAGCCGCGGATGGCCGCTCAGGAAGAACCCGCGCCAGAAGCTGTCCGGGACCCAGGCGGCGAGGGCACCCGCGATCAGGAGGCCGAGGCCGATGTCCAGCCACAGGGCGCTGACGTCCATCCAGAAGGAGTGGCTGACCGAGGTCAGCCCGCGCGCCGAGAGCAGGCGCGCCAAAAACGGTCCCTCGGTGACCGCCATGTCCATCTCCGCGTGGCCCTCCATCCTGCCCCGCCGATCGCGCTCGGCCTCCTGCCGCGCCTGCGTGGTAAGCCGCGGGGTAAGGGTCCAGCGAAAGAGGAGGGCGAGGATGACGATCATCAGCAGGCCACCGGCGAACTCCGCTCCCAGAAAGGGCCAGCCCAGGACGATGAGGAGGATCAGGCCCAGCTCGAAGACCAGGTTGGTGGAGGCGAACTCGAAGACGATCGCCGCCGGGAAGCTGGCCCCCTTGCGGAACAGGGTGCGGGCGATGGCGACCGCCGCGTAGGAGCAGGACGAGGAGGCGGCTCCCAGAAGGCAGGCGATTCCCAGGCTGCGCGGGGACGCGTCACCCAGCGCCGCGGCCACCGTCCGGCGGGAGACCAGGCTCTGCACCACGGCCGAGAGAAGAAAGCCCAGGACCAGCGGCCAGAAGACCTGCCACAGCATGTCGAAGGCCGAGGCCAGGGCTTCGAGGATGAACATGGCTTAGAAGGCTTGGCGGCCCGAAGGGCGAGTCGCGCTCAAGCCCCGGAGACGTGCAGCAGCCGGCCGATCAGGTAGCCGGCGAAGGCCGAGGCCATGCCGATGATCAGCATCTGCAGACCGCTCATCCGCCAGTCCCCCACCAGGGTGAGCGCCTTGTAGGCGCCGACCCCGAAGAGGACGGCGGCGCACAGTGGAATGGCGACGATCGTGGCCGGGACGACCGGCAGGATCAGGAAGGGGACGAGCGGGATCAGCGAGCCGATCAGGGTCGAGACCCCGGTCAGGACCGCCCGGCCGGTGAGCCCGGCGGTCGACACCGGCGAGAGGTGCAGCTCGTCGCGCATCATGACCTCCAGCCAGACCTGCTTGTCCGACGTGATGTCCTTGACGACGCGCTCCAGGGTCTCGCCCTTCAGCCCCTTGTCGCGGAAGATCTCGCGGACCTCCTCGGTCTCGACGTCCGGGACCTCCTCTATCTCATCCTTCTCACGATTGAGCTCGGAGAGGTAATAGTCCCGCTCGGCGAGCGCGGAGGTGTAGGCGACGCCGCCCATGGCGATCGACTCCGAGAAGGTGGCGGCCAGGCCGGCGACGATGATGACCTGCGTCTTCTGGGTGGCGGCGGCCACCCCCAGCACCAGGCCGAGCACGTTGACCAGCCCGTCCTGGCCCCCGAGGATGATGTCGCGCAGGCGCCGCCCGATTCCAGTCTGCGGCTGGTCGTGGTCGTGCAGGACCGGAGTCCGGATCGCGTCGGGCTCAGGCTGGGCCATCCGCCCATCCTCTCAGAGGGATCACGGCACCCGGTCGGCCCTGGCCTGGCACTTGGCGCAGCGGCCGTGAACCACCAGGTCCGCGGCGGACGCGACGAAACCATGGTCCTGGGTGATGTGGTGGAGCACCGGCACCATGTGGTCGCCCTCGATGTCGACGGTCGAACCGCACTGGTCGCAGAGCAGGTGGTAATGGTCCTGGCCGTCCTGGGCCAGCTCGTAGTAGCCGCGGCCGCCGATCCGGGTCTGCTTCACCAGGCTGAGCTCCTCCAGGACCTCCAGCGACCGGTAGGTGGTGGCCAGGTTGAAGCGCGGGAAGCGGCGGCGGATCCGGGAGCAGATCTGCTCCGCGCTCAGGTGCTCGGTGGCCTGGCGCAGCGTATCCCAGACGAACTGCCGCTGCATGGTCAGCCGGTAGCCCGAGGTGTGCAGCGCCTCGGTCGCGGACGCCCTCGAGGTCATGCCTTCATTCTCGCACCGATCTCGGCGCCCTCCATCGCCTCGTCACCCGCGGTCGCCGCCTTGTCGTCGAGGCCGAAGAAGATGGCCGAGATGGCCAGGAAATAGATGATGTTGCCCAGCCCGAACATGACCAGGCCCGCCAGCCGCTGGTCGTCGATCGGCGACAGCGGCAGGACCCGCGGCGCGGCGGCGTAGAAGGGATAGAGCACGCTGCGGGACATGATGAAGGCGATCCCGAGCACGGTCGGAGGCACGCCCGCGAAGCCCAGGTAGGCGATCTTGCCGATCGCGGTCAGGCTGTGGCGCCCGGCGGGTCCCACCACCGGCCACCAGAAGATCACCCCCGCGCCGAGAAAGGTGAGGTGCTCGGCCACGTGCAGCGGCGGCGTCCGCAGGGTGGCCTCGTAGAGGAAAGGAAGGTGCCAGACGGCGAGCACCCCGGTGAAGAGCAGGTTGGCGCTGAGCGGGGTCAGCCGCAGCCGGTCGATCGCCAGCCAACGCTGGGGCAGGCCGAGCAGGAGCAATGGCGGCGCCACCATGGCCAGCAGGACGTGCTGCAGCATGTGGAAGCTGAACAGGTAGCGGTCGCCGCCGACGTCGATGGGCGACTCGAGGGCCAGCAAGAGGGTCAGCAGCGCCAGGCTGAAATAGAGCCGCTGGAGCGGCGGCCAGGCGTCAGCGCCCGCGGACCGGCCGCGGGCGAGCCAGAGGTAGGCCGCGCCCAGCGCCAGCGTGCCCAGGATGACGGTCGGGTCCCAGGACCAGGTCCCGAGGCCGAGCGCGGCGTGGAGTGGGATCAGCCCTTGGTACCCTCCTGGACGATAGGCTGCGCCAGCAGCCAGAGGCTGGACATGGTGTAGCCGACCATGGCCGCGATCCAGGGCCACTCGGCCCGCTTGCCCTGCTCCGCCGAGCGCGCGGCCCGACCGAGATAGCCGTGGGCCAGGACGACCGCTGCGACGTGGACCCCGATGATGAGCAGGATCTGGAAGTACCAGATGAACGCCGTCGGCACCAGGTTGCGGTTGGGCTCGTAGCCGGCCGCGCCGAAGATGTTGAGCCCGGTTCCCATGGGGTCGGAGGCCTGGTGGATCAGCAGCTGCCCGTTGATGGCCAGGTAGTCGAGGTTGTGCGCCACCAGGTAGCCGAAGGCGATCGGGACCACCGAGGGCACGAGTCCAGCCATGACCCCCAGGACCGACCCATCCAGGCGGCCGACGGCCTTCACCGCCAGGGCGAAGCCGCCGAACAGGGCCCAGATCACTCCCGTCAGCAGGATGAAGACGAGAATCAGGAAGACCGCATAACCGGGCTGGCCGGGCTGAAGCGTGCCCGGCAGCTCCGCCCGAAAGCTCTTCCAGGCCGGGGTGGCCAGCAGCCCGTCGAAGCTGACCGAGACCAGCAGCAGGAGGACGAAGGTGAGCCGGTCCACCGTCGGAGTGAACGGCCGCTCCAGCCCGCCGAAGAATCCAGGCCGCCCCGGCGAGCCGAAGCGGAACCAGCCCAGCCTGCCCCAGGTGGCGAAGAGAACACAGAAGACCTCGCCCCGGCGCAGCCATGACTCCGCACCGTAGATCCAGCTCATCGACGCCGTGAAGACGGCGTAGGCGATCATGATCAGGGCGGTCGCCGCGGGCAGCGTGGCCATCGCGTTGAAGACCAGCTCACCGCAGGCGAAGAGGAAGAAGAGGATCACGGCCGGCCACACTCCCAGGGTGCGCGGGTAGGGCCGTCGGGCGCGCCCCCCGATGGTGCGGGCGATCACGTTCAGCGGGCTGACGTAGGGCCAGTAGTCGCCGACCATGGCGATGCTGATCGGGACCCCGATCCAGAAGACGAGCCAGAAGGCGGTGGGCAGGATGCTGTCGGGCACGCTCTGGGTCCCGAACAGCCCGGCGTAGGCCAGCAGCGCGCCGATGGCAGCCATCAGCCACCCCGGCCAGGCCGGGGTGGGTGGGACCGGGGGCAGATCCTCGGCCGGCGTCCGCGCCTGCCTCAGCACCGGACGGGAGAGGACGAAGAGGAAGGTGGCGAAGACGACTGCGCCCGCCCCGAGGAGATAGAGGTAGAGGGGTGCGGGCAGGTCGTAGCGTGTCCCGAAGGCATGCAGCCAGACGAGGCCGTGGATCATCCGGTCCTCCGTTCTCGTCCCTGGGTGCGTCGCCGGCGGATCTCCTGGACGAGCGCGATTATCCCAAACAGGACCACCAGGGCCAGGACGCCGAAGCTGCCCAGCCAGCGCAGGACCACCGAAACCGGGCTCTCCCCGCCCGAGGTCGCGGTCGCGGCCAGCTCTCCCATCTGGGCCAGCGTGGAGCCGGCGTAGGGATTGCCCCCCGGCGCCAGCGAGGTCGAAAGCGGGTGCCAGGCCGTCCCGTCGTAGAGCTGCAGGTGGCTGAAGGGCCCGGGGGGCACCCGCATGGTCAGGTGATAGGCGGCGGACACCCTGGCCGGCCGCCCGCCGGGCTCCTCGACGGCGCTCACCCGGTAGACGTTGCCCCGGATCTGGGCGCCTCCAGGCGGCGGGGGCGGGTCAGCGCAGACGGGGTCGATCGTGACCCGCGCGCTCACCGCGCCCGGCGAGACCTTGAGCTCGTCGACACCGATGAAGAGGATGACCTGGGGAGCTGACTCGTCGGTCTGCACGCTGCCGCCCGCGACCACGCCGTTCTGCACCGGGAAGTCGGCCTGTCCTCTGGCGGGCCGGACGTTGCTCGACTCGAGGTTCGAAGGCGGGGAGCAGTAGGCATAGGGCGCCTGCGGAAGAGGGAGGCCGTCGAAGAGTGGCGGCGAGGGTGAGGCGGTGTGGATCAGGGCGGCCAGCGCCAGGCCCAGCGCGAGCGCCACTAAGGGGCCGCGGCGCCTCACGCCATCCACCACGCGGCCCAGTCCGCGGCGGTGTGCGCGACGGCGCAGGGGAGGACGCGCCCCGAGACAGCGCGCAGCCCCCCCAGGGCCACGCCCACCGCGAAGTCGAGCGGGAGTCCGCCCAGGCCGTAGCGGGGCAGGTGGATGAGGGCGAAGACCGCCGCGCCGGCGGCGATGGCGGGCAGGGTGCCGGCCCCCCGCGTGAGCGCGCCCTGGAGCGCGCCCCGGATCGCGACCTCCTCCAGCGTGGCCACCAGCGCCGTGACCGCGGCCCATGCCCACCAGCCGTCGAGCCCGCGGCTGGCGTGACCGGCGCCGGCGCCGGCCAGCGCAGGCAGCCCCGGCGCCACGATCAGCGCGGCCACGACCAGCCCGCCCAGCAGCGACCGTCCCGTGTTCCAGCGGCTATAAGCAGCACCCCCACTCCAACCCTCTCCCATCAAGGGGGAGGTGGGTCGAGTCAAGACCATGCCCGCCAGGAGCACGGTGGCGAAGGCCGCCGTCGCCATCCCCTCCCCCATCGGCTCGATCGCGGCCCGGGCCAGGGCGGCCAGGAGCACGAGGGCTGAGATCCGGCCGGCCTGCGGCCAGGCGCCGGTCCGCCCCACGCTGGCGATCACGCAGGCAAGGGGATGAAGCCAGGGGTCCCGGTGGCGAAGACCGGCGGGTAGACGGTCACGCTGTGCCGCACACCCTGCCACTGCCAGATGACGCTGGCCGCGCGCTGGTTCTGGCCCATCGCCGGCCCCTGCGCGGCAAAGCTGACCCCGGCGCCGTCGGGGAGCGTGCCCTCGGGCAGGTCGAGGGCACGGGCCGCCCGAGCCAGGGAGGCGGGATCCAGCCCGCCGGCCCGGTCCGCGGCGGGCATCACGTAATGGAAGAGGGTCCAGGCGGCGGAAAAGCCGGCCAGCGCCTCCTCGTCCGGCTCGGACCCTGCCTGCCTGCGGTAGGCGGTCGCAAAGCGCTGGTACAGGTCGCGGCCCACGGGGTTGAGCGCGGACGGGTTGAAGCCGCTGGTGGGGCGGTCGGAGGCGAAGACTCCGACCGCGTCCCTGCCCATCAGCGCGCCGAACTCGGGCACGCACTGAGCCATGGTCGAACCGATCATGGCCTCGACTCTGAGGCCCCGCGCCAGCATGGCCCGGCGGAAGGCGACCCCGTCCGGGATGTAGGAGGCGAGCACCAGGATGTCGGGACGGGCCGCCTCGACCCGGGCCAGGACCCGCGGCCAATCGGGACGCTGGGCGTCGTAGGCCACGCTGGCCGCGACCACGATCCCCTGCTCGCGGGCCCGGGCCTCGGCCGCGCCGGCGACGTCCTGGGGATAGGCATCGCGGTTGTGGACGATCACCAGGCGCAGGTCCTGGGGCCGCCGGTGGAGCCGGGGCGCGATCACCTGCGCGGCGAAGGTCGAGGACATGGCGCCCAGCTGATGGCCGGTGGCACCCACCCGGAAGACCAGGGGATGCCCCTCCCCGGTCAGCTGGTCGGCGACCGCGCCCGCCTCCCAGTAGAGGAGGCCGGCGGACTGGGCCGCCTCGGCGGCGGGCATCGAGAGAGCGCTGGAGTAGGCGCCCAGGACCGCCACCGCGCCCGCGGACTTCAGCTCCAGGACCCGGGCGCCTGCGTCTTCCCGAACGCTCAGGTCTCTCGGCAGCAGGCTGATCCGCCTGCCGCTCACGCCGCCATCCTGGTTGGCCAGGTCGCGGGCGATCGTGACCCCGGTGTACTCCCGCCGGGCCAGGGGCCCCTGGGCCCCGCTCAGCGGGAAGAGGGTTCCGATCGTGATCGATTCGCCGACGCGCGATCCCTGACTGCCACCGGCGGCTGGCTGCCCGCAGCCCGCGAGCACCGAGATGGTGAGCGCGAGGGTCGCAAGACGACGCACGCTCAGCATTCTAGGAGGGCGCGCCGCGAGAGCCCTAGGCCTGTTCGATGCCCCGGAGCAGGATGTTGACGAAGGCCCCGATGGTGGTGACCAGTACCGCGCTGAAGAGGATGGGACCGATCACGCCCACGGGCAGGTGGAAGACGGTCGCAGCCGCGCTGCCGAAGACCATGAGCGCGATGGCGGCAGAGGAGGCCCTTCCCCAGGGCGTGTGCCGGACTCGAGGCGTTCGCCGGCGGACGATGAGGAAGGCGATCGCACCCACCACCGGAAAGGCGTAGCGCACCGTGACCAGCACGGCCAGCCAGTCGGGGATGATGTCGACCACCGCCAGGGCTATCGACGCGGTGCTGAAGAAGACGCCGTCCATGAAGGGGTCGTAGAGGCGTCCCCACCGCGTCGGCCGGTGCCAGCGCCGGGCCAGCCAGCCGTCGAGCAGGTCGCTCAGCGCCGCAGCACCGAACACCACCAGGAGTGGCAGGTAGGTGCCCGCGCTCACCCAGTGCGCTCCCCAGGCCACCCACACCGAGGAGAACGCGCGCAGCTCGGTGAGCCGGTTGGGCCAGCCGATCTCCCGCTCCAGCTCGCCGCTCTCCAGGTTGACCATCAGCCCCAGGTGGAGGGCCAGGTCGGTCATCAGGACCGCCCACCAGGCCAGGCTGGTGAGCAGGAAGAGGAGGCTCTCCGAGAGGCTCAGGAAGCGCAGCGCGAGCACGGTCGCCAGGACGATCCCGGTGACCCCGGACAGGGCGAAGCGCTGCCAGGAGGCGCGCAGCTCCGGCTGCTCCTGGATGATCTGGAGCGACCGGACCCAGGAGTCGCGCCAGAAGACCCGCCAGGCGGTGAACGTATAGCCGCCCGCCCTCAGCTGATGGAGCAGCCCGACGATGAAGATGTTGGGCGGGAGATCGGGCTCCTCGGACGCAGGCGGACGCCGCGGGGAATCGCGCACGGGAGTGAGGACAAGTGTATTAGATGGAGTAGTCGGGGGACGGCTCGATCCGGAGGCTCTGGGTCGGCGAGGCAACGATCCAGTCGAGCTCGCCGCCGCTGCTCTGCTCCCACCGGTAGCGGCGCTCGTCCAGGAACCGGGCCAGGCTGCCCAGCCCGATCAGCTTGGTCGATGGATCGCCGACCCGGCTGTCGTGCTGCAGGACGCAGTCGGACTGCACCAGGTAGCCGTCGGCCTTGAGGACGCGGTGCATCTCGTGGTAGGAGCGCGTCACCCCCGCCTCCCCTTTGGTCAGCCAGATGTCGTTGATGGCGTGATGGCCGACGTAGAGGTCGACGCTCTGCGCCGCCAGCGGCAGGGCGGTGGCGTCGCCCCGGATGCTCTGGACCGGGAAGTTCACGCCTTGCCTCTGCTGGAGGAGGTGAGCGGAGTTGATCCCGATCGAGAGATAGGTCACCGCCCGGTCCAGCCGCTTGAGCAGCAGCGGGACCACGATGTTGGGTCCCGAACAGACCTCCAGGACAACGCTCTGGGGACGGACGAGCTGACGCAGGATGTTCTCCAGGTGGAAGACGTCGCTCCAGAGGTAGGGCACGTGGCCGTCGACGTCGGGCAGCGGCGAGTAGGCCAGGTCGGGGAGCCCGTCGACCTCCTTAAAGAGACGGTGGCAGGCGCGGCAGCGATGCCCGTCCGGCTCCCGGAGCAGCGATCCGTGGTCGACCGGACAGCACAGAACGGCGCCAGCCGCCGTCTCCAGCCTTCCCGGCGCCGCGCCCGCGGGACTTCGCGGCACGGGCGTCAGCCCAGGAGGCCGGTGGCCTGGAAGGCCGCACGGGTCGCCGGGTCCTCGAAGATGCCCTGGCGTTCGAACAGACGCAGGGTGGCCCGAGCGGCGCGGCGGACCGAGGCCAGCACCTGGTCCTGCGGATAGGTCTCGGAGCAGGTGACCTCGCACGGCGGCGAGGTCCGGCTCGAGGAAGACCAGGACGAAGTCCGCCAGCAGCGGACCGAGCACGGCCTTGCGGTCGGCGTCCAGCTGCGGCCAGGCACGCTCCAGAAGGTTGGCGAAGTAGGCGTGATGGCGGGCCTCGTCCCGGGCGTGGTCGGCGACCACCAGCCGGATCGTCGGGACCACTCTCGCGTCGCGGGGCACCCGGCTCAGGATGGCCGAGATCAGGGTCTCGGAGACGATCGAGAAGCAGACTTCCGCCGGCCACTGGAGATCGGGCGAAAGCCCTGCCAGGACCACCTGCAGGCGGCGCAGGCAGGTGGAGTCGCCCATGGAGCCGAGCGGCGCTACCGTGGTGGCGGCGTGGATCTGTTCCCGGATGTCGGCCGAGAACAGCGCGTGGTAGGCCTCGTCGCAGTAGATCTTGTAGGCGTCCATCACCATCGCCTGCGGCAGCTCGAAACCCGCACGCTGCTGGGCGATCCGCTGCGTGACCCGATTGACGACGTCGTGCTCGAGGGCGGCCGTGAAGTCCAGATAGGCGTAGAGGTGCTGGACGATCAACCGCTGGGCGACGTCCTGACCCTGGTCTCGGACCAGTCGATGGCCGATGATCGGGACCAGATCGGGAGGAAAGTAGACCTTCCCCTCAGCGTCTTCTTTGAGCAGGAGGCGCCGTGGACTGGTCCGGATGCTGGACCTCTCGTACCAGTCCTTGAGCTTGCTCTCGTAGAAGCGGGCATCGACCGCCTGCGACAGGACGTGATTGCGATTCATGCGGCCCCCCGCGATCACGAACGAGCGATCCGGTAAGGCATCACCTTAGTCCATGGGTTCCTCGGGCGTCAAGGCCCGCATCGGCTTTCAAAAATGGAGCAGCGAGCGCACCAGGAAGAAGGCGATGGTCCACATGATGCAGCCGATCACGGAGTCGAGGATCCGCCAGGACAGAGGATGCTCGAAGAGCCGCCAGAGCTGTGAGGCGCCGTACGCGAGGGCGAAGAACCAGACGGTGGAACCGAGTCCAGCACCGACCGTGAAAATGAGCCGCTGGCTGGGAGGGAAATGGGTTCCGACGGTTCCCACCAGCACCACGGTATCGAGCCAGACGTGCGGATTCAGGAGACTGAGAGCGAGCGCGGTCAGGATCGTCTCCTTGAGCCGGGTCGAGTTTTCCGACCCGTTGCGGACGTTGAGCGAGGAGTCGGTGAGCGCTGACCGGAACGATCGCAGGCCGTAGTAGAAGAGGAAGAGCGCTCCGCCGGCGGTGGCGACCCTCGCGACCACCGGAATGATCCCCAGCAGCGAGCTGACTCCACCGACTCCCAGGACGATCAGGGTGACGTCGCAGATGGAGCTGACCAGGGCGGTGGCGAAGACGTGCAGCCGGCGCAGGCCCTGGCGCAGCACGAAGGCGTTCTGGGCTCCGATGGCGACGATCAGGCTCAGGTCGAGACCGAACCCCTGCAGGAACGCGGCCAGCATCAGGGCACCCCCTCTGGTTTGAGCGGCGCCCGAGCGCCGCGTCCGCCTTACCTTAGATTATCCCGACAGGCCGGGCGGGATCGAAGGCAGGATCAGCAACGGACTCGGGGACGGGGTCACGCCCTCACCGGGCAGGCCGGGACTGGCGGCGGGCGAGGGCGGCGGCCCGGCTGACGCGCCCCCGTCGCCGGCGACGCCCGCCGCGCCGCCGCAGGGAGCCGCGGTCGAGGGCAGCCCGGCGCTGGCCGTGAGCTCCTGGACGGTGGAACCGGCCGGCGCGGCGGAATCGGCGGGCTGCCCGGTCGCCTTGCAGAGCGCCTGCATGATCACCTCCGCCGGACGGGTCCAGTCGGCGGGACGGCGGGAGGAGTAATAGGAGGTCATGAAGGCGTGCCAGACGGCCCCCGGGCCGGTCTCTCCCCAGAGCCCGTTCATCGACTCGTTGTGCGGGGTGGGCGTCATCACCGTCCGGCCCATCCAGGCCGCGACCGCCAGGTCGCTGGTGTAACCCACGTACCAGGCGTCCTTGAAGTCGGTGGTGGTCCCTGACTTGGCGGCGACTGGAACCCTCAGCGCCGGGTGGACCGCGCCCTTGAGGATGTCGGTCAGGATGTAGGCCGCCGACCTGGGCAGCACACGCTCCCCGCTGTCCGCCTTGGGATCGTTGCGCTCGAGGAGGGCGCCGTCCTGGTCCCGCACCTCGATGATGCCGAACGGCCGTACCCGGGTGCCACCATTGGCGAAGGCGCTGTAGGCGGCCAGGTGCTCGATCATGGAGACCGGGCTGGCGCCGAGGGTGGTGGGCAGGCTGCTCTCCAGGTCGGTGCTGATCCCCAGCTGGCGTGCCACGCCCAGCACCCTGGCCATCCCGACGTCCTGGAAGAGGTGCACCGACGAGATGTTGCGCGAGAGCTGCAGCGATTGGCGCAGGCTGATCACGCCGAGCTCGCGCGAGTCCCAGTCGTGGACCGGGTAGCCGGGGAAGGCGTGCGCTCCGTTCTCGTCCTTCAACGGGGACGCAGGCGTCCACCCGTTCATGAGCGCGGTCACGTACGTATAAGGCTTGAAGGACGACCCGGGCTGACGCGGCGCGACGGTGTAGTTGACCTCGCCGCCGATCGCCTGGCTGAAGTAGTCGGCGCTCCCGACCATGGCCAGGATGGCGCCGGTATGAGGATCCAGCACCAGCATGGCCCCGTTGTTGACCCTGTAGCCTCTGGCGAAACGGTTGACGCCGTCGTGGAGCGCCTGCTGCGCCCTGGCCTGGGTCGGCGCGTCCAGGGTGGTGACGATCCGGAGCCCTCCGCGCAGCAGGAAGCTGGGGTCGAACTGCTGCTGGAGCTGGGACCAGACGTAGTCCACGAAGTGAGGCGCCAGCATGGGCCGGCCGCCTGCCATCGCCTGGTGGGCCCGGGCCAGCGCCGGACGCAGGTCTTCTGACGCGGCCCGGGCCGCCGCCTGGGGGCTGACGTAATGATCGCGCACCATCGACCGCAGCACGGCGGACTGGCGAGCGCGGGCCCGCGCCAACCCCTGGCCTGAGAAAGGGTCGAAGGCGGAGGGGGCCTGGGGCAGCCCGGCCAGCAGGCTGGCCTGAGCCAGGTCGAGGCTGCGCGCCGGGACGCCGAAGTAGGTCTGGGAGGCGCTCTCGATGCCGAAGGCGCCGTTGCCGTAGAAGATGGTGTTCAGGTAGAGCCCCAGGATCTGGTCTTTGGAGTAGCGCCGCTCCAGCTCCATCGAGAGCAGTAGCTCCTTCAGCTTGCGGTCCAGGCTGCGGGGCGCGACCCCGGACGACTGGAGCAGCGTGTTCTTCACCAGCTGCTGGCTGATTGTGCTGCCGCCCTGCGCGGCCCGGCGATGAGCCAGGTCGTAGATCCCGGCGGCCAGCGTGCGCAGGGGATTGACCGCCCCGTGGCTGTAGAAGTCCCGGTCTTCGATCGCGATCGTGGCGTGACGCAGGTCCCAGGCGACCGCGTGGAGCGGCACCACCGTGCGGCGCTCGTAGAAGCGCTCGTCGAGGAGGGTCGAGCCGTCGCGGGCATAGATCCTGGTGGATTGGGGCAGGGCGCTGGCGCTCACCTGGTCGAGGCTGGGAAGCTCGCCGGCGTAGGTGTAGAGCAGGCCGCCGCCGGCGACGGTCAGGGCGGCAGTGATGGCGAGCAGCCCCAGCAGGGAGCGCCGGATCAGGCGGCCGCGCCCACCGCGGGTCGCTTTGGCCCGCCGAGTCCTTGTCATGCGACCCAGGGCAAACGGGAGCCCGGTCCCCAAGGTTATGGCAGGACCGCTCTCGCTGCCACCGTGGCGAAGCCGAGCAGGGGCCCGAGGAAGGCGCCGAACGCGACCACCGCCAGCGTGCCCAGGCCGAGCGCAGTCCCCTGGGCCCGGTGGGGCAGGACGGGATGGACCTCGAACACCGGCGGGTCGAGGAAGACGGCGCGGACCAGCCGCAGGGCGCTGAATGCGGCCAGCACCGTGCTGGCTACCCCGATCAGGGCCAGCCAGCTGTAGCCGGCGTCGACCACCGCCCGCAGCACCAGGAGCCTGCCGAAGAAGCCGGCCAGCGGCGGAATTCCACTCAGCGACGCGAGCGCGAGCGCCAGGACCGCGGCCGGGGCCGGCGCGTAGCTGGCCATGCCGCTGATGTCCGCGACCCGGTCGCTGTGCACCCGGTGGAAATAGGCGACCAGGGCCGCGACCGCGGCCAGCAGGCCGGCGGCGAGGCTGGCCGAAAAGACCAGGAGCGCCGCCACTCCGCCCTGCCGCGCGCCGACCAGCGCCGCCAGCCCGAAGCCGGCCTGGCCGACCAGGATCCAGGACAGGAGCCGGCGCAGGCTGCGCTCGCCCAGGGCCGCCACCGTGGCTCCGGTCATGGTCGCGGCCGCCAGGATCGCCAGCAGCAGGGAGACGGCGGAGCCGGAGGCGGCGACGCCTGTGACGACGCGCATCAGCCCGCCCAGCGCGGCGGTGACGGCGACCGACCCCGTGAAGGCGGATACCGGCAGAGGAGCGCGCTGGAAGATCGACTGCATCCCCCACTGGACCGGCACCATGCCGATCAGTACGCCGAAGCCCGCCAGCACCAGGGCCAGCGCCACCGCCAGGGCCGGCCGCGACCCTGTCTGCCCCAGGCGGCGGCCGACGGCGGCGAGCGCGGTCTCACCGCTCAGCCCGTAGAGGAGCGCGAAGCCGTAGGCGATCACGGCCGCGGCCAGGGTTGAGGCGATGAAGGCGCCCACGCCCGCCGCCGGCGTCGACGACGGCCGCGCCTCGACCGCCATCACGCCCAGGCCCATCCCGAGCAGGGCGACGCCCAGCGCCAGCGAGACCAGGTCGGCGGCTCCCGCGATCAGCATGGCGGCGGTGGTGGCCAGCAGGAGGAAGCCGGCGAAGTCGGGCGCGGGCGTCCAGGTGCGGTCGGCAAGCGCCAGCAGCAGGCACGCCGCCGCAGAGGCGAGGACGATCCCCTGCAGCAGGCGGGTGTAGCCGTCGACCACGAAGGCGCCCTCGAAGATGGTGATGCTGGAGCGCAGCTGGGTCAGCAGCCCGGCCAGCGCGAGGACGACGGCGATCAGCCCCACCACGCTGGTCTGGTCCTCCGAACCCGTCCGAACCCGGCCCAGCGTAAAGGCCACGGCGGCCCCCAGCAGCAGCCACCACTCCGGGGTGAAGGCGAGGGCGTTCTGGATGCTGAAGCTCATCCCGCGCCCCGGGCCAGCAGGCTGAGGATGCCGAAGTTGACGTCGTTCGCCAGCAGGGTCGGGAAGACGCCCAGCAACACGATCACGGCCACCAGCAGGACCGCGTAGGTCAGCTCAAGCGTGCCCAGGTCGCGCAGCCGGGCGAAGCCGTCGGGAAGGGGGCCGAAGAAGATCCGCTCGCTGGAGGTGACGACCAGGCCTCCGGACAGGAGCGCGGACGCCAGGATGGCGATGGTGGTGGTGGTGCGGTCCACCGGGTAGGCGCCGAGGAAGACCAGGACCATCCCGACGAACCCGGCCAGTCCGGGAAGGCCGAGAAGACCCAGTCCGCCCACGAGATAGAGGATCGCGGCTCGCGGCAGGCGCGCGGCCAGCCCGGAGAGTGCCCGGACGGAATGGGTGCCGGTGCGTTCCTGGATCATCCCCGCCGTGAGCAGGAGCAGGGCCACGCCCAGCCCGCTGGCGACGATCAGGACCACGCCCCCGTTGAGCGCCACCGGCGCGGCGGAGACGACGGCGAGAAGGACCAGGCTGGAGCGGCTCTGGGCGAGGAACGCGATCGCGCGTTTGAGGTCGTCCTGGCCCAGCGCGGAGAGTCCGCTCCAGATCAGGGTGGCCAGGGTCAGGACCAGGATCGCCCCGCGCATCCGGTGCAGGTCGGCGGGGAAGTCGCCCAGCACGGTGCGATAGAGCCCGTAGCCGGCGAGCGCCGGCAGCGCGCCGCCGATCAGCGCCGCCACCGGCGCGCCCGCCTCCGCCACCGCGTCGATGAACCAGGTGTGCAGGGGGACGGCTGGGAGCAGGATGGCGAAGGCGGCAAAGAAGAGCCAGAAGAGCAGCCCCGTCGCCGGCCCGTGGAGCACGGTGTTGTGCAGGCTCAGGAGGTCGAAGGTGGGTGGTGAGCTCTGCCCGGCGAGGATCAGCACCGCCACCAGGAGGAGCGCCGTCGAGGCCAGGCCGAAGGCCAGGACCTTGAGGGCTGCCCGCGACCGTCCGGGTCCGCCCCAGCCCGCGATCAGGAGGAAGGCGGCCACCACCGGCATGGCCCAGAAAAGGAGGATCAGGAGGTAGTCGACCGCCGCCAGCACCCCGTTGAGGCCGGTCTCGAAGAGCAGGAGGAGGGCGAAGTAGGCTCCAGCCCGCTCGCGCACGCGGCTGGAGGCGAGCACGGCGACAAGGCTCAGCAGCGAGGTCAGCAGCAGGAGCGCCAGGCTCACCCCGTCGACGCCGAGATGATAGCTCGACCCCAGCTGGGGAAGCCAGGCCCGCTGCTCTTCGTAGGCCAGGGTGCCCCCCTGGTCGGCGAAGCCGTACCACATCAGCACGGCCAGTACCAGCACGAAGCCGCTGCCCACGATGGCCCCGATCCTGACCCGGGCCCGCTCCGCCTCGCTGCGCGCGGGCAGGAGCAGGAGGACGAGCCCGACGATGAGCGGGATCCAGACGATGCCGCTGAGCAGGAGCGCGGGCAGCGTGGGGTTGGCCAGCGTGACCGGGGCCGGCGTGCCGCTGGGGATGGGCAGGCTGGGGACGATCGAGGGCAGCGGCGAGGCGCTGGGCGTGGCCAGCGGCGAGGAGGTCGCGCTGGGCGAGGCGGCGGCCATGAGCAGCGAGAAGCCGGTCACCCGGTCACCCTGGCGGCCCAGGCGACGAGCAGGAGGGCAAGGGCGATCACCAGCACCACCCCGGCCAAGAGGCCGAGGGAGCTCTGCTCGGCGCGGCCGGCTCGCAGCCGGCGCGGCACCCGGCCGGCGAGCGCCCCCGCTTCCTCGAAGCCGGCCAGGGCGCCGTCCAGGACCCTGCGCTCGATCCAGCCCAGGCCGGACGCGGCGGCGCCCGAGCCCCTCCGGGCGGCGGCGGCGACCGCATGGCCCAGGTAGAAGGAGCTCTCCAGCGCCGCACCCACCGGCTCCGGCCAGCGCCATGCCCGGCCGCCGAGCCAGCCGATCCCGGCGCCCAGCAGCCCCAGCAGGCTCGCCAGCCCGACCCCTGCGGCGGTCAGAGGGGTGGGCTTGAGCCCGGGAAAACGGACCACGTTCAGGAAGCCGTGGCCGCCCAGTGGGAGCGCCCAGACGCCGGCGACCACGACCGGGATGGCAAGCAGGATCAGCGCCGTGCGCACCCGGCCGGCGGCGTCCTGGATCCTGGCCGGCTCGAAACGGCGCCGCCGGGCGGTCTCGCCGAGGAAGGCCGCGGCGAAGAGCCGGGTAAGGGCGGCGGCCAGGAGCAGCGAAGCCAGTCCCAGGGCGATCGGTCCGGGCTCCTTCAGCGGGCTCAGCAGCGAGGCCCATATGGCACCCTTGCTCCACGACCCGGCGAGGGGCGGGATGCCGCAGAGCGAGGCCATGGCGAGCAGCGTGGTCCAGCCGGTGACCGGCATGCGGCGCAGGAGTCCACCCATCTCCGCCAGGCGCTCGGTACGCAGGCCGGCGCCGACCGCGCCGGCCGCCAGGAACAGGAGCGCAACCGCGAAGACCGAGGTGAAGAGATGAAGCAGGGCGCCGCCGAAGGCGCCCAGCCCCAGCGCCAGCAGGATCAGGCCGAGGTTGCTCATGGCGGCAAAGGCCAGGCCGTGCTTGAGGTTGCGCTGGCCCAGCGCCCAGACCGCCGCCATGATCGCGCTCGCGCCACCGACCACCGCCAGCACCGCCAGCGCGCGCGGGCTGGCATGGAAGAGGTCATAGGTGCGCGCCACCAGGTAGACGCCGGAGCTGGCCAGGGTGGGACCCAGCACCAGCGCCGCGGCCGGGGCCGGGGCCTCGACCGCGTCGGTCAGCCAGGCGTGCAGCGGCAGCTGGGCCGACTTGCTCACGGCCGCTCCCAGGACCAGCAGGGCCAGGATCAGCAGGCCGTTGGAGCTGACCTTGCCGCCGCGGTAGGCCAGGCTCAGGTGGCCGAAGTTGAGGTCCTGGAAGCGGAAGAAGGCATAGACGATGGCGACCAGCAGCAGCGCGTCTCCCAGGGCCAGGTAAAGGAAGGCGCGCCGGGCCGCCGCCGCGGCCGCGGGCAGGCCCCACCAGTGGCCGACCAGCAGGTAGCCGCTCGCGCTCAGCAGCATCCAGAACAGGAGCGTCTCGAAATAGTTGGGAGAGAGGATCACCCCGGCCATGGCGAAGGTGGCGGTCAGGCTGACCAGCACCAGCCGGATGAAGCCATCGGCGCGGCGAACCGAATCGAGGGCGGAGACGATGACCAGCAGGCTGGTGAGAGCGAGCGCAAGCAGCATGACGGCGCCCAGCGGATCGGCGACCACGCCCAGATTGAGGCCGAACTCGGAGGCCGTCCCCGACTGGCCGGTGAAGAACTGGAGGAAGGTGAAGCTGGTCTCGGCGTGACCCGGGTGGGCCACCTCGATCGCGGCCATGACGCCGGCGCAGAGGAGCATCCCGGCGGTTCCGAGGAAGGCCGTGACCGCGGTCGCCCGCCGGGAATCGATGGTGAAGGTCACCACCACCAGAGCCGCGAGGGCGGGCAGCAGGAGCGCCAGCTGCGCCATCAGCGTCGGACTCCAGGTCTCGAGCGGTCCCCTGGCGGCGAGCAGCACCCCCGTCATCGGGGCCTAGCCGGCGCGGCCAGGCCGCGCCTCCTCGCGCTCCCGGCCATCCGGGCCGGCATGCTGGGCCAGGGCCAGGCCGACGGCGACCTGGGCCAGCCCCGCGACCGCGATCAGCAGGGCGAATCCCTCGCCGCGGTTCAGCCGGCCCGCCGGCTGGTTGACCGCCACCAGCACCAGCACCACCGCCAGCCAGAGCAGCTGGGCCGCCATCACGACGCCGGCCGGCTGCCGGCGGACGAGGACGCCGAAGCAGCCGAGGGCGAACAGGCAGGCCGCGGCGAGCAGCGCCACAGCCGTCACCGGCGGCCTCGGCCACGCGGGGGGCGCGCCGTGCTGGAGGCGGTCCGGCGAGGGGGCGGCTGCTCGACCGGCTGCGCCCGGCGCGGCTCGCGGCGGGTGAGCACGGCCAGGGCGGCGGCGATCGCCAGGAGGACGGCGGCGCCGAGGGCGACCAGCTGCCCCTGGGGCAGGACGGCCGGGTTGAGGGCGCGGTTGGGTGAGGCGGACCAGACCGGCTGCAGGGCGACCCAGGCCAGGCCGGCCAGGACCAGCGTCGAGAGGACCGCCGGCGGCGCCAGGGCTCCGCCGGGGGGCCAGAGCGCGCGATCGGCGCCGCGGATGGGAAAAGCCTGGACCAGCCCGGCCAGCAGCAGCGCGGCGACCACCTCCATCAGGAAGACCGGGACCGCCTGCAGGGTCAGGGCGACCAGGCCCACGAACAGGTTGGTCGCCGCCAGCGCCAGCCCGCTCCGGCGCAGGCCCGGATAGAGGACCGCGGCTCCGGCGCCGGCCACCGCCAGCAGGGCGAAGAGGAAGGTGAGCGCCGCCACTCAGTACTCGACCTCACCCTCGCCGGGCGCCCAGTAGGTCTCCTCCTTGATCGATTCCGTCTTGAAGCCGCGGCGCCGCAGGATGTCGCGGGCGTTGACGATCATGCCCGGGTTGCCGCAGAGGTAGGCGGTCGTGGTCTCGGGGTCGAGCCGCATGGTGTCGGTGTACTTGCGGACCAGGTCGTCGACCCGGCCCCGCTCCCCCGCCCAGCCGGGATCCTCCCAGGGACGGCTGACGGTCGGGATGTAGGTAAGCCAGGAGGCGCTCCGGGCGCAGCAGCGCAGCTCCTCGTCGTAGCCGAACTCGTCCGAGCGCGAGCTGCCCTGGAGGATGACCAGGCGGAAAGGCTCCTCGAGCCGGCCCTGCTCCAGGTCGCGCATCATGGTCCGGACGTAGCTGATGTAGGGCGCGATCCCGGTGACGGTCGAGACCAGGAAATGCTGCTTGTGTCCGGACTTGTGGTCCAGGTTGAAGACGCCCTTCGCCTTGCGGCGCATCTGCACCCGGTCGCCCACCTGCAGCTGGTAGAGCTGAGGCGAGAGAGCCCCGTCCGCGACCCGCTCGATGAAGAACTCCAGCTCTTCCTCATAGGGGCTGGAGGCGATCGAGAAGGCGCGCTCCAGCACCTTCTCGCCGTTGAGCAGCCCGAAGGCTACGTACTGGCCGGCGCGAAACGGCAGCGGGTCTGGCGTCTTGATCCGGATCGACCAGAGGGTTGGCGCATGGTCGGTGCGCGCCACGATGGGCGCGCTCATGTACTTGTCGGTCGCGATCATTCAGCGATATGCTAGCTGGAGATCATTCGAAGCGTGAGTCGAGACTCTCCCCGGCCCTCGGGCCGGCCGCCGCCGGAGGAGGTCCGAGGAGGAGGTCGAGGGCCACGCCGAAGATGGCCAGCGCGATCCCGGCGCCGATCGCCACGCCGGTCACGCTGCCCGGCAGGAATCCCGGCCCGAGGATCAACCCGAAGACGATCAGCACCGACCCGGCGACACCCAGCCAGTAGGCGGGGCGGCCCCGGACGGCCGTCGCCGCGGAGACGACCCCGCCCAGCAGGATCAGCCAGACCAGCGCCACCTGCGCCAGGTGCAGGAGCAGCTGGCGGGCGACCTCGCCCCCGTTCACGCGGCCGCGATGGCGCCGCCACCGATCACCCGGTCGCCGTGGTAGAAGACAGCGGCCTGTCCGGGGGTGAGGGCGCGCTGCGGCTGCGCGAACTGGATGCGGGCGCGATCCCCGAGCGGGACCACGCGGGCCGGCGCCTCGACGGCGTGGGAGCGAACCTTGACCTGGGCCGCGAACGCGGCTCGGGGCCGCCGGGCCGCCACGTAGCGAACGTCCTCCAGCTCGCAGCGGTCGCGCAGCAGGTCCTCGGCGGGACCCACGTGGAGCGTGTTGCTGCCGGGCTCGATCCCGGTCACGTATCGCGGCGGGCCGGACGGCGTGCCCGACCGCAGCTGCAGCCCCGACCTCTGGCCGACGGTGTAGAGGGCGATCCCGGCGTGGCGCCCCACCTCGCGCCCCTGGGCGTCCACGATCGGCCCGGGCAGCAGGCGGGCCGCGAACCGCTCCTTGAGCAGGCTGCGGTAGCTGCCCTCGCTGACGAAGCAGATCTCCTGGCTCTCCGCCTTGTCCGCGGTCGGCAGGCCGAGTGTGCGGGCCCGCTCCCGGACCTGCGCCTTGAGCATCCCGCCCACCGGGAACAGGACCGCGCCGAGCTCGCGCTGCCCCAGCTGGTAGAGGACGTAGGACTGGTCCTTGCGCTCGTCCACGGCCTTGCGCAGGACGTACTCGCCCTCGCTCGACTCGATCCGAGCGTAGTGCCCGGTCGCCAGCGCCCCGGCCCCCAGCGCCAGCGCCTTGCGCAGCAGCAGCCCGAACTTGACCTGCTCGTTGCAGCGGATGCAGGGGTTGGGCGTGCGCCCCGACAGGTAGGCCTCGGTGAAGGGGTCGATGACCGAGCGGCGGAAGCCCTCCTCGAAGTTGAGCACGTAGTAGGGGATGCCCAGTCGTGACGCGACCCGGCGCGCATCCTCGACCGCGTCCAGCGAGCAGCAGCCGTGATGCCGGTCGAAGTCCCGGGCGGCCATCTCCTTGGGCCAGAGCTGGAGCGTCAGCCCGAAGACCTGGTGCCCCTCGTCGCGCAGCAGCGCGGCGGCGACCGAGGAATCGACGCCGCCGCTCATGGCCACGGCCACCTTCATGGGGCCGTTACCCGCTCCACGTCGATGCCGCGGCTGGCGCAGTAGGCGAGGGCCGCCTCGACGTCCTCTGAGCGTCCCTCCAGCTCAACCTCCAGCCAGCCGGCCCCCTCGTCCACCTGGGCCCGCTTGATGTTGGTGACCACGCGGTAGTCCTTGCCCAGCTGTCGCCGCGGAACGTCAGCCGCACGGTCGCGCGCGGCATCGTCCTAGCCTCCGGCTACGGCGGGGACGATGGAGAGGTCGTCGTTCTCCTGCAGCCGCGTCTGCAGCCCGGAGCCGAACCGGATGTCCTCGTCGTTGCGATAGATGTTGATGAACTGGCGCAGCTGCCCCTGGTCGTCGTAGAGACGCTCGCTGAAGCCCGGATACTTGTCGTTCAGGGCGCGCAGCGCCTGGGAGACGTCGCCGGCGTCGACCTCGACCACCGGCGCCCCCCTGGTCAGCTGGCGCAGGGCGCCCGGAACCCTGATCTTGACCGCCATGGTGCCGACAATTATAGAGAGGAGCGGTCGGCCCGCTCCTCTCTAGAGATGGTTGCTCTTGTGACCTAGGCCGAAGCGGCCGCCTCTTGTGGAAGTGGCTGCGCCGGCTTGTTGACCTGAGCGATCAGGTAATAGACCAGGCCGACGAGGACCACGACCCCGATGGTCAGCTCGACGATAGGGACGTTCCCGACGAGCGGGATGCCGGCCAGCCCGGGCAGTTCGCTGGTGTTGGGGTTGATGATCGTTCCCGGGCGCGGCCAGAGGAAGTTGACCAGCATGCTTCCACCCCAGACCAGGGCCAGGACGTTGACCACCGCGCCCCATCCACGCAGCCGGAAGGGAGCACCGGCCTTGGGCCAGCCTTTGCCCCGGGCGATCAGGATGGCGAGGTTGCCCAGGAAGTAGGAGAGGTAGATCATGCAGGTCGCCGAGATCGCGACCGTGCCGGCGCCCGCGTAGAAGACGGGGATCGCCGAAAGCAGCCCGATCACGATGCAGGTGCCGACCGGAGTGTGCAGCGAAGGGCTGACCCTGTTGTAGATCCGGCCGAAGGGGAGCTTGCCGTCGCGGGCCATGCCGAAGGCCAGGCGGATGGTCGAGGTCTGGATCGCCAGGCAGCAGACGTAGATGGCGGCGAAGACCACGAACAGGTACAGCTCTGAGCCCAGGCTGCCGGCTCCGAAGTTGCCGGTGATGATGTCCACCGGCGGGGCGGCCTTGCCGCCGGCCGTATCGGTGATGAACTTATTGGCGTCACCCGGGATGGCCAGGATGGTGGCCAGCAGGAAGATGGTGCCGATGACGAAGGCGCCGATCACCGAGGCCAGCACCGCCCTGGGGGCTTCCCGGCGCGGGTTCCTGGTCTCCTCCGCCAGCGTGCTGGCCGTGTCGAACCCGTAGACCACGAACAGGGACATGAACATCGCGGCCAGGAAGACGCCGCTGGCGTTACCGAATCCTGAGCCGAGATAGCGGGTGTCGGTCAGGATGCTGGGCGACTGGTGGTGGAAGAAGATCAGCAGCACGAGGGCGAAGACCACCATCCCCAGGATCTCGAAGACGACGCCCGTGTTGTTGACGATCGACACCAGCCGGACCCCGAAGACGTTGAGCAACGTGGTGCTGAGCAGGACCAGGAGTCCCACGACGATCGGCGTCCAGAAACCGCTCGGGATGCTGAGGCCGAGGCCGTTGAGGAAGGGGACCAGTACGATGGGCACCGTCAGGTCGACCGCGGTGACGGTCAGGATCCCGGCGAATAGGTAGATCCAGCCGTTGAACCAGGAGTAGTGCCGGTTGGCCAGGTACTTGCTCCACTGATAGACGGAGCCCGCCACCGGGAAGTGCGAGCTGACCTCGGCGAAGTTGAGGGCCACCAGGAACTGACCGAGAATGACGATCGGCCAGCTCCAGAAGAAGAAGCCGCCCGCCAGGCCCAGCCCCAGCGCGTACAGGGTGAAGATGCCGGTCGAGGGGGAGATGTAGGAGAAGGCGACCGCGAAGCTGGAGTAGACGCCCAGGATACGCTTGAGCTCCTGCCGGTAGCCGAAACCGGCCAGGTCGCGCGCGTCGTCCCCCTCCTGGGTGCGCGGCTCGGTCACGGCCGCGGGCGGGGGTTTTGGCGAACGCTAACAGCCCGTGCGGACGCCGTCAATAGCCGTCCAGCCCATTCCCGCGCAGCCGCCCAGACGCTGGGCGCGGGCGGACGGCCGCCCGCGCCCACAGCCGTTGAGTCTCGCCGCTAGATCCGGCGCGCTCCCGTCAGCTGACGGTCTCCCGCCGGTGCACCCTCTCCGGGCAGCAGTTCATGGACCGCATGGCCACGGCCGAGGTAGTAGAAGACGATGGCAATTCCGATGATGATCGCCATGGTGACGAGCACCGTGATCTCGAAGGTCCCACGGTCGACGTTGGACGCCGGCCCGGTAACCCCCGACGTGAACAGACCCGGCCAGAGCGAGAAGACGGTGGCGCCCAGGACGTAGGCGAAGGTCAGGATGGTGACGATCCAGGCGCCCAGCATGCCGCCGGGCACCCTGTAGGGCCGGGGCTGGTTCGGAAACTTGATGCGGAACACCTCCAGGGCCTGGAAGACCAGCAGGTAGGAGAAGGTGGTGGTCGAGATGGCGAGGGCGAGCACGACCGCGAAGAGTGAGGACAGGCTGCCGTTGCTCAGCGCGTGGTTGATGATCACGTTGGCCAGCAGGAAGGCGGTCGCCAGGATGCCGGAGGTGACGTTGACCGGCACCGGGGTCCCGAACCGCCTGGAGAAGCGGCCAAGCCGGAGCGGACCAGAGCCGGCGAGCGCCCCGATGGCCATCATCCGGTCCGCGCCCATGAGCCAGACGGTGCCGCTGGTCAGCAGCGAGAAGACGATCGCCAGGCCCACCAGGAAGTTGAGCACGTTCGCCGCCGTTCCACCCACCGCGTTGGCGACGACGGTCTGGTAGCCGGAGACGAAGGAGCCGACGTTGCTCAGGTCCTTGGTGCTGAGCACCAGCAGGATCCCGATGATCGGCACGGCGTAGGCCAGGGCGCTGATGATGCCCGAGCCCACCACCATCCGGGGCACGTCGCGCTGGGGGTCTTCCATCTCCTCGCTGGCGTTGGTGGAGAGCTCGAAGCCGATCCAGCTGAAGACGAGGACCCCGATGACCGCGACGAACACACCCGTGGTCGGAGTCCATCCGCTGAGATTTCCGGCGAAGCCCTTGCTGGTCCCGGTAAGGATGACCAGGAGGCCGAAAAGAGCCAGCAGGGCGAGCCGGACGATGGCGCCCAGGTTCGGAACCCACTTCATGTAGCGCAGCGACAGGATGTTCCAGGTGACGGCGATCCAGATGAAGGCCGCACCGACCACGAACTCCAGCCAGCCGATGTTGCCGATTCCGCCGAAGGGCTTGCCCCAGAAGGTGTCCATGGCCGCGATGGCGGTCACCGCCAGGGTGCCGCCGAGCCAGACCGGGTTGCTGATCCAGTACATGACCGCGGTCACGGCGCCCGCCAGGTGCCCGAAGGCGAGGCGCACCCATTCGTAGCAGGCCCCTTCGACGGGGAAGGCGGTTCCCAGTTCCGCGGTGAGCAGGCCGTAGGGAATCAGGAACGTAACCGCCGACACCGCAAGCCAGAAGATCGCCTGGGCGCCCTGGGACGAGACGGCGCCGAGAGTATCGAGTGCGACGATGGCCGCGACGGTGAAAAAGATGAGGTCGAGGCGGAACAAGGACTTTTTGAGCTTCTGCTTTTCGGCGAGCAGCTCTTGAGTCGCGAGCGCTTGAGCCAACTGTCACCCTCCCAATTCGATTTGTAGGCATGGGCAGTTGCCCAAACCCCAGCGCCATTTCACGCTTAGGCGGACGCCTTGTCAAGGACCGGCCGGCCGGCTGAGAGGCCTCAAAGGCCCGCGTATACTCCCAGCCGTGCCGCAGGGCTACGACGCGGTCATCGTCGGGGGCGGCCACAACGGCCTGGCCGCCGCCGCCTACCTGGGAC
>VBIC01000171.1 GCA_005881425.1 Chloroflexota bacterium | reverse complement strand
CGTAGTAGCGAAGCCAGATGGCGTAGACCTTGAGGTTCGGCGATTGAATCTGGTCCAGGACCTGGTCGTGCGCCGCCCGGGCGCCGGCAACGCAGACGCTTCAGGTCGGGGAGAAGATCATCACCAGGCGGGTCGATCTGGCGTCGCGATTGAAGTCGGTGCGCAGTTGGTCGATGCTGGACAGCTGGGTGACTCCCGGCGGGGTCTTGCCGAACACCTTGCGCTCCACTGTAGGCCCGAAGGCGAAGGCCAGGACGCCGACGATCACCACCGCGCCGGCCAGTATCGGCAGCCGCGAGCGCAGACCTCCGATCATGCCTCGCTGCTGCATCATGGCGACAGTACCAGGCCGTGACACACTGATGTAGGAAGGCAGAGATGGCAACGAAAGTCCGAGTCGAATATGCCTACGATCCCGAAAGCAGGAACTGGAGCTTTCGCGTTCCGAGTCTGGGCATCGTGGGTGGCGCCGACACCCGTGAGGAAGCGGAAAGGCAAGTCATCGAGGCGGTGGCATTCACCCTGGAGGGTGACGAGGATGGTCTGGCTCCCACCCAAGCCGAGGTTCGGTACCTGAACGTGGAGATCGCCAGCTAAAGCCCCGCGCATCGAGAGGCGGCTCAGGTATAGTCGGGGCGGAGGACCGCCTGGCCCGCCGGCCGGGCTCACGATGGACAGCCATGGCAATCGTTTCCGCTATTGGCTCGAGACCACCGTCTTCGAACCGTACCAATTGATCGGGGTCATCGGGCTGGCGCTCACGGCGATCGCGCTCGCCGTGCTCCTGCGCGTGTTCGCGCCGCGGTACGTGGCCGAGCAGCTGGGCGCCGGCCAGCAGGCGTCCACCACGGTTGCGGCGCGGGCCAGCGCTCTGCCGCCCGACCTGTCCCTGCCCTCGATCCTGGCCTCACCTTCCCCATCCGCAGCGCCGACCACGGCGCCGACCGCGGCCGCGAGTCATCGGGTCGTGGTGGCGGCGCGGCCATCGCGGCGCCCGACCGCTCCGCCTGGTCCCAGTCCCACACCGACGGCCACGCCGACGCCGGTCGCGTCGCTACCTGTGCCGAGCCCGAGCCTCCCTGTTCCCACGCCCTCTCCATAGCGCCACGCCGGGCTGGACAAGCGTCAAGCCCGGTGGAGCTGCACCTGCGGCATGTCATCGAAGCCTGCGTCCTGCGTGAACAGCACCAGTCCGTGACGGACCGCCGTCGCTGCGATCCAGGTATCCATGACGCCCGGCCGCCGGCCCTTCGCCCGCGCTTCGGCCACGATCGAGGCGAAGACTCGGGCCACCTCCGCATCGATCGGGATCGCCTCCATCTCGCGCTCGACCCGGCTGGCCGTACGGAGGCGGCGGGCCCGCGTGAGCCCCTCTTTGCTCAGCAGGACGCCGAGATGAAGCTCCGCCAGCGTGACCACCGAAACCGCCGACTCGTCGGGAAGGTCCGAGACCACTCGCCCGGTTTCGAGGCCGATGAAGATGGACGTGTCGAGCAGGCCTCTCACAATTCATCGACCCGCTGGCCGACGGCGGTCGCGAGGTCGGCGGCAAAGCCGGGGTCGAGGGGCGCTTCCCGGAGGATGCGCTCGACCGCGGAGCGCGAGGCGAACTCCGAGCGCGTGGCTGCGGGTGCCAGTTCAGCCACCTCACGTCCCGACACCGTGATCCGGAATCGCTGGCCGGCCTCCACCAGCCTCAGGATCCGCGCACTGTCGTTGCGCAGGTCCCGCGCGGGAATGCGGATGGGTCCGCCGTCGTCGGTCGGCTGCCGGAGCCTGCGCACGATCCGGCGCGGCCGGCCGTGCTCCGCGTCATAAGCTCTGCCCAGCTCGCGGGCCTCCAGGTACGGAATGGCGAGCGTCTTTTCGATCAAGGCGTAGGTGAAACCCTGCTGGCGAAGGTCGAACGCCCGCTGCCGGAGGCTGTCCGCGCCCAACTCGCCGGCACCGCCCATCTTGCTCCCTATCGTAGCATACGACCTACATTTGCTACAGCCTATGCCAGAGAAGGGCCGACCAGGGCTCTGCCGCCCGCCGGAGCCCGACCTATCCCTGCCCTCGCTCCTGGCCTCGCTTGCCCCATCCACGGCGCCGACGGTGGCCGCGAGTCATCGGGTCGTCGTGGGGGCGCGGCCATCGCGGCGCCCGACTGCCCCGCCTGGTCCCAGTCCCACACCGACGGCCACGCCGACG
>VBIC01000170.1:520-3105 GCA_005881425.1 Chloroflexota bacterium | reverse complement strand
AGCTGCATGAACTCGGCCCGCGTCTTGGGATCCGTCTGGAAGCTGCCCAGCATGCAGCTGGTGACGGCGCGGCTGTTCTGCTTTTCGACGCCGCGCATCATCATGCAAAGGTGGTTGGCCTCGACCACCACCGCCACCCCGACCGGCTCCAGGTGCCGCTGCAGGCATTCCGCGATCTGCCGGGTCATGCGCTCCTGGACCTGCAGGCGGCGGCTGTACATCTCGATCAGTCGCGGCATCTTGCTCAGGCCGACGATCCGACCGTCCGGGATGTAGCCCATGTGGACCCGTCCATAGAAGGGCAGCAGGTGATGCTCGCACAGGGAGTACATCTCGATGTCCTTGACCAGGACCATGTCGCGGTAGGCCTCGTCGAAGAGGGCGTCGCCGAAGACGTCCTTCTCGGTCATGTGGTAGCCGTGCGTCAGGTACTCGAGGCTTTCGGCCACGCGCTCGGGGGTGTGAAGCAGACCCTCCCGGTCGGGGTCCTCACCGATCAGGCTCAGCTGGCGCCGGACGAGCGCCGCCATCGAGCTCGGGTCGCGCGGAATGAAGGCGGGCTCAGCCATCCGACCGCCCATATTCTGCGCTGTTGCGATCCGTCTCATCGATCCGCACCCGCACCAGGCGGCCCGCCGGCAGCCGCGCCTCGAGCTGCTGGTAGATACAGCGCGCCAGGTTCTCGGTGGTGGGAATGACTCCACGCAGGAAGTCGACCTCGCTGTTCAGGTGCCGGTGGTCGACCTTGTCCAGCACCAGCTCCTGCACAGCCTCGTGCAGCCTCCTCAGGTCGAGGACCATCCCCGTGGAGGGGTCGATCGGTCCCTCCACGGTCACCTCCAGCCGGTAGTTGTGCCCGTGCCCGCCGGGATTGCTGCAGGGACCGAACCTGGCGAAGTTCTGGGCGTCGTCCAGCGCCGGGTCGAAGAGCCGGTGGGCGGCGCTGAAGTGCTCCTTGCGGGTGACCCGCGCCATCGTCTCCATCACTCATTAAGGTACAGGCGTGGGGCCGGTGCCATCGGCTGACCCTCGCTGGCGCCCGCGCCTCTCGGTCCCGGCCGGGTTGCGGGCACGCTACGGCCTCTCCGCCGCCCAGGCGCTCGAGGCCTGGCCCTTGCTCTACCAGCGCGAGCCCGAGCTGTACGAGCTGCTCGTCGAGGGCGAGCCGCTCCATCCGCGCCTGTTCCGCGAGCTGCCCCTGGACGGAGCCCGGGTGCTCGAGGTGGGCGCCGGCACCGGCCGGCTGACGCTGCCCGCGGCCGCCCGGGCGGCGGAGGTCTACGCGCTCGAGCCGGTCGCCGCCATGCGCGAGGTGCTGCGGCGCAAGCTCGAAGAGCGCGGTGTGACCAACGTCACCCTGCTCGACGGCCGGGCGGAAGCGGTACCGCTTGGTGACCAGAGCGTGGACCTGGCAATCTCGGCCTCCGCCTTCGGCGCCGACCCCGAGCACGGGGGTGAGGATGGCTTGCGCGAGCTGCTCCGCGTGACCCGCCGGCCCGGTGAGGTGATCGTCCTCTGGCCCGACGACCCGAACTGGTTCATGGGCCACGGTTTCACCCACGTCGCCTTCGAGGGCGAGCTCGAGGTGCGCTTTCGCGACCTGGCCACGGCGTATCGCTGCGCCGGGATCTTCTACTCGCCTGCGGTCGCCGATCACTTCCGGCGGACCCGGCGGCCTGTGATCCCTTTCGCCGCTCTGGGAGTGAACGTCGCGCGCGACCTCTGCAGGCTGCAGATCGAGTGATTCGCCGCCCGCTGCGCATCGCCCTGGTGGCCCCACTCGTCTCCCCCATCGCCGAGCCCTTCCTCGGCGGCAGCCAGGCGCTGCTCTTCGACCTGGCCTGTGAGCTCGCCCGGCGGGGCCAGGCGGTGACTCTCTTCGCGGCCGACAGGTCGCGAGTGCCAGGCGCGGAGGTCGTGACCCTGGGCATCGACCCGGCGCTGATGGCTCCCGCAGCCTTCAGCGGGCCCGATCCGGGCGACCCCGCGGACCAGGAGCGGGAGCGGCTGGCCTTCCTGCGCATCGCCTACGAGGTGCGCCGCCGGGCGGCCGATTTCGACCTGGTCCACAATCACGCCTTCGACGCCCCGGCCTTCGAGCTGCTCGGCCAGTCGCACCGTCGGGTCCTCCACACCCTGCACCTGCCGCCCGTCCTGGACCGGGTTGTGGAGGCGGCCGCCGCTGCCTCCCGCCAGGCCACGATGGTGACGGTGTCCCGGTCCATGGCCGGCGCCTGGCGGCCCTGGGTCGGCGAAAGCCGGGTGATACTGAACGGCGTGCCGGTGGCCCGCATCGCGCCCGGCCCGCCCGTCGCCGGCCGCTGGCTCTTCGTGGGGCGGATCGCTCCCGAGAAAGGAATAGAGGATGCGCTGGCTGTCGCGGAGAGCGCCGGGAGGCGGTTGCGGGTGGTCGGGGGCGTGTACGATGCCGCCTACCATGCCGGGCTCGAGAACCGGCTCGCCCTTCACGACGCGATCGGCGCCCAGCCCCGCGATCGGGTCTTCATGGAGATGGGGAGCGCGCAGGGCCTGCTGATGCCGGCGCGATGGGAGGAGCCCTTCGGTCTGACGGCGGTCGAGGCCAT
>VBIC01000170.1:0-487 GCA_005881425.1 Chloroflexota bacterium | reverse complement strand
CCCCGGCGGGGACGTCGAGGCCCTGGCCGGTGCCGCCGGCCGGCTCGAAAACCTTGACCGCGACGCCTGCCGGGCCTGGGCTGTGCGCCGTTTCGACCTGGCCCGCACGGTCGAGGAGCACCTGCGGCTGTACCGGGAGCTGGCTTGATGGACCGGCCGCTGGCCGTCGTCACCGGCGCCGGGCGCGGCATCGGCCGGGCGGCATCGGCGGCCCTGGCGGGCTCCGGCTACACCATCGTGGCGGCGTCCCGCACCGAAGGCGAGCTGGAGGCGACCGCCAGGTTGGTGCGTGGAGCCGGCGGGGTGATCGAGACCGTCACCGCGGACGTGGGCACCGAGGAGGGCGTCGCCCGCATCTTCGAGCGTGCTCGGGAGCTGAATCGACCCGTCCGGCTGCTGGTAAACAACGCGGGCACGCTGGAGCGCAAGGAGATCGAGCGCCTTGCCACAGCCGACCTGGACCGGACGCTGGCGGTCAACACTCGGG